>NZ_AP014545.1:1564583-1877500 GCF_016592435.1 Amphritea japonica ATCC BAA-1530 | reverse complement strand
AAACTATTGCGTAAGTATCGGTATTTCTTGATTTTAACTGATAGTTCCAGAGGCTTATATGCTAAAGGAAACAACAAAAGAGAAGTTCACTCTCGAATTTATCGAAGAGAGAATTGAAAATATACCTGCGTTTCCTTACGTTGTTTGTGAGCTCATTCAAATCTCTCAAGACGCCCATAACTTTTTTGAGAAAGTCGAAGACCTTGCTACAAAATCTCCTATTCTTGCAACGAAAATTCTTAGTTTTGCCAATTCTGTAGCTTCAGCCTCATGTAACCAGATCACCAATCTTCAGAATGCACTTATTCGTCTCGGAGTGTTTAAGACGCTGTCATTGATTACGGTCGTAACTTTCACACACAGTCTTCCTCATTCGAAATCTCAGCATAAAGCAATCTGGCGCCATTCGTTAGAAACAGCATATTTGAGTAAATACCTGGCTGAAAGTCTTTCTGATTTACGAATGGATAAAGATTTAACTTACCTTTGCGGGTTATTGCATGATCTAGGCCGGTTTGTGTTTCTTCATATAAGCTCAAAAATAGTGGATGTCACAGACTCTAAGTGCTGGAATCATACTTGTTCTCTGGCTGAAGTAGAGCATGAGTTATTTGGCTTTACCCATGCAGATACGGGCTATCTTGCTGCAAGAAAATGGCAACTACCCGGAACAATTACAGACGTAATACAACATCACCACCGGGATGACATTTGGCAGAAAGAAGAGGGGACAATTGAGTTCAGACAACGATTAACAATAGTGCAGTTTGCCGATGCTATCTGCTCGTTAATTCAGCATAATCCAGAATGGCGTAGCTGGCCTGATCATCTGCTAAGGGAACGGTTAATCAATGACTGCATACAAGAAAGCTGGCCCGCTATAGACTTTAAAATTGATGAACTAATATCAAGTCTCCCCGATCTGATAGCCGAGTGCGATAAAATCTCAAAAGAGATGGGGGTACACCAAAGCGAAGTGTCTGATAAATAGTATTTGCCTGTCGTTTCTCGCTTCTTTTCTGTTAAGTATCAGGCAAGCAAAGTGGAACCTTCTAATCGTATCCGACCAGGTGCTCCATATTCTCAGTTTTCGTCACCTCCCTTATAGACCCATTTTCAGATCATAAATAGCGAACAACACAACCATAATAGCAACAAGCTATCTTTTTTATAAATATAATTAAATTTATAAATCTCAATATTCTCCTAAGCTGAATACCAGACCTAGCAGGAGATCATCATGAAAAACAAATTAACAACAGCAACCGGTTGTCCGGTAGCAGATAATCAAAATGTCGCAACAGCGGGGCCCCATGGACCCCAGTTACTACAAGATGTATGGTTTTTGGAAAAGTTAGCTCACTTTGATCGTGAAGTTATTCCAGAACGACGCATGCACGCTAAGGGCTCCGGCGCTTATGGAACGTTCACTGTTACTCACGACATTACAAAGTACACCCGCGCCAAAATATTCTCAGAGGTAGGTAAACAGACTGAAATGTTCGCACGTTTTACCACCGTAGCAGGTGAGCGGGGTGCTGCCGATGCTGAACGGGATATTCGTGGTTTTGCGCTGAAGTTTTATACTGAAGAAGGTAACTGGGATCTGGTTGGCAATAACACACCGGTATTTTTCCTACGTGACCCACTCAAATTTCCAGACCTGAACCATGCCGTGAAACGCGACCCGCGTACCAATATGCGTAGTGCGCAGAATAACTGGGATTTCTGGACCTTGCTCCCTGAAGCTCTACACCAAATCACCATCGTTATGAGTGATCGTGGTATACCGGCATCCTATCGCGAGATGCACGGATTTGGCAGCCATACTTTCAGTATGATTAACGCTGATAATCAACGCACCTGGGTGAAATTTCATTTTAAATCCAACCAGGGCATCAAGAACCTGACCGATGAAGAAGCTGAGTTATTGGTAGGGAAAGACAGAGAAAGCCATCATCGCGACCTGTATGAATCAATCGAGAAAGGCGATTATCCTTCGTGGGCTCTGTCAATACAGGTGATGAGCGAAGAACAAGCTGAAAACAGCCCATTCAACCCTTTCGACTTAACCAAAGTCTGGCCCAAAGGAGAGTACCCCTTAATAGAAGTCGGTACGATGGAGCTTAATAGTAATCCAGCGAACTTCTTTGCTGAAGTCGAGCAATCGGCATTCAATCCAGCCAGTGTCGTCCCCGGCATTAGCTTTTCGCCGGATAAAATGCTGCAGGGTCGCCTGTTCTCATATGGCGATGCGCAACGTTACCGTCTGGGCGTGAATCATCATCAGATTCCCGTCAACAGACCTCGCTGCCCGGTTCACAGCTACCACCGTGATGGCGCCATGCGGGTAGACGATAACTACGGTGGAACCATCGGTTATGAGCCGAACAGCCAGCACCAATGGCAGGAACAACCGGAATACGCTGAACCGTCACAGCCTGTCACAGGCGCGGCATCGCGCTGGAATCACCGTGATGATGAGGACTACTACTCGCAACCCGGTGCATTGTTCAGGCTAATGAACTCTGCGCAACAGCAAACGCTATTCGACAATACTGCCCGCTCAGTAGGAGGAGCATCCGTTGAGATACAGCGGCGGCATATTGCTAACTGCCTGCAGGCTGATCCAGCCTACGGCGCGGGTGTCGCCAAGGCTTTAGGAATCTCCCTGAAATAGACGAAAAGCATTGGCTCAGCATCTGATCGGCCTGAGCCAATGCTCAACTTTTTCAAAGTTATTGAGTACGACTTTTTTGTTACTAGTGCCATACAAGCCATTAGCAATACCTCACTCACGCCAGCGCAGTCCAGTTTCACTTGCTGTCAATGCTTCCTTATCCACCTTCTCATCGTATCAGGATGGCACCAAAGTGCTGCCTTACTTTTCACCTCTCAGTGATAAACTGTTTGTTAAAACAGTATGTTTACCATTAAGGATTTGCATCTTTATGACTGAGACATAGCGCATGTATTTTAAAATACCGCCTATACGGAGGGCTTTAGCTTTTTCGCCATCACGGGTTTTGATCTGTCTATTCACTTTATTATTGTTTGCAGGGGCTGCCCAGCCAAGCTTTGCGCACGGTGTATCGGATAGCGATGCTGTCTTTATTCAGCAGGCTTATGGAATGCAGTTGTTTCCGTTTTCTTATATTGGCGCGAAGCACATGGTGACTGGATACGATCATCTACTGTTTCTGACCTGTGTTATTTTTTTCTTCTACCGTATGAAGGAGGTGTGCATCTATGTGACGCTGTTTGCCATCAGTCACAGCGTAACGCTTTTATATGGCGTATTGAGTGAGGTGCAGGTTAATCCTTATATTATCGACGCGATTATTGGCTTCTCGGTTGTCTATAAGGCATTAGATAACCTCGGAGCTTTTAGGCGCTGGTTCGGCTTTCAGCCTGATACGAAAGCCGCCGTAATTGTATTTGGCCTTTTTCATGGCTTCGGTCTTGCTACCAAGCTCCAGGATTTTGCTCTGGCAGAGGAGGGTCTGATTGCCAATATTTTAGCCTTCAATGTTGGTGTCGAAGTCGGCCAGCTATTAGCCTTGGGGGCCATTCTTATTTTAATGAACTTCTGGCGAAAAACGAATGCCTTTCCCCGACAGGCTTTTGCCGCCAACATCATTCTTATGACTGCCGGCTTTGTCCTGACGGGCTATCAGTTAACCGGCTATTTAACTCTTTCCTGAGGCATCAAATATGCACGATATCTCTGACTTGAACCAGGATACCCCCCCCTCAACGATGACCTTAATTAAAGCGACTGTCCTGGCCGCTATCGCAGGTATCATAATACTCATTACGACTATTTTGCCTGCGGAATATGGTGTCGATCCAACGGGTTTGGGTGAAAAACTAGGGCTGGCGAAACTCCATAATGAACCTGTAATTGAGTCAAAAGACAGCGTTCTGCTCTCTGCACCATCTGCCAGTTCGTCTGGCATACCTGTTCCACCCATTTGGATAAGTACGACAGCCTATCGCTCCGATGAGATCTCTTTGATTTTACAACCAGGAAAAGGAGCTGAAATCAAAGCCCGAATGAAGGTGGGCGAAAGCTTTGTTTTTAACTGGAAAGCGGAAGGAGGAGATCTGTACTTCGACATGCATGGGGAGAAGATCAATGCTGGAGATGAATTTACCAGCTATTGGCTAGAACGCGCAAGATCCAGCGCCAGTGGTGCCTTTGAAGCCCCATTTGAAGGAACGCATGGCTGGTATTGGCAAAACAATAGCTCCACACCCGTGACTATTCACCTGGAAACCAGTGGTTTTTATAAAGAGCTCTACAAACCCTGACTACATAATTTCAGCATCACCCGATCAGTGTGCTAGTCCTACCATTTTGTTAGTCCGTTTTTTCGAACCTCAAACAAGCGAAGTGTTCGGACCAGGCTTCTTACCTAAGAGACGCCTTCGGACTATAGCTACTATTTATTCTCAGAAGCGGACGCTTTTAATAAGAGCCAGTCGAGCATTCTGGTCGACAGAATACGTCGAAGAAAACCAAACAGGTGAGTGGGGAAGGTGACGTAATAGCGGGGTTTAGGCCGCTTACTTTCCAGCGCTAGAATAACTTTATCTAACACGGACTCTGGCCCGAGAGTAAAAGGATCATCGCCTTTGTCTTCTGTATTTAAGCGCTGTAGTACTTTCTTATAGGTCTCGTGGAATGGGCTGGATTCAATATCGATATTGTCGCGAAAGGCTTTGGCGGCGTTATCCCGGAACTTACTTCTTACAGGGCCGGGCTCAATGAGAGAGACATGAATATCGGTATCAGCCAGTTCTTGGCGAAGGGTATCCGTATAGCCTTCCAGCGCAAACTTACTGGTATTATAGGCTCCCCGAAAGCGCATGGTGATAAGCCCCAGAACCGAACTGTTCTGAATAATGCGACCATAACCCTGACGGCGCATCAAGGGTAATACTCGGCAGGTGAGCTCATGCCAGCCGAGTAGATTAATTTCCAGCTGCTGTCGTAGCAGATCGCGGCTAAGGTCTTCAATGGCACCTGGCTGGCCGTATGCACCATTGTTAAAGAGGGCATAAAGCTCGCCACCGGTTTCAGCTTCAACCCAGTCCATTGCTTGCTGAATTGATTCAGATCGCTCCAGATCAAGTTGAGTTGATTCCAGCCCCTGTTGTTTCAGCAGCTCAACATCTTTCAGTTGTCTTGCGGTGGCAATAACGCGATAGCCTCGTTGTTGCAGGCCGATAGCAGCATAGTGGCCAATACCACTGGAGCAGCCGGTGATCAGTACAGTTTTCATCTAACTCCCTTAGCGTGTTACAGATAGCTTTAACTTTAGATCCGGGTAGCAGCAGATATTAGGCTGTCTGTTCTGATCAGGCCAGTGCTTCTTATACTTACTGATGATTAGTGCTGTTTTAACATCGAGAGGAAAGAGTGCTCGGGCACTCCCTTACTGAAAAGAAAGCCCTGGGCATAGAAGCACTTTTCATCAATCAGAAATTGACGCTGCTCTTCAGATTCCATGCCTTCTGCGATTACTTCCAAACCAAGACTATTTGCCATCGCTATAATCGCTCTGGAAATAGCCTGATCATTGTTGTCTTCGGGAATATCAGTAATAAATGAGTGATCAATTTTAAGCCGGTCGAGAGGGAGCTTTTTCAAATAACTCAGAGATGAGTAGCCGGTACCAAAATCGTCAATCGCCAGGCGGATGCCCATCTTACGCAGCTGTTCTAATTCATTACCTGCGTTGTTTGGGTTGTTCATAATGACGCCTTCGGTGATCTCAAGCTCGATCATCTCACTGGCGCAGTCGTTACGTTTCAGTATGTCTGCCACTTCACCCGCCAATGTATTCGAACCGAAGTGCCGCGTAGAGATATTGACTGAAATTCTGGGGACGTTATAGCCCGCCTGTTGCCACTCGCTGATATTACGACAAACGGTATCCAGCACCCAGCGGTCAATCACCTGGATCATGCCGGTTTTTTCTGCCAACGGAATAAAGCGCCCGGGTTCAATCGTTCCCAATTGCGGGTCTTGCCAGCGAATCAGGGCTTCGGCTCCGATAATACTGTTATCTCTCACATCAATTTGAGGCTGATAGTGCACAACAAACTGCTCGTGCTCTATGGCGTTACGCATAGCGCCTACCATCAGAATCCGTTCGAAAGCCTGATCGGTCATATCCTGAGTATAAAAATCATAGCGATTTTTGCCTGAGGCTTTTGCCCGGTACATCGCAGTGTCGGCATTACGGATAAGTGCTTCTGTAAACTCGGCATCTTCGGGATAGAGACTAATGCCAATACTGAGGCTGACATGTAGCTGATGCTCATCCAGCTCAATCGGGTGATTAAACGCATCCAGCAGGTTTTGCGCCACCAGTGCTGCGTCATTCGGGTGAGTAAGGTCTTCTACGATGATAGTGAACTCATCGCCACCTAAGCGGGCGATGGTGTCATTGGCGCGGACATGCTCTTGCAAACGTGCCGATACTTTTTTCAGAAGCTGATCGCCCAGGTTATGACCAAAGCTGTCATTTATCTCTTTAAACTCATCCAGATCGATAAATAACAGCGCCAGGCCTGTTTTTGTTCGCTTTGCATGACGTAATGCCTGCTTCAGACGGTCAGAGAAAAGTAAGCGGTTGGGGAGCTTTGTTAGCGGATCGTGATGCGCCAGAAAATCCAGGCTCTTTTCTTTCTCCCTAAGTCTTTTTTGAATCCGGATATGTTCAGTAACATCCCGACTCGATTCCACCAGGCCGGTAACCTGACCTTCGGCATCGTATAAAGGACTCGCCATTAGCTCAAAGGTCCGCTTTTCACCCGAACTGATAACATGTTCATGTATACGCGTGGTGGGGCGCTTATGCTCCATTACCTCTTTGAGCGGACAGATCTTGCAAGGACTACCGGTATCATCTACTTGTAAATAGCAGGGGACATCTTCTTGCAGCTGACAATTAAAAAAGTAGTCATTGGCTGTCCGGTTAGACTTGATAACCTTATAGTTGGTGTCGATCACCATGACAGGATCACCGATACAATCGATTACCGCCTGGAGAAAATTACTTTCCTCCCGAGACTTTAACTCGGCTTGCTTTCGCTCCGTTATATCCCGAACCGTGTAGAGCACAACTAGCTGGTCATTGGCTTGCTGAAGGGTGGCGCTGATTTCAACGGGAACTCGCCGACCCTCTGAGGTTTGATGAACCTCTTCAAACAACCCTCCTTTTTCGTCCGCTTGAATCTTCGCTATCTGCGCTTGCCACTTTTCAATACTGGAAGCGTCTTCGCTAAAGTTCGTTACAAATGTCTGCAGCAACTCTTCCCGACTGTAACCGAGATAGTCACAGCTAGCCTGATTAAGATCGATTATCTTAGAGGTAGCAGCATCAATGACAAACAATGCATCATTACTGCGATCAATCAGCTGCCTGAATAGACGCAGCTGCGAGTCAATCCGATGTTTTTCGGTCAGATTGGTCAGCAAGCAATGGGTTTGAACTAACCGCTGCTGATCATCCAGCACCAACTGCGCATCAATTTGAATATCAAGCGTTTGGCCATCTTTTGTCAGCAGCTGGTAATAAACATCTGAGGTGGCTCCTTTATCCATCAGCGAGCTAAAGCAATGGTTAAATTTTTCTTCCTGCCCGTCTGCAAGCAATGTTTTGAACGCTGTACCAATGATTTCATGGCTGCTGTAGCCCATCATTTCACGCCAACAAGCATTGACTTCAAGAATATTCCCTTCGGCATTCAGTGACTGGTAGGCGAAAGGAGAGTTTTCAAAAAAGCCCCGATAATGGGTCTCTTTATGGCGGCTGCTTTGTAACTGATGATTCAGGTTATCAATAGCATCCTGCATCATTTTAATAAAATGGGTTTGCAACCGGTCAATCAGATGCTGACGGGTTAACAGGCCTTGGATTTTCTTATCGTCATCACAGACTAATAGCCGCCGAACCTTTTTTTCTTCCATTATGTGGCGAGCTTCCAGCAACGAAGTGCCGCTTTGGATCATTTCTACAGGGCTACTCATATACTGGCTGACCACTGCATCATCCAGATTGACCTGCTCATCAAGTAGCCTGACCACGTCGCGTTCGGTCAGAATTCCCTCGGCAACTCCTTCGTTAGCAACCACCACGCTACTGATCATTTCTTCGTTCATAATCTGGAATGCATGGCGCAGGCTGCTATCGGCTGAAACGAACAAAACACTCCGTTCCATTACTGCTTCCACGTGTTTGATCTCGGCCAGATACTCAAACCCCAGGTGTTGAACAAAATCTGTTTCTGTCGCGATTCCTCTGAGACTACCGTCTTTATTGGTGACGATAATATGCCGCAGATTCTCTTGTTGCATCTGCTCGTATGCCAGTTGAAAATCACAGTCTGCATACATGGTTTTAACGGGGGAGGTCATAATATCGGCGGCAGTGAGTAGTTCCAGATCGGGATCACTGGTACTCACCAGGCGGATAATATCTTTCTCAGTAATAATGCCCAGTGGAGCATTCTGCTCAATGATGACAATAGAGCTGACATGAGATTGACGCATCCGGCGAAGGATGACTAATATTGAATCCTGGGGAGCGGCATGGAGAACGTCAATACTGCAAATAGTGTTCAATGTTACTGCTACTTCTGACATCCGTACTGCTTCCTCAGATATGCTCGCTGGCCAAGCTCATTCGTGAGCTTAAAAAAGGGGGTAAATTATCACAGGAGAGGAGGAGGTATATTGATGCGGCTCTTATAAAACGCAATTAGCGGCCATTTTCGACTATTTTTCTTTACTCTGCGGCTTTAAACCTGTTTTTATTACAGGCTATACCCATAAAAAAGACAGCTATTAGAGCTGCCTTTCTATAACTTTCTACTTTTTTGGTTTCTTCTTAAAAATATTCAGTAGTTTTTGCTTAGGATCCCGCTCTTCGGTTGGCAAGGCCTTCTCAAATTTATCTTTCATCTCACTAAGACGCTTCTCTTTGCGTTTGTGGCGCAAATCATCACGCTTACTATTGATGTCGACAACCTTATCACTCATATATGAACACTCGTTGAATCTCAGGGCTTACCAGCAGTTTAGCTCTGTAGCACCTTCAACGGAAGCCCCAGCAGCGCATCACCCATACCATGAAAATACCAGATTATCGCAGTCAGCCCCCCCAGAGTAAGACTGTACCAGAGTGCAGAGACGATCTGGCCGTAGCGATCCAGAGGCAACAGCAGGCTATGATGTCGACCTCGCCACTCAAAAAATACCTCCACACTGCCAATAATCAGCAGAAAGCCCAGTAACGCCAAACCAAAGTAATAACTTAACCATATTCCACCAGCAGCTGCGGCTCCACAGACTAACAGTCCGGCCAGCGAATTCATTGAAAAAGCGATACTCTTCAGCACATGGCCGCCATCCAGTGGCAGAATAGGTAACAAATTAAACAGGTTCAGCAAAGCATTAAAGGCGCTTAAACCGGCAAAGAACATAGAACCCGTCACCCAGTAGGCAATCAGGCTTAGCAGAGAGAGTCCTAAGCCGAAAAAGGGCCCCATCAGGGAGATACACACATCCTGCCAGCGAGTATTAATCCGCTCATCACTGAGCGCAAGGCCGCCAACAAAAGGAATAAGGTAGATCCCTTTTGTTTTTAAGCCGAAGTGTTTCATCGCTCTGATATGCCCATATTCATGTACAACAAGGCAAAAGATTAGTGCCAGGGCAAAAGGGATCGAGAAAAACCAGGAGTAAGCAGCCAGACTTGCGCCGGCCATCACGACTTTTATAACTTTGGCGCTCTTGAGCAGCTTTAAGCCCAGTGCCCCAAGTCCAATAATACTGAACGACCGCTTTTCCTGACGAATAGGCGCCTGAGGCACCTGCTTTTCCATCAGTTCGCGACCATGCTCTCCGTCCGCAACCAGCTGTTCACCCATATAGAAACGGTAACTGACCTTTACCGGATCCCATAACACCTCTGTTTCCAGCCGGCACTGCAGGGTTTCACCTTGCTTATTCTGTAACTCAAACTGATGTTCGCTGATGCCATCAAAATCGCTGCCCGCATCACGCCGGGAGATCGGCGTGTTATTCCAGAACAACAATTGCCAGCCTGCCATTGAGCCTTCCAGCCGCAGGCTCTGCCCCTGGCAATCCAGATTAAGTAATTCCACATCCGTTTCCTAAAATTAGATATTGGCGGGCATAGTTGCATAACTGAGTAGCAGTTTAAAGTGACTTCTTCTGCCAATCCGCTAGACTGCGGTTTTTGTCATCTGCTGTACACACAATCTTATGAACACAAAGCACCCCATACTCTATTCTTTTCGTCGCTGCCCCTATGCGATTCGTGCCCGGTTAGCCATTGCAGGTAGCGAGCTGGCAGTTGAGCTGCGCGAAGTTGTACTGAAAGAGAAACCCTCAGCGATGCTGGAGATCTCTCCCAAAGGCACGGTGCCGGTTTTACACTTAGCTGAGGGCAGGGTGATCGATGAAAGTCGGGATATTATGCGCTGGGCTGTGCGACAGAACGACCCTCATAACTGGCTCTGTAGTGATAGCCCCGATCTGTTATGGCAGATTGAAGGTTTGATTCAAGAGAATGACTTTGTATTCAAGCAGCACCTGGACCGTTACAAATACTTTGAGCGTCATCCGAATCATCCGCAGCATTACTATCGGGAGCAATGTGAAGTCACGCTGGTTAAACTCGAACGGTTGCTGCAGGCGCATAGCTTTCTCGTGGGAGAGCACTGTAGTCTGGCGGATATGGCGATCTTTCCTTTTATCCGACAATTCGCCCATGTTGACCGAGACTGGTTTTATGCCGCGTCATATCCAGCCCTGCAACGCTGGCTTAAGCATCACCTGGAATCTCCTCTCTTTACCGTTGTAATGCATAAATTCACACCCTGGAAAGAGGGTGATACGCCGCTATTATTTCCAGACAAAAGCCTATAAATCAGATTAATAAAACAACTTAATTTATTGTTAATGAAGCAATAATATTCATGCTTTTATTGCTTCAGGATTTCACCCGGGGCAGCTGATTCCAGCGGGTAGTGTAGGCAGGAGACAGTCGATTGCGTTGCATCTGCCACCCGGTGCTCAGCATCTCTCCGGCAAAACGAATCTGACCATGACTACCCTGATTGATGCTATCGACTACCTGCATTAAACGCATTGCGACAGGTGTTTCTGGTGCATCAAATAGTGAGGGCTGAAAGTGCCCGGGGAGATACAAGTCGGATAGCATTATGCCCGCCTTCATATAACGGCAATCGGACTGCCAGATCGATTTCAATAATTTCATAGCAGTACCACAGAGTCGTCGTGAATCAGCACTGGGGACACTCAGAATCCGACTGGCACTATTACTATAGAATCGCTCATGCTGACTATGTGGGTTGGTACGGATAAAAACAGTGACCACTCTGGCTAAGCTACCTTGCTCCCGCAGCTTTTCCGCTGCCCTTGCCGAATATTGAGCAATCGCAGCGCGCATATCTTTGTACTCTGTAATGCGACGAGCAAAAGAACGACTACAAAGTATCTGTTGACGGGGAGGTGGGCAGGTCTCAAGATCCATACAGGACTGGCCGTTCAGTTCCCGGACAGTGCGTTCCAGCGTGACGGAGTAATGATTGCGAATCCACCCGGGATCGCAGTCAGCCAGCGCTAAAGCGGTACTGACACCTTGCTGCTTAAGTCGTCGCGACAAACGCCGACCCACGCCCCAGACTTCCTGTACGGGTAGCAAGCTAAGTAAACGTCGTTGCCGTTGTGGGTCACTCAGGTCTACCACACCCAGGGTCGCCGGATACTGCTTCGCGGCATGATTAGCGAGCTTCGCCAGTGTTTTTGTCGGCGCGATACCCACACAGACATGAATGCCGGTATATTGATACACCAGCAGCTTCAGCTGCTGCCCATAATCAACCAGCGAGTAATTAGCTTCGAGCCCGCTAAGATCAAGAAAAGCTTCGTCGATCGAGTAGACTTCAAGTGCCGGGGCCTGCTGTTCCAGAACACTCATAACCCGGGCGGATATATCACCGTAGAGAGCATAGTTTGAGGAGAATACCGCAACATTTTCCCGGTCAATCTGCTCCTGTACCTGAAACAGCGGAACCGCCATCTTTATACCCAGTTGTTTAGCCTCTGCACTACGAGCGACTACGCAGCCATCGTTATTCGACAGCACCACAATAGGTCTGCCTTGCAGATCTGGCCGGAATAATCGCTCACAACTGGCGTAGAAGTTATTACAGTCAACCAGCGCATACACTGACACTAACCCCGCTGGCGAACAGAGTGGACTACCGTTGTAACCACACCAAACAGTTCGAGAGTGCTTTCTGCGTCTAACCGAATCGGCGCATAGGCCGGGTTGTGCGCCAATAATTGCAGAGCAGGGCGAGTGCTCAACTCTTTCACGGTAAACTCCCCATCAAGGCAGGCTATTACTATATCCCCGTGTAGCGCCTTTAATGAACGGTCCACCACCAGCACATCGCCAGAGAAAATACCGACCCCTTCCATCGAGTCGCCATCGGCCCGGACAAAATAGGTTGCCGCTGGATGCTGAACACAGAGATCATTCAAATCCAGAGTTCGTTCGATGTAATCTTGTGCGGGGGAGGGAAAGCCTGCTGCGACACCATTCATAAACAAGGGTAGGGCAACAGGAGCAGAAGGACGCAAGTAACGCCCTAGCCATGAAATCTGCATAATTAGATAAACCATACTGTATATATAAACAGTATATTAGTAACAGCCAGTCGCTGAGTAAAGCTGTTTTATCAAAGCTATCTGGAAATAATCCGACATGCTGTATTATAAATACATAATACATATTTTGTTTTATATAAATACCCTGCACTATTGCCGGTGTGAATCAGGGAGAGAATAGCCCCACAGACGGTATCCAATAACAAGAGTATTAACAGTCCACCAGACGATATTCTCTCTATGGCAGGGTAGTCGTCCCTAAAAAGGGATCACCACTCACAGGGCTATTTCGCTACCTTTGGAAGAGCGTTATTAGCGGAAGCTGTTACTTATATTAAGGCTGGGGCCAACACTATTGTTGTTTAACTTTAGGTCCTTTTCAGGCTAAGCTGCTTACTGAAAACAACATACCAATATCGCTATAACAACGGGCTATTGCCCTTTCTATAGGAGCCTGGATATAACTTTTTATTCGACATAGCAGCGTAAAAGAGGTGTACCGTTTCTTATAGATATTCAGTGGCTGTTGATAGCAACCGGGATGATAGAGGTGCAGACTATACTGCGCTCCAGAGACGAGGATGCCAGAATTAAATTAGCGTCCAAAACCCCAAAAAACACCCCATAAACAAAAGCTATCATAAGTTAAACTATATTATAGGTAACCTTATTATCCATTTGTTTTATAAAGAATTAGATTCTCTATTTAATTCTGGTATTTTTAGCTATTTTCGAGCCTGAACCCTACCTTGATAGTCACTTGGAAGTGCCCGATTTTACCATTTTCAACATGCCCTCGTGTTTCAACTACCTCAAACCAGTCAATATTTTTTAGCGACTTATTGCACTCTGCCAGTGCGTTACGAATCGCATCATCGGTTCCCGTTGCAGAAGAACCAACGATCTCAATTTTCTTATAAGTATGATGATCAGACATAACCTTTATTCCCTTATATTTATGACGAGCAATAAATATAAGCGTAGTAGAAAAACAGCATCGATACGGCGTTATGTTTGAAATAATGATTCAGCTGAGCTCCTGTACTGCAAAAAGCCACTCACTAGCGAAGCTAATTGATCAATAACAGCGACGCGGTTATCTGCGACATAGACTATATTTTTAAAACCTCCCGGATAACCCGCCTCTCAAAAGGAGCCCGTCATGCATAAGAACAACAGTCCAGCCTCTACCATTAACATTCCGCAAGAAGCATTTGACTGGTATGACGAGTACGCCCACGGGGATATTGATAGGCGAACCTTCCTGAAACGGCTCGGCACACTGGGCATCGCCGGACTTACCCTCAGCTCTATTTCCGGGGTATTACTGCCCGACTATGCGCTGGCAGAACAGGTCTCTTTCAATGATCCTGATATCAAAGCAAGCTATCTGGCTTTTGCTTCACCTGAAGGACATAAAACTGGACGCGGGTATTTCGTTGTGCCCACCGGAGTGGGAGCGGAAACACCTGCACCAGCAGTACTGGTCGCCCATGAGAACCGGGGGTTAAATCCTTATATAGAAGATGTGGCTCGACGCTTAGCCAAAGCGGGGTTTGTGGCTTTTGCACCGGATGCTCTGTACCCGCTAGGGGGCTATCCGGGCAATGATGATGAAGGCAGGGCGATGCAGAAAACCCTGGAGCGAAACAAAATAGAAGCCGATTTTGCGGCGGCAGCAAAAATGCTGACCACACATGCACTGACAACGGATAAACTGGGTATGGTGGGCTTCTGCTTTGGCGGCTATCTGACCAATCAATTATCCGCCATGCTACCCGACACTATCGACGCTGCAGCGCCTTATTACGGTACGCCACCAAAACTTGATATTGCCAATATTAAAGCCCCTTTACAGCTACATTTTGCAGGACTGGATAAGCGGGTTAATAATTACTGGCCCAGTTATGAAGCCGCCCTGAAAACAGCAAAAACAGAATACACCGCACATGTGTACCCGGATGTGAACCATGGTTTTCATAATGACTCTACCGCTCGTTACCATGAAGGCAGCGCAGAACTAGCCTGGCAGCGTACCCTGGCATTCTTTAATCAACACCTAAACCAGAGCGGGGGATGATAACCAAAGGTTGACTACCAGGGTGTTGAGATCAAAAGAGAAACTGATAGAAAGCAGTGCTCTGTCGGGCGTATACTGGGGCCCATAGCCGCACTTAAACCACCTCTCTTTGAATAAATCTATATGCCGAGCCACGTAAAACTATTCAGTCTGTTCGTTGTTGCCGCTTGTTTGATACTGGCTGTCAATTTTGGACTGCGCTCATCAATGGGGTTCTTTATGGCGCCCATCTCCGGTGAATTCGGCTATGGACGTGAAGTATTCGCCTTCTCTTTAGCTTTACAAAATCTCTGCTGGGGTCTTTTTCAACCGTTTACAGGGGCGTTTGCGGATCGGTTTGGCACTTTCAGAACCTTAATTATCGGCACGCTGATATATGCACTGGGCATCTACCTGACCGCTACTGCTGACAGTGCCTGGGCGCTTCACAGTGGTGCCGGCATTCTGATCGGCATGGGCATTGCCGGAACAGGTTTTGGCGTTATTCTGCCAGCCCTGGCGCGAATGGTGGCACCGGAAAAGCGAGCTTTCGCACTGGGACTGGGTACTGCGGCGGGGTCCGCAGGACAGCTAATAATCATCCCGGTCGCACAGGCATTTATTGCCAGCTATGGCTGGCAGACCGCTTTGTTACTGATGGCAGGCGGGGCGCTCTGTATGCTGGTACTAGCCACGCCTTTTCGCAATGACTCAGCGGCAAACGAAGCTGATATGGATACCTCTTCACAGTCGCTTAAAGAAGCTCTGCAAGAAGCGGGAGGCCATTTACACTATTGGTTACTGATTGCTGGATTTTTTGTTTGCGGCTTTCAGCTTGCGTTTATAACGGTGCACATGCCGTCATTTTTGACGGATAACGGCTTTGATGCCTCAGTCGCAGTCACCAGCCTGTCGCTGATCGGGTTATTTAATATTTTTGGCTGCTTACTGTTTGGCGCCTGGTCGGGTCGTTACTCAAAGAAAAACCTACTGGGTATTATCTATGCGCTTCGCGCCGTGGTCATAGCGCTGTTTATGTTACTGCCCATCACAACAACCTCCGTATACCTGTTCTCAATTGCTACCGGCTTTCTCTGGCTGGCAACGGTGCCGGCAACCTCGGGGCTGGTCGCACAGATGTTTGGCCTTAAACACATGGGAACCCTGTACGGTATCGTTTTTCTGAATCACCAGCTAGGCTCATTCACGGGTGTATGGATAGGCGGTTATATGTTCGATCAAACCGGTAGCTATAATAGTGTTTGGTGGGCAGCGGCAGGGATCGCTTTAATAACGGCCATCATTCATATCTTTATCGATGAGCGCCCGGTAAAACGTTTACGTCAAAAGCACTGCAACAGATTATCAGCAACCTGAGTCAGTTATGCAGACTTTAATGCCCAGCTATCTCTCTATAGAGAAAGGGGAAAAGCAGCTCCTTCAAATAAAGGAGGGGGTTAATAACAACATCGGCCCTCAATCCTATAGACTAGGGGCTATCGAAATCCGGCTAAGGCTATATTCAGGCCCTTAAAGCACTATGATTCTTATCGCTCAGTAATTATTATGGCAGAACGACCTCTCTGTTATTCACCAGGACTCGTTAAAATACATATGACTAAACATGCATTCTTGTTACTCGCACTCTGCTTACAGAGCCCATGGGCAGCCGCTGGCGTCGACTGGTTTAAAGATGAAGATGGCAAAACTAAGTGGCAGCATCTGGCTAACTTCAGTAGCGCAACACTTATCATTATTCTATCGATCACGGCGATATACCTGCTGATCTACAGCCGCCGCGCCCATAAAGCTAATCGTGAATTAACGACGATTAAGCAAGAGCTTGAGCAGCGGGTCAAAGAACGTACCGCTACCATTGATGAGTCCAACAAGAAACTTACAGAGAGTAATCAGTTACTGGAGTCTGAAGTTTCGCAGCACGTAATCACGTCAGAACAGTTACGGGCGTCTGAGTCCTATATAAAAGACATACTCACATCGATGCCGCTGATGCTGGTCGGCCTGAATAAAGAGGGCCAGGTAACCCAATGGAACAGACGGGTTGAAGAGCTGTCAGGGGTTTCGTCTGAAAAAGCGCTTGGCAAAACCTTATGGGAAGCTTACCCAACCATGACTGTGGTGCCAGAACATATCCAGCAGGCTATTGAACAGAACAAAACGATTCACCTGAAACAGAGCCTTCGCAGCCTGTCTCATTTCGACATTACCATCTACCCATTGCAAGGCCCTGAAGCCGGCGTTGTTATTCTGGTGGATGACGTATCGAAACAAACCACGGCTGAAAACCTGCTAATTCATAATGATAAAATGTCATTTATGGGCGAGCTGGCTTCGACTATGGCGCATGATATTAATATCCCGTTGCAATCGATTCTGATGGACCTGAAACGCTTTAAAAACATAATGGCGGCGACGCCAGCACTGGAGCAGGACGGTAGTGATAAATCATCCCAGATGGATGCTATCTACAAGGATATGTCCGACAAAGGCGATCAGGTTTCTAAGATTATTCATAACCTGCTGACCTTTGCCCGCAACCGCCAGGCCGAAAAGCAAATGGCTAATATTGTTGATGTCATGGAACATACGGTCAATCTGGGTAAAGAGGTTATCTCTATCTCCGAGGGACTGATGTTTAAAGAGGTAAAACTTGAGTGGCTGATTGAAGATGGCTTGCCCCAGGTGCCTTGTTACATCACCGAACTACAGCAGGTATTCCTCAGTCTGTTCCGTCACGCCTGTATTGCGATGCAGGGGAAGCTGGGCAGTACAGGCTTTGAGCCGACCATCAAAATCATTCTGTCAGAGAGTTATGACAATCTCTGGGTGAAAATACACCATAACGGGGTAGGGCTAACCAGCGATGAGCAGATGCGCTTGTTCGAGCCATTTTTCAGCAACAGTACACAGGCTGAAGATTTCGATACAGGGCAGCACCTGTCTTTCTCATACTACATCATCACCGAACAGCACCAGGGCCATATGGCGGTAACCTCAGACCCAGAACTGGGGTCAACTTTCCATATGCAGCTGCCAATTAATCACTAGGCCGCTACTTAGCCTGTGCCCAGAGTGGATTAAGGTAAATGACAGGGAGGTAACAACCGATGGAACCGCATACCGGGGCGTTGGTAGCCTGGAAAGATGACAAAGGGTATGGCTTTATCAAGCCTGTAGATGGCGGTAAAGACCTGTTTGTCCATATCCGGGATTTCGGTAGCATCTCCCGTAAACCCCGCATCGGCGATACAATTTACTACCAGCCGATGAAGGACCACGATGGCAGGTTGCGTGCGGCTGATGTTAGCATCGCGGGCGTACCTCGTAATACATCACCGACAAAATCTCACAAACACACTCAAAGCCGTCCATCGGGCTTGTCCTCGAATAAACACAAAAGAAAAATCCGTCTGACGGCTATCGTCGTATTACTGATAGGGCTCGGGGCAGTTGGGGTCGAGGGTTACAACAGCCTTACCCGTGCCTCCAGACCGGCAGTAGCACCATTGAGCTCAGCAGAATTTGCCGGTGACAGCATTCTGCAACGGGCATACCAGCAGCGCCAAAGTGATCTGCAAGTCAGCGCCGCCGGCACCGTCTCACGCATACTCCCTGACGACCTCAAAGGCAGCCGTCATCAACGTTTCCTGGTACGCATGCCATCAGGCCAGACAATATTGATCGCCCATAACATCGATCTGGCACCGCGTATCAATTCGTTGAAAGAGGGTGATCATATTCGCTTCAATGGTGAATACGAGTGGAATAACAAAGGAGGAGTGGTGCACTGGACACATCACGATCCGGGAAATCGTCATATCCATGGCTGGTTAATACACGAAGGGCGCAAGTATCAGTAGTGTCTGGCTAAAGAAGAGAGTTATAAAAGAGAGCTGTATAAGAGAGTTACACAAGAGTAAAAAGGGTGAGGGAGCGTTATATCCATAAAACCCTCCCCCGATCAGCGATCCTTTTCCATGTAGCCGATGCTTCCTGCAATCCTTCTGGCTACCCTGCTGAGTTCCACAACCTGATCCCTGGGTGTCCTGAACTTGTGCGGCATAGTAAGGCCCGTTCCGAAGAAAGTATCTAAGACAAATTCCTATTTTTTAATCCAAATTAATTAATCAGTTAAATTTCTTGATCTGGGACAAGAAGAACGCACTGTCGGATATACTAGTCAGCAATGATGTTTCATTTTTGTTTTCAACGAGTTGTAGCGCTTCGCCTATTCGTGTCTATACTCTATCTCCATAGAATATCTATAAAAACAGTTAAAACAGCCTCTGAAAAGCCCCTCTTAAAAACTTAGGGCGGAGCGTTTAGATCAAATCGATATCAGGCCTTAATATGACGCATACCTGTCATGTCGCACATGATTAAATAAAGGGAGCAACAATGAAAACAAAAATAATAGAACCGACCGCAAATGCCCATGCATCTCCATTACTCATCAAAAGCTTACTGCTCTCAGGTAAGCGATATAACCCTACCCAGGAGATCGTCTACAGCGATCTGTTTCGATACGACTATCAAACCCTGTATAAACGTATCTGTAAGCTCGCCAATGTCTTAAGTGATGCCGGCGTACAGGCAGGGGATACAGTCGCGGTAATGGATTGGGACAGCCATCGGTATCTTGAGGCTTACTTTGCAGTGCCGATGATCGGCGCTATTTTGCATCATGTAAATGTTCGCCTGAGTGCAGATCAGATACGCTATACCATGAACCACGCAGAAGATAATCTGGTGCTGGTGCATGATGATTTTATGGTCATTGCTGAACAGTTGGCCGAGCAGCTTCCCAGCGTGCGCGGCTATATTCAGCTGAGCGATGAACAACAACCGGTCACAACATCATTGAACACCCGGGGTGAATATGAAGCCTTGCTAGAAAGTGCCAGCGATCAGTATGACTTCCCGGATTTTGATGAAAATTCAGTGGCAACGATGTTCTATACCACGGGCACAACCGGAAATCCCAAAGGAGTGTACTTTACCCACCGTCAGTTAGTGCTGCACACGCTGGCCGAGGCTGCCACACTGGGCTTGTATAATGGCCAGCCGCTACTGCGCTCAGACGATGTCTATATGCCGATGACACCGATGTTTCATGTGCATGCCTGGGGCGTCCCCTATACGGCCACTATGATCGGTGTAAAGCAGGTTTATCCGGGGCGCTATGAACCCAATAAGTTAGTTAAGCTGTATCGCGAAGAGAAGGTGACTTTCTCACACGGTGTACCAACGGTACTGCAGATGATCCTCGACTGTGAGGAAGCTAAACATACCGATATGACTGGGTGGAAAATGCTCACCGGCGGCAGTGCACCTACCATGGCGCTTGCGCAAAAAATGGCCGACAAAGGGATCCTCTTCCATACCGCCTACGGTATGTCAGAAACCTGCCCAATACTAACAATGACCAGCTTACGCCCATCCGAACGGGAGCTAGAGATCGACGACCAGATGCCCGCCCGGATAAAAACAGGGGTCCCCACCGCCCTGGTAGATCTCAAAATAGCAGACCCGGCAGGCAATGATCTCCCCCATGATGGTGAAACTGTCGGTGAAGTTGTGGTTCGCTGCCCCTGGCTGACACAGGGCTATTACAAAGAGCCCGAAAAGAGTCAGGAACTGTGGCAAAACGGCTGGCTACACACCGGTGATGTGGCCTCTATCGATGAGCATGGAGTATTGCAGATTAAAGACCGGATAAAAGATGTCATTAAAACCGGAGGCGAATGGATCTCTTCCATCGAACTTGAAAGCCTGATCAGTCAGCATCCTCAGGTTTCAGAAGTGGCGGTCATTGGCGTTCCCGATGAGAAGTGGGACGAACGTGCCTTTGCACTGGTTGTTCCCGTCGCCGGTGCAAAGGTTGATACCGATGCAATTCAGGCGCACCTGCAGCAGTTTGTTGAAAGCGGTCGAATCAATAAATGGGCGATACCTTCAGAGATCAGTTTTGTCGCAGAGATACCCAAAACCAGCGTAGGGAAGCTGAATAAGAAAGAGATTCGCTTACAATACGGCGAGGGAAGCTGAACGAAAACAATAACGGCTAATCTGCGAGTCGACTACCAACAGGCGCCTTGCTGGCGCCTGTATCAACATGATAATTCCCATGATTCACTGACTTTTAGTCAGATAAACACAGTACTCAGTGCATAAAACAGTATCATATTGAGGATTAACGCCGCCCATGTTTTCAGACGAAAGCCTGGCTTGACCGTTTTATGATTAAAAAACTGTTGTGAGACCAGGGCACTGGCAGCGCCGCCGGAAAACGCTAAGCTATGCAACACCGCTTCAGGAATCCGGGTCGCACTCTGACGGCATGATTTACGCTTATCGAGCCAGTAAAACAAAGGCACGACAACCAGATTAAGCCCAACCATCAAGACGGTTAATAAGCCCCAGCCATTCAGCTCGGCATACAGATTCAGCTTAAAGCCCAGGCTGGCTATCAGTGTTGCAGCGATTGCAGTGAGAAGAAAGGCATTTGCCAACCAGGTTGCCATAACAGCAGAAGACAGCAGGCGAAGTAGCAACCATAATGCTCCCCAGGTAAAAAGGACGCTAATCAGCTCGGCGCCCGTTGAGCCGAGTAAGCTAGAGAGTTCGTTGTCCATTAACCTTCCTTGTTATTAAATTCCCTCGAGTACAAATATAAACATAAACCCTGTAACGGGCTATTTCGCCTGGCGCTCCAACATCACTTTAATCTGCTCCAGCTGTAATTGAAGGTCGGCAATGGTCGGCTCATGGGCATCTATCGCTTCCTGCTTTCTGATCTTTTCGTGCTCTTCGTCTAACACGTTAACCACAATACCGATCACCATATTCAAAAAGGCGAAAGCAGTGAAGAAAATAAAGGTCAGATAGAAGACCCAGCTCATAGGATAAACACCCATGGTTTCGTACATCACATCAGTCCAGTCCTCAAACGTCATCACCCGGAACAGGGTGAGTAGTGAGATAGTGATGTCGCCCCAAAGCTCAGGATTAATATCTTCGAACAGAGTGCTACCGATCGCAGCATAGATATAAAAGATGATGAACATCAACAGGATAACATAACCTAATTGAGGCATCGCTTTAATAAGAGAGTTAAGCAATAAGCGCAACTCAGGTATCACAGAGATCATCCGCAACACCCTGAAAACCCTGACCAGACGAGCAACCAGTGCCATATCAGTATTATCAATCGGCACCAGACTAATAGTCACGATCAGGGTATCAAAAATGTTCCAGGGATTTTTAAAGAAATCCTTTTTATGCTCTTCACCCAGAAAACGGATGCTGATCTCAATCAGAAAAAAAGCCGTAATAAAGCGATCCATCCAGGTCACAAGCGTAAGAGACAGAGGAGATAGCTCATAGGTTTTGGCGCCAACCAGCAGAGCTGAGCTGATAATGACAAACACCACAAACAGCTCAAAGGCTTTATTACTGCGCAGGGTGGTGAATTTAGACTGTAACTGGGCAAAATTAATCATGGTCACACAAATCCATATCAGCTCATCCGCAATGAATAAGCGATAACAAATGAGAGGCTAACGTAAGGGGGTTTAGAGCGCCATTTTAAACAGAGATAGCGATGATTTGAAACAATTTTGAGGCACATTAACAACGCACACTAAATAATAGAGAGAAACAATTACGAGAAGGCACTTTATTGAGCGCTTAATAATGTGACCACACTAATGATCATAAAAGCTTAAGCTGATAAATAAATCAAAACGATATGCTCAGCCATGGATCATAAACCTGTAAAAATAGGCTAAACCTCTTGCCCCTTAGCACTGGATGCCCGTTCCATATTATCCGAATCTACATAAAGCTCATCGGTGGTTCTGATACTGCCGTGACCCAGATCTGCCTGTACATGGGCAAGGTTTCGGCCTGCAGCGACTTCCATGGACGCACCGGTATGTCTAAGCCAGTGCGTAGTAGCGGCACGTAACTCAGAGGCTTCTACATCAAAACCATCCTTGATGAGGGAATGGCAGCCTTCATCTAAAGCATACTCGACGATATTACGTAGCTGACGACTACCCAGTCCCCGGTTATTCACCCGGGACTCAACAACCGGCTCCAGTGAGTCTTTGGAGGGAAGGGGAGTCAGACCTCTGTGCTGACGGTAACGTTTAAGAAACACGATATATTCATTCGAAATCGACACATCACGTTCTTTAGAGCCTTTGCCGTAGGTCCTAAACCACCAGTTACCTTCATGATCCCGGTGGAAATGAGACATAACAGGTAGCCAGTTAGGGCGCTCTGAAAGTTCTGAGATACGCAGCTTCAGAGATTTAAGCGTGGCAATCACAAACAGCGTTCTTTCATATTGTGGGTCGGCATTTGCCAGAGATTTAGCCGAACTTAGCAGGTATTCCCACTGCAGTTCTGATAACCGTCTTGCGGTATTAATACCGGTTTCTTGTCTAAGATAGGGGCAGTTCTTCTTAACAATCGGAATATGATTACCCGGTGCGTAATCCTCAGCCATCAGGTAATTAAAATAGACACTGAGATTTGAGAACAATCCCTGCCAGGACTTAGTATTAAGCCGGCCTTTACCACCGCCAGCAGCCCGGAAAGGGCGCCAATCCCTGTTGGGCTCACGGGTGCCGCTTGCACTAAGGAACCTGCGCTGGGTGGTTTCTCCCTGCCAATGAGGTTCAGGCTTAGCGACGAAGTCTGTGTACTCTTCGAGGTCACGGCGACGCAGCAGGACAACAGACTTGCGCTTGATCAACCAGGACCATAATAAAAGCCGCTCAGCATCGCCTCTGAATTTGTCATAGGTATCCTGGCTCTTTTTGCTGTAACTAGTGAGGAAATCTTTGGTGTAGCGATAATCATCGACAGCACCCTCGACACCCAGATTCAGCACAAAGGACTCGACTGCAGGCGCCTGATCAGGGAACAGTTCATTCCTGGGGATCTGATTAAAGTGTTTAGCGGAGTCAAACAGTGGCAGGCCAGGAAAGTTGTTGGTCGACACAATAATGATGCCTTCGAAAGTTGGTTAGCAGAGATATAAGCCATGATTGTAGGTGCTACCCGCCTTAATTACCAGTAGTGTCTACTACTGGTAATTGAATAACCCTCGATGTAATGGCGTGTTACGGATAAACTGTAACCAGGTTTACTTAAGCGTCGGACTTAACTAAATACGCTTCCAACCAGCTCTCAAGTTAAGCTATCAGGAATTGTTAGCCTAAAACTAATTACAGCCTGAACAGTATCACCGCCCAGGCGCACGTTCTGTTGCAGGACTTGTTTATAGCCGCTCCTTTATAACTACTCACTTATATAAATCCATGCTGATAGTCATCCTATGTAGAAATGCCTCTGTAAAACAATACCGGTCAAATTTACTGCGGCTTATAAATCTGGATATGGAAAAAAAAGCAGCTCGTGTTTTGGAGAAATGTAATTAGCTAAAAGTCATCTTCAGCAGATGCCAGCCAGATTGTTCTGAATGTCTCTCGGGCACAGGTTTTCAAATTAAGGACGCTCTCCGTACCAAACGTTTATTACACAATAAAGTTGAAGCGCGAAACTATAATCAAATAGAGCATTATCTGTTGGTGTAGCTATAAAACTGGATCAGGGTAAACGGTCTCTTGTCGGCGCTAAGTCGTTCATTACTGCTTGAACGCGCGGAGCTAAAAAACCAATTCTGATAGTCAGGCTTAGACAAAGAATCAGAGAGAAAGGTAGTCTGATATGTCCACGTAAGGAGATTGCACGCAGCGACGGATTACCCACAAAACTAAAATCTTCGACGCTCTCCGCACGCTCTTTAATTAAGCTAGAAATAGCACAACTATTCGCATAACTGCGATTACGCTAAATACCATCCTAAACGACATCTCATATTTCAGAGGGGCACCGAGTATCATCATTACAATTACTACATTTAACATAATATAGATTATGCGCAATTCACTTTAGATAAGAAATGGCCGTAATTCCTAAGCCGAAGCAACAGTCAGTACTGGCTCACGATATCCAAAATAAGGCCTAACCGGTGGAACATATTTGCAGATCTGGTATGCAATCGTCCAAGGAATTAACGCGACAAGGTTCTGCAACGAAAGCCCCTTCTTTGCCTTTTCAAGATACCGACCTTTCAAGTGCCAGGGTGTCAGATAAGTAAACGGCGCTCTCATATCAATGGGTTCCTCCTTATCCTTTACATACATGACATCATCTTTGAAAACCTGCTCAGTATCATAAGCATTAAACAACTGTTTTCGAGAAACCCACTTACCGACATACATACCACGAACTGATTTTCCATAGTACGCATGAGCAACAAACAACGTTGGCGGCTTAACCTTTAAGACCCGTATACGATCCAACCGCGAACACTGAACGAAATGATCAAAAAGCGTATTCTGAAATTGCGAATCCATAAAGTCAGCGTCTTGAACCATAAAATACACGTCCCAACGCTTCTTCCTGGCATGCAAAAACCAGTCTAAAAGCTTCTGACGATCTTTATCCCGCCAATCTCGAGAATTCAACCATGTCAGGATCTCATCCAATACTAAAATCCCATTACGCTTATCATTAGGCCCGTCTTCATCATGGCCCAATCCCAGCATTTCCAAATCCATAGCACGAGGTTTATCAGGCACACGAACAATAGAAGCGTCTTTATTGAAATCAGATAAGCCAAGGTTTTCTGGCCAGATATCTAAATTGGTGGCTATCCGTCTTCCCTCAAAAAGCGCTTGCTGAATGCGGTTCATGCAAGCGATACCCTTGCCCGATCCCAGAGGACCAGTGACAACATAATTAGGCATAAAGTTACTCCTTTATCAACGCACTGGCCCGGAGGTCCAGTGAGTCGATAAATGATTTATAAACGCGATTTAATAGAAGCGACAATAACAACCTGTCGATAGACATATGCCGCCGCTTCCGCTGATACGCAAATAGCGATGCACTCATCGGTGTTGGTGGGTAGCATCGAAAAGATATCGGCAACAAAACTCGGAAGAGCCGTGACCAATGAACCAATCAGAATATTAATCACCGCAAGAAATGCCGCGGCTGATGAAACGTAAACACCAACAAGAACGACCAATAAGGCAAACTTAGCCCCTACTTTTGCAGCAATGAAAGCAAAGACAGAAGTAAAGCCCGTTGTGAATAAAGCAACCAAAATCGGCATTAGAACGACCTCGTTGTTTCTTCTCTATAAACCGTCCAGCAGTAAAAAAGCTGTCAGCACACCAAAGAGCCAGGTACAAAACGGATTAATAATGTCACGCGCAATATCGCAATGCTTATCGAACGTTTCATCAAAGGTATAAATTGAACCGAACGGAACAATAATTCTTATACCGCTACAAGATTCTGAACCACCAAAAGCAACCGGCAAAGAAGGCAACGAAGGCAATAGCGGCTCAGTATCTTTTATCGAATCCTCAACCTTTTTAATCTCATCAATAACCGGCGCATGATTTGGCGCAGGAATTTCAGGAACAGTGTTTAAAGTATCTCGTATTTCTTGAAGCGTATTTTCGCGCGCATAATCATCTGGAAATTCAAGATTCACATTAACAGGATTAGCAATATTAACCGTAGGCGTTACCGGCCCAGTAGAAACATTTACAATCATCCCATCAGCATCAAGGACTAATTTTGATTGCTGGATAACCTCTTCGCCTTCAGCATTTTCAGTTGTACGTTCATTAGTAATATCTATACCACCAAGCGAATTAGGTTCAGCAGTAATTATTACCGTTTCACCTTCATCATTTGTAAAAACTGAAAGACCATTGTTATATGGAAAAGTTAAAGACGTATCTAAAGGAACAATCCGTCCATCTTTTAAATTAATTGCAGACGGATCGACACCAAATAACTCCTGAGTAGTTTGCGAACAACCTGAAGGTGCTGGCTGACCACTACAAAAATATTGATGAGAATATCCGGGATTGATCCAATTTCCCCAACTTAAAGTCTCACAACGACCATTAGCTACCCTCTCAGTTACGCCACAGATCGAACTCAATGTCGGGCCTGTTTTACCACTATTAGAATGATACCAATAGCGCCCCTCAACATAAGTACCGTCATCAATTAACACATCAGCTGGAGCATTATCACCCATGAACAATTCGAATAAAGACTTTTCTTCTAACTCCTTTAATTCGTCTTTCCAAATCAATGAAGCACCATAAGTACCCGCTGCAAACAATGCGCCTGGCACGCCGCCGCGACCAAGCGTTCTAAGATCAACAAGATCACCTGTTCCCTTTTTCATTTGAACCGCTACCCGCTTTGTCTTACCACCTTTTGCCCAGTAATCAGGATCCCCCTGAACCCAATCTTTATAAGCATCATATTCAGAAGCCGCGTTCGATAGACCAGAAACAGAAAAGGCGACCAAAGCCGCCATGACTAAGATCGCCTTTTTCATAGCTAAAAGCCCCCTTTACGCGCGCGCACCACGTTTAAGGAACTTAGGAACCAGCGCAAGGCCAAGATTCCACAACATAGCAACGGCCATAATAGACACCGCACCACCACCGACAGCCGCCAATAACAGCAACGCATCAGCAACAAATGCAATAATAGCATCTGTAATTTCAGTTGGAACGGCCGCATTCGCTGAACCAGACATAACAGCTAAGCCAGCAACAGATCCCATTGCTGCATTCTTCATGCTCAAGCCTTTTGAGCGCAAAATACCAAACATATTTTTAGTTTTCATAATCAGAGCCCCTGCCCCATACGTTTAAATTGAAGTAAAAAGATGCCTAACTTATAACCAGCAAACCAACACAATGTAGCGACACCAAAAACATATATTGGATTCATCTTTGCTGACCTCCTATAAACCCCAATCCAAAAGCCAAGATACAAACACCGGCAACCATCAAGAGGTAAATATCCCAAAGAACCGCCGAGATATCAGCAGTCTGTTTATCGGCAATAACTTGGTTTTGAGCCGATGTAACCGCAAAAGCCTCTGGAGCCAAAGCCACCAAAGTTATGAAGAGAAACCCACCGAGAAAAAAAGCCAAGTTACGCATAAAATCAACCTGCCTGACGTGCTGTTTCAGGCTTTGACTGTGGCAAAATCTTTTCACCTTTAGGGATGAATACAGATAACCACGCTCCAGTCTTACCGCCCTTTCGGGCACTCGGCACTACACGGACAATGACATCCTGACCTTTGAGAATGTCACATTGCTTTTGAATGACCTGAACGTCATCAAGACTGACATCAACCTCTGTTACATCAGTTTGAGCATTGCCCCAGTCGTCCTCATAAGTACGAGCAATACCAACACGATGATTAAATTTAGTCGGATCAGAAGACCACGGAGTGCTCTTAAAACCCTGTAACGTGCCAGCCAGATAAAACCCTTCAAATTTCGCCATGTCATTCACCATGTAATTACGCAACTGCAATCAGTCGCTGATCGTAGGCCCACTGAGGAATCTCAACGGGTTTTGCTTCCAGAACCTTAAGCATCGGTACAACGTTGCTTGAAGCAGCTACTGGAGGCGGGTTCGATATATCAACGCCATGCTCTAAAAGCTGTTTGCGGTGTCGATAAAAAGTAGGTTTAGGAAGCATGTCAAAAGGCACCATGCCCTGCTTCCACATCAAATAAGTACAACGAGCAGACCGAGGAATAGCCAGCGACTCTTCGTCATTTAGAATTACTTTCTCGCCCATCTCTAATCTCCCGATATACTCGTTGTATATCTCTTTTACACGCTCAGGACGGAGATCTTTCGCCTTTACAATCCCAAGCTTTCTCAATTCCAATTGTCTAAGGGTTAGCTCTAATCTCAGCTTATTCTGTACCCAATCTTTTAGTTTCGTAAAACGATCGCCTTCAGGTAAACGATGCTTTTTACCGCCTTCGATCTCAGCTGCTTTGCAATAAGCTTTCAACGACCATCGACGAGAATTCTTACCCCAGTAAACCGTCCCTTTACTATTAACCGCCCTGCCATGGCGTGTATGGCTGTTGTACTCAGCAGCTCTAAGCCAAGCGTTCACATCAGACCGAGAAGGAAGCTCAAACATATAATTAATATCAATTCGATCTATCTCAAAATCACCATTTGAAATAGCCGGGTAATCCATCGAATTAGAGAGAAATACTGAAGCCGCCCCACTCTCAATCAGAAAAGAAACGATGCGGTGCGCGGCCATGTAAGTTATTTCTGATATGTCATCAGTGCCAAAAACGTTATGACCCTGGACGAACTTAGTAGGGTTACCATCAACGTGTAAAAACTCAGCATGACCCTGACCATCACTACCTAAAGACTTAACATTAATTGAAGACTCGAAAGAACCAGTGATAGCCACACGCAACAAAGTAGACCATTCAACTTCACCTTCTGGTGAAACCTTCATAACAGAGCCCGACTTCAGTGGAGCATGAAGGCAAGGTAACTTTCCTGTGACCCAATCAATCATATCTAAGTTTCTAAGAATTTATATTTAAAGCAATTCTAAGTTTCTTAGAATCTAATTGTCAAGTAATAAAGAATATAAGCCTTATAATTGAATCAAATACCATGAAGAGCAGAACGAAATGCCAACAAAACATATTGATGACAACACATGGAGAAAAGTCGAAAAGGAAACCGTAAGGGCGGTAGTCAGCTCTCAGGTTGCATTCAAAGACACAGAAGTTCTTAAGATATTGATTCTTAAGGGATTAGAGGAAATATCAGAGGAAGAATACAAGGTTTACGCGGCAAAAAATAAAGGCAGGTAGTATCAAAAGTGAGACAAAAGTGCAGTATTACAGAACCTGCACTTCTACGCTTCGCTGCGCGCTGCGCTTGCCTAACGCCCTTCGGTTGTTGGACGAGTTGCGAACAGAAGATAAAAGCGTTCTTCCATTCTCACGCGTCGGGCATTCACATGAATTGAACTGACGCATAATCCCAGATTATGTATAAAGAAAAACCCCGTAAGAGAATGATTCTACGGGGTTTTTTTTGTCTGCGGATGCATAACATAATCAACGGATCATTATGCGTAGTTATATAATTATAAATAATTACAGAACTCAGGCTTCATAATGAAAGCGATGACTTACTACGTTTTTACTCGATTAGAGATTTAATAGCGTGCGCTACGTCAATTGTTTGAAGGTTTTGGCGGTAACCATAGCCAGAGATAACTCTCCGCACGGGATCTTTTCTGTAAGGAGGAATGATCACCTGCCCGACACAAAAGCATTGAATAAGACAGACCAGGCTGAGGAAACGAAGTAAGTAACGACTCGATATTATGGAATATTCAGGAGATAAGGATGGGCTGTTCAGGACACTCGTAACTGCACACCAGGTATGGCGATACAGCAATCAGTTCTTTGGTTTCATAGGACTGAACAATCAGTTCCTGAGCGCCGCAGGTTTTATCGATCTTAGCCAATACCTGGTATGGCGCCCCTTTGCACAAAGACCGACGATTGCCAACATAGAAGTCAGCATCCAGATAGATTTGATCACCGACATTAATTTCACGCCAGATAAAGTCAGCTTCAATAATAAGTTCGGACTGATCCTGATCGTACATTGGCTCTGCCTCATATTGTATGCGCTGTGCGCAATTAACCGCCCGAACTTAAATTATTCAGGCTTGTACAATATTATGACGAATAGCGATATGTACAAGTTCAGAATTATTATTAATACTCAGTTTGCGCATGATATTGGCGCGATGAGCATGAACTGTTTTAGGGCTTAAGAACATCATTTCAGCAATGGAGGCAACGGTCTGGCCTTCAGCCAGGCAGGAAAAAATCTGAAATTCACGTTTGGTGAGCTTATTAAAAGGAGAGCTGCTATCAGAGGCGCCGGGAGCCAGCATTTCACGAATGCTCTCAGCGTAGTACGTACGCCCTTCTGAAACCTCATAAACAGCCTTAAGAAGCTCGTCAGGCGCGCAACGTTTAGTTAGATAACCCGACGCACCCGCTTGCACTACATGTGCAGGAAAAGGCTCGCTCTCCATCACGGTGAGCACAAGCACTTTGGCTTCTGAGTCTTTAGCACGAATAATACGAATAGCTTCCAGCCCTCCGTATGCTTGTGCAGCATCATTCTCAGCGGTATCAGTCGGCATGGAAAGATCCATGATGACAACATCTGGATGAACTGAAAAATATTTATCTATGGCTTCCTGAGCGCTACTGGCTTCAGCAACGATATCTATCCGGCTATCATTATCAAGCAGGCGCTGAAAGCCTGCCCTGACAACCGGATGGTCATCAACCAGCAATACCTTGATCGTACTCATAAACAATTCAGTTCCATTTGAAAAACGTTGAGGTTGAGCAATTATACCGGTCGATGGATGGGATTACAGCGACTACTTTAGCCGCGTAAGAGGAGTAATCAACTACGCTTGATCACTGTCAGTATTTATTAAACTGTCCGCCCCCCGATAAACCCCATGGGTTTCAACATCTAAGGCGACCGCTGGCGAAACATCATCTGGCCGTACAACAACCGGCATAGCAACCAGCTCATCACTATAACCTATAAGCTGAATCCCCTCTTTTCGGCAATGCGACATGACTTTTTCAAGCGCACGAATGACCGCTGTCTGACGGGTGCTAAGATGGCTATCACTGGGCCGGTCCTGAGATGGCTTTTTACTGCTTACCTGGCGAATGGCATAACCCTGCTCATCGACCAGCTGCAAAGTAATCCCGGGGATTTTTTCTTTAACAAGAACCACCTTCGCTAACGAAAAAACAGTCTCATCGGTGCAGCAAACAGCACCCCTGGGATCGCATTCCTGAATCCCTGAAAGAATATCTTCATATGCAGAACCGTTATCAAGATAAGTATCCATAGTCTCAATTATTCAATTAGTTAGGTCTTAAAGTTAAAGTTTTGCAAAAGATTATGAAGTCGTTCAATTTCACGATCTTTTTCACCCAGTCGCGCTTCAATTAGAGGGGCTGCAGCGTCCTTACTGAGGCGCTGCTCCAGCTCACGATATCGAAGATCTTGCTGACTTATTACCTGCTCCAGCTGATGCTTCTCTTTCATCGCCTGCCGCTCTACCTCGAAAAACCTCTCTTTCAATTGCCGATTTTCATCAAGCAAGCCCTGAGCATGCTTTTCCAGCCTTGAGGACTCCCCTTCAAGGTACTGATTTTTATGCTGATATTCCAGTAATTCTTGTTGCTGATTAGCGCCACTACCCTGTTCTAGTTGTTTAAGCGCTATCTCATACTCTTTTACCTTGCGACGATAATCACGATTTTCCGCTTCCAGACGCATCTCTCTCTCTTCCTGAGCCAGCTGTTTTTTCTGTAGCTCAGAAATATTCTCCAGGAAGCGCTGGTTCTCAGTCAGGAGCCGATCGGACAAATCCTGCAATCTCCGCACATCTTCACGCTCTACCGAATTTTGCCCATCAAGCTCCTCTTTCATCACCAGGTATCGCTGCTCCAGCTGTACACGCTGATCACTTAACTGATGCTCTGCATAGGCTAACGCCTGCTGCCACAACGCATTCGCACTATCAAACACCGGCTCAGGTATATCCGGCCGCTTTCCCTTTTCAAGCAAGCGCTGCCCCAAACCCTGCCACCAGTCATTCAGCGCTTTATTGATGGTTGTCAGGCTACCTGTTCCTAACTCATTTCTAACCATCTGCTGGGTCGGCTTCTTACCCTGTGCTAATAAGCTATCAGCAACTTCTAAAACCTTTTCATACGTTGTCATAATATGGATAACACCGCTTCAGAATGATATTAATAATACATAATACATATTTAGTACAAAATATGAAATACAGACGTATCCCCGCCTGAGAGGCTGCAGCGCTTAACATGCATAGGATAACGCTTTGTTTTCATTCAATATCACTTTATGCTGAATACAGAGTCCCGTATCACAAGGAGAACGCCATGCCTATCAGAGTCGCTATCAACGGTTATGGTCGTATAGGTCGTAATATACTGCGCGCCCTATACGAATCAGGTAAAAATCAGGCCATTGAAATAGTCGCTATTAACGATTTGGGGGATAGTCGCGTCAACGCCCACCTTACAGAGTTCGATAGCGTACACGGACACTTTAACTTTCCCGTTAGCGCTAACCAGGATGTCATGGAAGTTGCTGGAGATAAGATCAGAATATTAAGCGAGGCAGACCCGCACGCGCTACCCTGGGGCGAAATGAATATCGACATCGTGTACGAATGCACTGGCCACTTCACTAGCCGTGAGGCCGCAGCAGTTCATCTCGAGCAAGGCGCTAAGCGAGTCCTCGTTTCGGCGCCCGCAAAGAATGCAGATGCCACCATTGTATACGGGGTTAACCACGCTGAGCTCAAGCCAGACCATCAGATAATCTCTAACGCCTCCTGTACCACCAACTGCCTGGCTCCCGTTGCAAAAGTACTCAATGACAACATTGGTATTACCGAAGGGATCATGACCACTATTCACGCTTACACTAATGATCAGCACCTCTCCGACGCTTACACCAATGACATCTATAGAGCCCGGGCAGCGGCGCTATCAATGATTCCGACCCGAACAGGAGCCGCCGAAGCAGTCGGTCTTGTGATGCCAGAACTAAAAGGCAAACTGACCGGTATGGCAGTAAGAGTACCGACGGCCAATGTATCCCTGGTCGATCTCTGCTTTACACCCAGCAGAACAACCTCTGTCGAAGAGATCAATCAACTGATGCTGGAGGCATCAAAGGGCAGCCTGAAGAATATTCTTGAATATAATGAGCTACCGCTTGTTTCAGTCGATTTTAACCATCACCCTGCCTCATCAATCTTTGACAGCACACAAACACGGGTTATGAGCGGAGTAGTTAAGGTATTTGCCTGGTACGACAATGAGTGGGGGTTTTCCAATCGTATGCTGGATACCACACTGGCGCTCTTTAAAGAGGAGAGGTAAAGCTACGTACAGAGAGTTAAGACTGGAGCGGAATATCGGGCTCGAACCGACGACCTGAACCTTGGCAAGGTTCCGCTCTACCAACTGAGCTAATTCCGCTTTGTTTGTCTTACAGAGTATAGATGATTATCTATAAATGGTGCCCGGAGCCGGACTTGAACCGGCACGAAGTTTCCTTCGGGAGATTTTAAGTCTCCTATGTCTACCGATTCCATCATCCGGGCAGAAATATGGAGGCGCGGGTCGGAATCGAACCGGCGTTCACGGAGTTGCAGTCCGCTGCATGACCACTCTGCCACCGCGCCTAAAGAACAACTTACTTACGAATTAGTTTTAATATCAAATAATAAAACTATTGGAGCGGAATATCGGGCTCGAACCGACGACCTGAACCTTGGCAAGGTTCCGCTCTACCAACTGAGCTAATTCCGCCTACTTCGTAAGAAGTGGTGCGTATTATAGACAGCTCACCTTTTATGTCAACAACTTTTCCGCAGGAAAAAAGTGCAATCAGATTAATAAGTTAGATCTGTATAACGATTAATCAAATATCGTCAGTCAGGTCTGGCCAGGCCGCTTTCAGATAGACATACATCGACCAGAGCGTCAGAACTGATGCGAGGTACAGCGCTCCAATGCCAACCCAGGAAACAACCGTATAAGGCACAGCACCCAGCATAATAAAGATCGATAGCATCTGCAGCGCTGTCTTAAGCTTGCCAATGTACGAAACAGCTATATTAGCCCGCTTTCCCAATTCAGCCATCCATTCGCGAAGCGCTGAAATAACAATCTCACGACCAATAATGACGCCTGCGGGTATCGTTATCCAAAAAACAGAGTAGGTATCAATCAGCATTACCAACGCTGTCGCCACCAGTAACTTATCAGCAACCGGGTCCAGAAAGGCCCCAAAAGGTGAAGCCTGATCGAGCTTACGCGCCAGGTAACCATCAAACCAGTCTGTCACTGCTGCAAATGCAAACACTGCGGCAGCGGCCATAGGCCCCCAGGCATAAGGAAGGTAATAAACAACAACACATACAGGAATCAAGAAGATACGCAGTAGAGTCAGAATGTTAGGTATTTTCATCGACGTACAATTTTCCTGTGACAACGGGACAATTAACAGCCTCATTGCTGCAGTTATGGGTCCGGATGCAGAGTAGCATATATATCTTCTGCAATTTTGCGGCTTATAGTAGAGACTTTTCCAATTTCTTCAACACTTGCCGTCTCAATAGACTGCACACTGCCAAAATGTTTAAGCAACTCTCTGCGCCGCTTTGGACCCACTCCGGGAATTCCCTCAAGTGATGACTTACGCCGGGCCTTGCCTCGCCGGGCTCGATGACCGGTAATGGCAAATCGATGAGCCTCATCACGAATATACTGTATCAGATGAAGCGCTGGAGAGTCAGAACGTAAAACAACTTCCGTGCCGGTATCGCCGATAATTAAGGTCTCAAGGCCCGCTTTACGATCGCTGCCTTTAGCTACACCGATAATAAGCACTTCATTAATCTGTAGCTCTGACAGCACTTCAACCGCCTGAGTCACCTGCCCTTTACCGCCATCAATCAGAAGAATATCAGGCAGCTTACCCTCTCCTTTTTTAAGACGCGTATAGCGGCGACTAAGCGCCTGATGCATTGCAGCGTAATCATCGCCGCCAGTTATATCTTCAATATTAAAGTGCCGGTAGTCCGATTTTAACGGGCCATTACGATCAAAAACCACGCAGGACGCTACGGTAGCCTCACCCGAACTATGACTGATATCAAAGCATTCCATCCGCTGAGGCACGGTATCCAACTGTAAGGCACCCTGAAGCGCCAGGTAACGGTTATAAGTATTCTGCTTGCTGGCCAGATGGCTTTGCAGATTCTGCTCTGCATTGGTTTGTGCCAGCTTTTGCCATCCCGCTTTGTCAGAACGCACCCGGTTGACCAATACAACCTTACGCCCACTCCGCTCTGCCAACGCCTCTTCCAGGACTTCACGATCAGCCGTTTCTTCGACAGTAATCAGGACCGGAGGTATTTCCCGGCCGCTACCCAGATACCACTGCGCGATAAATGCAGAGAGCAACTCAGGGGTTGTTTCTTCGATACCAAACCGCGGATGATAGACTTTACTACCAATAACGCGCCCTCCCCGGACAAATAACATATGTATACACACTGCACCGGACTGATGAGCACAGCCAATCACATCTGCATCACCACTGGCGCCACTGATATGCTGCTGTTCCTGGACCTGCTGTAAGCTGGAAATCTGATCTCTATAAATGGCCGCATCTTCAAAATTAAGGGACATTGAAGCGCTTTCCATCTGCTCGGCCAGCTCCGTCATGATGGTACTGTTCTTTCCTTCAAGGAACATCATGGCGTGGCGTATATCGGTTTGATACACCTCAGGGCTGGGAATCCCCACACAAGGGGCACTGCATCGCTTTATCTGATATTGCAGACAGGGGCGAGACCGGTTTTTGAAGAAACTCTCTTCGCACTGCCGAATACGAAACACCTTCTGCATAATAGCGAGGCTATCGCGTACCGCACCACTGCTGGGAAACGGACCAAAATAACGCCCCTTCTGTCGTTTGGCTCCCCGATGAAACCGTACTGCAGGATATTCCTGCCCGGTCGATACGAAGATATAAGGGTAGGATTTATCATCCCTTAGAAGAATATTGTAGGGTGGACGATTCGTTTTAATCAGATTTTGTTCTAATAACAGCGCTTCAGTTTCGCTATTAGTCACCGTTACTTGTATATCGGCAATCCGGCTCACCAGAGCCAGGGTCTTAGTGTTCAACCCGGTACCCCGGAAATAACTGCTGACCCGGTTCTTTAGATTTTTAGCTTTGCCGACATAAAGAATCTCTCCTTTAGCATTGAACATCTGATAGATACCCGGCCTGCGGGTTAATCGGGAGAGGAACCCCTTGCTATCAAATACAGCTAAGGAGCCTGGTGCATCTTGTTTATGCAGTTCAGTCAGGGAGTCGTTGTCTGGGGTCTCATTCATCGGGCTATTCTAACTGCGCGCTGTTCTAGACCTCAAGGATATTCAATAACTTATTCGCATCCATATGGATATGTGTAGCCTCTTTATGAATGACTTCCAGCTGCTTCCTGGTGCTATCTGAGATTCCTGCACCACGGGACAGGCTAACCTCTAAAAAGACACTAATTTCTGCATAATAATACAACCGCGCATTAAAGCTCTGCGCCCGTTTCAATTTGGTTAAAGCGATCTGCGCGCCGTTGAGCAAAATAGTATTAATATCCGATTCACCCATCATAGGATGACGGTCTTGCTCACTTAATGGCACTTTGTATTCTGTTACGCGATTTTTTGAAGCCATGAGACATCCCGGTAAAAGTGGAGTAAAGTTACAAATATTGTATTACTGTATGAGCTTTTGGCAGCAATGTGAACCTATGCTTTATGCGCAGAATGGTATGAGTAGACAGTCTGAACTTTGCTCTGACAATCCTCTGGATGCAGGCACCATTTATCAACAAGAGATCGTTCGCGATCTGTTTTGGCTCTTATACAGCCCCTCCCTTATGGAGCTGCCCAGCAGTCTATCTGTGGACTGGCTGCTTGATACACCTGAGATCGAAGAGCAGCTTGAGTTCCTCGATCAGAACCCCGAACAATTACTCAATAAACTACGCCAACAAGCACGCTTCAGACTGGGGTATTATTTTGAAGATTTAGTGAGGCTATACCTTAAGTTATTCATCCAACCTTCTGATATAAAAAGCAATATACAAGTATCCAGAGACAAGACAACCGTTGGCGAATACGATTTTCTGTTGGCACTAATGGATGGTAAAAAAATCCATCTGGAAACCGCTGTTAAATACTATTTATGTACATCTGAAGCCCCGGACAACTGCCGACTTGAAGACTTTATCGGCCCCAATTGCTCAGATCGCCTGGACCGTAAATGGCAGCGTTTAACCACTCATCAAATCAATCTATCAAATACAGCAGCCGGCAAAGACCAGGCTATCGCACTGGACCTGCTGCCTGATGAGCGTTCAATCTTATTACGCGGTTATCTTTTTTACCCACACCAACAATGGCAAGATTTTCAGGCCCCCTCACCTGTCAGCCCACACCATCTGCGAGGATGGTGGATTCGTGACAATGCTGTTGAGTCACTTAACCAAACCAGCCGTTATGTGGTTCTGATGAAGCCCCGCTGGCTGGCTCTGGCCCAGTGTAACTTCCAGGAAACCATCTCTTTTACTGAATTGGCCAATACTACCGCAAGTATTACGACTCCTTTGCTGGTTGCCCGGTTGGAGTATGATGAGCTTAAGCGATTATGGCTGGAAGCCGATCGGGGCTTTATCGTTCAGGATAACTGGAACCTACAGACATAAAAAAAGCAGCCATAAAGGCTGCTTTTTAAATCTGATCAAACTTATTTTGCGCTTTGAGAAGCTTTAGCAGCATCTTTTGCAATGCACTTACGCAGGTAATGGATTGCAACAAAGCTACCTACTACCATTATCCCAACAAGCGCTACGCTTGGCGCAAAAGAGATCATTGTATACTTATCGGCCATAGAACTATCCTCACTCGTCTCCGTAATTATAAATACGGATGTTATATGTGGTTTTTATCATAATTAGTTATAAGGCGCGATTATAGAGTATTCGCCCTCAGGCACAATAGCCCTAAAGGCGTATTAAAAAATTTCACGCAAAGGGGAACTCACCATTGCGTGCTTAATTCTGTGCTTATTGTTCCAGGCGCTTAACTAAACTGGAGGTATCCCAGCGATTTCCTCCTAACTTCTGTACCTCTGCATAAAACTGATCAACCAGCGCTGTCACAGGTAACTGAGCGCCATTAGTGCGCGCCTCATCAAGAGTGATATTCAGATCCTTGCGCATCCAGTCGACAGCAAAACCAAAATCAAACTCGTCCTCTATCATCGTTTGATGACGGTTAACCATCTGCCAGGAGCCTGCCGCACCATGCTGAATGACATCAAACACCGCTGAAGCATCCAAACCCGCCTGCTTGGCAAAATGCACCCCTTCCGCAAGACCTTGTACCAAACCAGCGATGCAGATCTGATTAACCATTTTAGCCAGCTGACCACTACCGGCTGGCCCCAGTAGTTTTGCCGATTTTGCATAACAATCAATTACCGGGGCCACAAGTTCATAAGTTGACGCTTCACCACCGATCATAATACTCAGCACACCATTCTCAGCGCCTGCCTGACCACCGGAAACCGGGGCATCAAGAAAACCAAAACCCTGATCAGAAGCAGCCTCTGCCAGTTCACGGGCCACTTTTGCTGAAGCCGTAGTGTGATCAACCAACACTGCAGTTGATGCCATAGAACTGAAAACACCCTGTGCGCCAGTCACGACCTGACGAAGATCATCGTCATTACCAACACAGGTAAAGATGATCTCTGCATCACGGGCAGCTTCGGCTGGCGTTACAGCACTGTTGCCTTTGTAAGCCTGACACCACTGCTCTGCTTTCGCCGCTGTTCGGTTATAAACGGTGACTTCGTGTCCGGCTTGCGCCAGGTGACCTGCCATCGGATAGCCCATCACGCCCAGACCGATAAATGCAACTTTCATACGTTTCCTACTCCACCCAGAGGCTGACTGTTGTTATCATCAGAGTATTCTATGCTATGAATAGTCTAGAAACACCACTATTTTTCAGGGCCCTGTGATGCCATTAAAAACATTTCAAAAAAGCATGCAACAATTCTGCACCGCAACGCTATTAATTATTTTATGCGCTTTAGTAAACACAGCGTCTGCATCAGACAGTTTTTATGACAAGCTTCAAGTGACTGATATAGAAGGCAGTAGCGCCGATCTAAACACCTATAAAGGCGGCGTAGTTCTGGTTAATTTCTGGGCTACCTGGTGCCCACCCTGCATAAAAGAGATGCCCTCGATGCAGCACTTACAACAGCAATTTGATCCAGAGAAATTTCAAATAATTGCTATCAATATGGGCCAGAGTGCGACCACGGTAGAAAGCTTTCTGATGGAACAAAGTTTTGAATTCGAGCTCCCCGTTTACCTTGATGACATGGGCCGTGCCTTTGCTGATCTGAAAATCCAGGGCATGCCTTCCAGTTTTCTTTTAGATACGAAAGGACAGCTGATCGAAACAATTGTCGGCTCCCGCGAATGGGATCACCCCGATAACGTAAAGGCCTTGCAGGCGCTGATTGATCAACCTAAAGAATAGCGTTAATAAAAGGCGCAAAAAAAGGGCTATCCAATAGCCCTTTTTTCTGACAATTAGCTAGCGATTAGCTTGAATAAACCGCTTCTGCCGCCGCTATCGCCCGGTCTTTGGTGATGTTCGCACCCATTGCCGACAGTGTGTTTTCCAACGCACTCAGGCACAGCAGTACATTCTGCTTATTACAGGCTGAGCCCATCAGACCGATACGCCAAACCTTACCCGCTAAGGCGCCTAAACCCGCGCCGATTTCCAGATTGTAGTTAGCCAATAGCTTACTTCGCACTTCAGCTTCATCAACGCCTTCAGGTACGAACACTGAGTTAAGCTGCGGCAAACGATAGGCCTCTTCTACCAGAAAGCCAATACCCATCGCTTCCAGGCCTGCACGCAAAGCGCTGTGGTGGAATTGATGACGTGCCCAGGCATTTTCCAAACCTTCCTCTTCTAACATCACCAACGACTCATGGAATGCGTAAAGAGAGTTCACCGGCGCCGTGTGATGATAAGCGCGTTTAGCACCCCCGCCCCAGTAACCCATGACTAATTTCTGATCGAGGAACCAGCTGGGTGTTTTAGATTCACGCTGCTCTATCACTTCAACAGCCCGCTGACTGAAGCTGACAGGTGATATTCCAGGAGGGCAAGACAAGCACTTCTGTGTGCCGGAGTACACTGCATCGATGCCCCAGCCTTCCACATCCAGCTCAGAACCCCCTAGCGAAGTCACCGTATCAACGATGGTCAAAGCGCCGTTATTCTGAGCGATCTGACACAGACTTTTGGCATCAGACAAAACGCCTGTCGAGGTTTCCGCATGCACAAAGGCCAGTAACTTAACATCGCTATTGGCTGCAAACGCGGCTTCAACCTTGGCCGGGTCTACGGGAGTACCCCACTCGTCTTCCACCATGATTGCGATGCCACCAAAACGCTCGACATTTTCTTTCATCCGCCCACCGAAAACACCGTTCTGACAGACGATCACTTTATCGCCTGGCTCAACCAGATTAACAAAGCAGGCTTCCATACCAGCAGAGCCTGGCGCTGAGATCGGCATTGTTAAAGGGCTACTGGTTTTAAACGCGTACTGCAGCATCTCCTTAACTTCATCCATCATGCGAATAAACTCTGGATCGAGGTGGCCAATCGTTGGACGGGACAGTGCAGCCAGGACCCGAGGGCTAACATCTGAAGGACCTGGGCCCATCAGAGTGCGCAGCGGTGGATAGAAAGATTTTGTCATTTTCCGTTGCTCTTTATCGTTATTTTAAAATGTTATTGGAGGTGAGCTGGCTTAACTCTTCTTACGTTAAGCCGCTTCATCAGAAATAGTCTGAACAATCGCCATCACCATCTCTGCAGAATGTTTGGCCGCAACCACTAAGAACTGTTCAAAAGAAAGGTTTGATTCTTTGCCAGCAATGTCAGACAACGACCGTATTACAATAAACGGGATATCAAACTGGTGGCAGGTCTGAGCAATCGCCGCAGCTTCCATCTCTACCGCTTTCATTGCAGGGAAGTTCTCGCGGGTTTTGGCTACCCGCTCAGGGCAGTTCATAAAAGAATCACCGGTGGCGATTAAACCTTGCACGGTTTTAATGCCCTCCATACGCGCAATACACCGCTGCGCGACGTCTGCCAAAAAACCATCCGGAGTAAAGGCTGCTGGCAACCCTGGGAGCTGGCCATGCTCATAGCCAAATATAGTCACATCTACGTCGTGATGACGAACTTCAGTCGAGATAACAACATCTCCCACTTCCAGTTCTTCAGAAAAGCCGCCAGCCGAGCCGGTATTAATCACACAGGTGGGTTGAAACTCTTGAAGCATCAAAGTCGTTCCAATCGCGGCATTTACTTTACCAATGCCTGACTTAAGCAGCACCACCTCAATTCCATGCATAGAGCCGGTGTAGATACTGTAACCGGCAACAGTATGCTCCTGTCGTCCCTCCAAAGTTTCTTTCAGCAGTTCGACCTCTTCATCCATAGCGCCGATGATACCGATTTTAAGCTGATTTGACTGAGCCTTAAGTCGCTCAGAAAAGGAGGTGTTGTTGATCATTCAGGGTGATTCCATCACTAGAGATATAAAGGGCTAAGGATACGCAATTTGTACCGCTGGACAATAGTCCTAAAGCAGAAAAGCGCCAATTCGGCTAAATATTATTCAAGAATTTCAAACTTAAGCCCTTTCGCCCTCAGCCGATCCCCTCGCTCATTTATAAACCGTTGAAATTCTGGCTCACGTAAATAAGCTCCGCTTGAAACATACTCTAATGCACTATTGAAATGAAAAGCTCGGACATAAGCATCAATACGCAGCTTCTCTTCTCCGTTTGCATCCAGTAACAACCAGGCTGGAAAATAGGACAAGCCCAGGTTAGCGGCCCATGATTTTGCAGTTACCTGGCTACCATCCGGTAATATGACTATCGGGTTAGCTTTGAGATCAATGGTTAAATATGAAAATTTGTCGAGCTGCTGAAGAGTGTCTGTGCGTTTCAGAATATCGGTTTCAAATTCAAGACAATGGGAACAGCCCTCACCGATGAACCGTAACGCTATAGGCCTGCCTGACGGAATATTCAGCTTCTGCGAAGAGATTGTACTTGTCTGCAAGTCTTTTGCCTGTGCCGGAGCCTTGCCCTCCATTTGCGCCAGCTGGTTCAAAAACAGATCAACAGGACGGTAACCATCGATTCTTAATTGCGGCGAACCATCGCTATCCAGAAAGATGAGTGTCGGTGTATATTGCACCTTCAATCTTACCGCAAATGTTTTTTCTGTCAGCTCACTACCGTCGGGCAGCGTAACTGTTCTGTCACCCCAGAGATCCAGCGCTACCAGATCATACCGCTCCTGCATCCGCGTATTTACATCAGGATGAGTAAACACCTGTGTAATCAGGTTATAGCAATAGGGACAACCTGCCTGGTGAAAGTAAAGCACCAGGTTACGCTTTTCATCAGCCGCCTCTTCAAGATCTTCTCCAATATCAAGAAAGCTATCTTTAAACCAATCCGGTTGCGGTATTTGCACACCCTTTTCCAGATTCATCATCTTATGTTCAGCGACGACTACAACGGTCTGCAACAGTAAGAGCACAAGTAATATACAGCGTCTGAGCGAAAACACAGGCATGTCCATCCCTTTATGTCAGTCTGGAGATTTACCTTTAGTGTGGCGGTAATTCAGTATCCTGCAAGTTTTCAGGCGCAGGATAGAGCCCCTGCCAGCCAAACTCTGAGAATAATTGATCGACCCATCCGGTAACCGGCGCCTCAATAACAACCGACTGACCGGTGAAAGGATGAATAAACGCCAGCTGAGTTGCCATCAATAGCAGCCGCTCCAAACCAAAATTATTCCGGAACAACGTATTATGCTTCCCATCACCATGCTTGGTATCACCGACTAGAGGATGAAAAAGGTGCTTTAGATGGCGACGAATCTGATGTTGACGACCTGTTTTCGGCTTAACCTCGACCAGGGAGTAGCGCGCAGTGGCGTAATTACCTACAGGCATTGGCAGTTCAACGGTGCCTAATCGACGATATTCACTTACCGCTTCTTTTGCTGGTTTATCAAGGGTCGTTCTCTTATCAGAGACCTTATCAACGATCTCCTTCAGGGGATGATCTACCACCCCCTCCGCTTCTGTATATCCGCGACAAACACAGAGATAGGTTTTCTGCACCCGCCGCTCTGCAAAGCAAAGATTAAGCTTATTCGCTGCCTCTGAGGATTTAGCAAATATCAGCACCCCGGATGTCGGACGATCCAGCCGGTGAACGGTATAGGCTTTAATACCCATCTGCTCTCGAATCAGCGCGATCGCATTGGTAGCTCTACGCTCTATGGGGCTGGGGTGAACCAACAAACCGGCTGGCTTATCGATAGCAAAATAGTGCTCATCTTCAAAAAGGATGTTGAGGGAATACATCGTTTTAACTTATCTGGATTGATCAAGCCGCAAAGCTTACCAATAAATCATCAGAATATCCTATGAACCTCTTTATCCAGATCGAGTCATACTTATTATCACCTATAGCCTGTATGGTTGAAATCCTGATAAAAACCTATATATATAGAGTAACTAAAATTTTAACTGGCACCTAACGCCTTAATTTTCAGAGGGATAAGATGCGTAATATCGATACAATGACCGTCCGTTCAGAGGAATCTGTACTGTCGACCAACAAGGTAATTCGTAATACCTATATGCTGCTTGCGATGACGCTGGTATTCAGTGCGGTTACCGCTGGCATTTCCATGATTATCAATCCACCGATGCTAATCGCTATCGGCGCTCTGATTGTTGGCTTTATTCTGTCCTTTGTCATCGCTAAGAAACAGAATAGCGCTGCAGCACTGCCACTGGTGTTTGCATTTACCGGGCTGTTTGGCTTTGCATTAGGGCCTATTCTAAACAGCTATCTTGCTATGGCTAATGGCGGCCAGATCGTTATGACAGCCATGGGTATGACTGCAGCCACTTTCCTGGGCCTCTCTGCCTATGTACTGACTAGCAAAAAAGACTTCAGCTTCATGGGCGGCTTCCTGGCTGCAGGCATGATGGTTGTAATGATTGCGATGGTGGCATTACTTGTCCTGCCTTTCTTCGGCGTTCACATTCCTGCGCTGCACCTGGCCTTTTCTGCAGCTGTCGTCTTGTTAATGGCTGGCTTCATCGTGTATGACACTAGCAACATCGTCAACGGCACCTACACTAACTACATTATGGCAACCGTAAGCCTCTACACCAGCATCTTCAACTTGTTCATCCATTTGCTGAGCCTGGTTGGCTTCCTGAACGACGACTAAGTCTTTGATATAACGGTAATGTGAAAGCTTAATCTAAGCACTTCACAGACTGAAAAGACCATACAAAGCCCTGCAATCCTGATAAGATTGCAGGGCTTTTTTAGTTAACTGAAAACAGAATACTATGATTTTTTCTATTGTTGTTACCGGCGCACCCTATAGCTCACAAGCGGCGGATAGCGCCCTGCGTTACTGCAAAAGCCTGTTAAAACTCGAGCACCAGATACACCGGGTGTTTTTCTACGCTGACGCGGTACACAACGGCTCTGAACTGGCTGCGCCGCCTCAGGACGAAACCAATATTCCCACTGAGTGGGCAGCCTTATCTCAGGCTCATAACCTTGATCTGGTCGTATGCATCGCTGCTGCGGTTAGACGCGGCGTTCTTGATGAAAGTGAAGCCAGCCGCTATGAAAAAAGCGGACACAATCTTACCTCCCCTTTTGTATTATCCGGGCTGGGGCAGCTTGTTGAAGCGGGCATTGTCTCTGATCGCGTTGTAACGTTTGGAGCTTGATAATGAGCGAGACAAAGAAATCATTCCTGGTTATTAATCGTAAAGCACCTTATGGCAGCAGCGCTGCCCGTGATGCATTAGATGTAGCGCTAACCATCTCTGTGTTTGAACAGCCCTTGAGCCTGTTATTTATGGACGACGCTGTGCTGCAACTATTACCGGCACACAACCCTTCAGGCATCGGCCAAAAGAATTTATCAGCCAATCTGGCGATGCTGGAGATGTACGATATTGACCAGCTTTACGTATGTAGCGACGCGTTAGAGCGACGAGCTTTGCGCCCGGACGATATAGAGCTAAACATAAAACCGCTTAATCAGAGCGAAATTGCCGCCCTGATTAAACAACACGATCAAGTCCTGAGCTTTTAATATGACCCTGCACACGATCAACAAAACCCCCACAGAAAGCGGCGCACTCAAAGACTGTCTGGCGTCACTCTCAGATGGCGATGCCCTGCTGCTAATCGAAAATGGCGTTTATGCCGCTATGCCAGGCTATGCAGAACTATTCACCCGCCTGCCAGCATCAATTCAGTGCTATTTACTGGAGGAAGACGCATCCGCACGGGGGTTGAAAGCCCTTAACCCGGATTTTGGCATTATCGATTACGATGGCTTTGTAACGCTCAGCTGTCGATACACTAAAGTACTGAGTTGGTTTTAGCATGAGCGATATTTTGGTAAAGGGTCAGGCTGTTGCAGTGGACTCTGAAGGCTTTCTACGAAATATGAATGACTGGAGCCAGGATGCCGCTGAACAGATAGCCTCGCAGGAAGGCGTTCAACTTACCGAGGCTCATTGGGAGATCCTGAATGTTTTACGACAGTTTTATCACACATTTGAAATGTCACCGGCCATGCGCCCCTTGGTGAAAGCCGTTGCTGCAGAACTGGGAGCAGAGAAAGGAAAAAGCATCTATTTGATGTCATTATTCCCAGGCAGCCCAGCCAAACTGGCCAGTAAAATTGCCGGGCTACCTAAACCGACTAACTGTTTATAAGAGATAAGCATCATGCAGATCGCGTTTCTGGGAATAGGCCTGATGGGGCGCCCGATGGCCATCAACCTTCTACAAGCCGGGTATCAACTTACCGTTTGGAATCGCACGCAAAGCAAGGCTGAAGCGCTCCTCAGCCACGGCGCAACCCTTGCATTCAGCGCCGCTGAAGCGGTTGCCGATGCAGACATTATCATTACGATGCTTGAAAACGGCCCCATTGTTGACCGGGTTTTATTTGATTCAACTGCCGATATAAGCTTCAAGCACGGCAGCACGCTCATCGATATGAGCTCAATCCCCCCTGAACTGGCTAAGCAACACCACCATGCCTGCCTCGCCTTAAGTATTAACTACCTTGATGCCCCCGTTTCAGGAGGAACCGTTGGCGCCGAGCAAGCAACGCTTTCCATTATGGCCGGTGGAGACAAAGCCGTCTTTGACACTGTCCTACCTATTTTTACCGCCTTAGGAAAAGCAACCTATATTGGCCCTGCAGGCGCAGGCCAATTAGCTAAATGCGCTAACCAGGCCATAGTAGGCATTACCATTGGCGCGGTCGCTGAAGCGCTTCTACTGGCAGCTGAGGGCGGAGCTGACCCAGCTGCAGTACGTGAAGCACTAATGGGCGGTTTTGCCAGCAGTCGCATTCTGGAGCTACATGGACAGAGAATGATTGACCGCGAGTTTAATCCGGGTGCGACCTCCAGAGTTCAGTTAAAAGATCTACGCACTATTCTTGATACTGCCCGGGCTCAAGAGCTTAGCTTGCCGCTGACACAGCAAACTTTTAATCAATATCAGGACTTGGTCAGCAAAGGGTTCGAGAATGTTGATCACAGCGGCCTGCTACTTCAACTGGAGATGCTCAACGGCAACCGTAAAATCTCTGACAAACCAACCCGCTCCCCCTACTCTGAACAGGAAACATCAAAGGTAGATAGTGATGCCTGATTTTGCCGTTAATCTAAGCATGCTATTTACCGAGGTTCCGCTCGCCGAACGCTTTAGTCTGGCAGCCGAGCAGGGGTTCCAAAAAGTAGAAATTCAGTTTCCCTATGAGCTTCCGGCCCCGCAGATCGCCAGCCTCCTGCAACAAAATAATCAGCAGCTGATATTACTAAACGCACCTGCCGGTAACTGGCAAACCGGCGATAGAGGCATTGCCTGCCAACCCGATCGAATCGAAGAGTTCCGTCAGGGCATTACTCAGGCAATCTCGTATGCAAAAGAACTAAAGTGTTCAAATATCAATATATTATCGGGTATATCTCCAGAAAGTTATAGCCTTGAGATTATTGAAAACACCTTCATCGATAATCTTAGGTTCTGCGCAGAAGCCTTTGCTCAAGCCGATATTCAGCTATTAACTGAAGCGATAAACACCCAGGACATCCCCGGTTTTTTCCTCAGCAGCAGCGCTCAGGCTTTCGATCTTTTCAGAAAAGTTGACCACCCAAATATCCAGCTCCAGTATGACATTTATCATATGCAGATTATGGAAGGAAATCTGATAAACACCCTCCAAAACAACCTTGATAAAATTGGGCATATTCAGTTCGCTGATGTCCCTGGAAGACATGAACCCCAAACTGGGGAGCTAAACTTCGGCAATATTTTTCAAGCCATTGATGATATGGGATACTCCGGTGTTACTAGCCTAGAATATAACCCTTCGACCAGCACTGCAGAGAGCTTACGCTGGATAAAACTGATAGCAGAAAGAGAGTGATCTATGGGTCTTGAAGACGCAGCAGCGCAATTACAGCAGATTCAGGCTGAGCTAAGCTCAGATAGCTATGAGTTAAACAAAAAGAATGCCGACACTGAAATTTATCGTAAATGGGCGACCTTCACCATTGCTGACGAACTCTATGCTGTCGATGTAATGCAGGTAAAAGAAGTCCTTCGCTTTACCGACATAACACCAGTCCCTGGTGCGCCTGACGGAATTCTGGGAATTATTAATCTGCGCGGCAGCGTTGTAACGGTCATCAGCTCCAGAACTCTTTTCAAGCTTGAGGATAAAGAGATCGATCATAATACACGTATTATGGTTGTTGAATTTGACGATCAGGAAGTACTGGGAATCCTGGTCGATGGCGTGGATGAAGTTCTCAACCTCCCGGATAGCGAAACAGACCGGGCACCGGGCGTCATGCATGAAGATACGCAACATCAGTTTGTACAGGGTGTATGCTATCGTGAAGAGCAGCTGATCATCCTGCTGGATCTGGAAAAAATGCTGGCTGGAATGAAGCTACACATTGCTGAAGCACAGTAAGCATCAGACCGAGCCTGTTTAACTAATATTTACTGCTATCCGTCGTAGCTGATCGCTATGGCGGTGCTCCCAACAGAAAACACCCTGCCAAACCCCCAATAGCATCAGCCCATTCTTCACCGGTATCGATAGCGTCGTAGCGGTTAAGGCTGACTTTATGTGCGCAGGCATATCGTCTTTACCCTCAAATACATGGGTATAAAGGGAATCCCCTTCGGGCACAAGGCGATTTAACCAACGCTCCAGATCATACTGAGCACTGGGATCTGCATTTTCTTGTATCGTCAGGCTGGCGCTGGTGTGCTGAATCAACAGTGAGCAAAGCCCTTCTTCCACACCACTTTTCGCGACCAACTGTCGTAGCTGATCCGTAAACTCGTACAGCCCCTGTCCCTGGGTTTTAACGCTGATGAGCTCAACCACTGCTAATTACCTCCAATAAAAATGCCCCGCCAGAGTATCTCCGACGGGGCATTATAATTACAGTATAGAAACTAAAATTTCTACTTAAAGCACCCGGTTGTTATTCATAAACTTGCTTTCCGCACTGGGCCCAGAGCCATCTGCATACAGAGTTACACCGGATTTCAGGCAGATTGTCAGGTTCATATGCGAGGCTTCTGTTTCTTTCGGTAGCAGGTGCTCAACGACCGACTTCTCTTCCAGTAACTCGAGTTCTGTCGCTGTCAGCTGTTTACGGCTGAAGTCGCTAATATCAAGACCATGTACGATCTGATAGCGTCCGTAATTACAGCGCACAGGAAAAGAGAAGAAAACGCCCTTTTGAATGCCGTAGCTACCATCACTGAGAATACCCATACTGACGATCTCACCCGGATCAGTACCCTGGCTCCAGTTATGCATCTGATCAACAATCGCCTGCGCTGCTGAGGCCGCGCTGGACAAGCCCCGCGCCTTAATAATCTCACTACCGCGCTCTTGCACCCGGGGAATAAACTGATCCCGATACCAGGCCGTATCAATCTGCCCCATTGCAGGCACACCAAACACCGTGGCATGGTGAAGATCGGGATACTGAGTCGGAGAGTGATTACCCCAGATGATAATATTCTGAATATCACGAGCGGTCACACCGCACTGACTGGCAAGCATACCTCTGGCACGGTTATGATCTAAACGTGTCAGACAGGTAAACTGAGAGGGACTGAGATCCGGTGCATTTCGACTGGCAATGAGAGCGTTCGTATTAGCCGGATTACCGGTAACCAGAACCTTGACGTCACGGTTGGCAAAATCATTAAGCGCCTTACCCTGACGAGCAAATATCTCTGCATTTACTTCAATCAAATCACTGCGCTCCATACCCGGACCACGGGGACGGGCACCAACCAGCAGCGCAAAATGACAATTGCTGAAGCCTTCTTCTACATTGTCATGCAATGTAATCGTGTGCAGCAATGGATAAGCACAATCTTCCAGCTCCATCGCCACTCCGCGCAGGGACTCCATCGCATCAGGTAACTCAATCAGCTGAAGAATGACCGGCTGGTCCCTGCCCATCATCTCGCCGGCAGCAATTTTAAACAATAAACTATAACTAATGGCACCCGCAGCGCCTGTAACCGCTATTCGAACTGGCCTTCTCATGCTCTATCACCTATTCATTATTTTTATATTCTTATTAGCCAAGCTAATACGAAAGTATAAAGCATAGTTTTTATATTGTAACTACTTCAAATTGATGAATCAGGCTCAGGCTTTAGTACTGACAACAGTATTGAGAAGGGAGTGAAAACCTACAAACCTCTGTAGGATTCCTGCCGAAGGATAATACGTTCTGGCGTATCGATAGCCGTTCTGAGCTGTCCGAGCATCATCTCGAGATCCTTGTTCAGAACCCCCTTTAATACCAGAAAATTAGAGGCATGATCACTGCGAAATATGGTTTTATCGAGCTTGAGCTCAGATAACAGAAGTTCCATCTCCTGAAACAGCTGACGCTGAGTCAGCAGCGTAAAATCCCCACCATAGCCTTCAATTAAGCGTTGATGACCACTTCTGGAAAATAAAACAAGTGTCGACAGGAAATCAGGCTTCACCTCGTTAATGAGGCGTGCTGAAGAAAGCGCATGCTGCTCACTAAAACGTACACCACCCAGGCCATTTATTAGCATGACAGAGGTTCGAATTCCCCCCTCTTTAGCTTTTAACAGCGCATCTCTTGTACTGAGATAGGTTTCACCTTTCTTAATATAACCCAGCACTTCGTCATCCCCGCTTTCTGCACCGACATAGATAAGCGTCAGACCCAGCGCACGCAATACACCGAGTTCTTCTGCACTTTTATTCTTAAGGTTAGAAGGCAAAGCATATGCTGACACCCGGGTTACATCTGGCAAATAAGTACGAATAGCTTCAAGAATTTTTTTCAAACGTTTAAAGGAAAGCACCATTGCATCGCCATCCCCCAGAAAAACTCTACGTACCCCCTGCAACTGCTCTGAGCAGCGGATAATTTCTTCGACTATCTGAGATTCGCTCTTTGGCCTGAACTTTTTCTGAGGGTCAGTGTACATATCGCAGTAAGTACACAGGTTCCAGCTACAGCCATTGGTGATTTGTAAAATCAGCGAATTAGCTTCGCTGGGAGGCCTGAAAACCGGTTCAATATAGTCCAAAGGTGGGTAAATCATATTCACTTAGCCGCCGCTTTATTGAAAAGCCGATCAAAATTATTAGTCGTTATCTCGGCCACTTCCTCAATGCGCAGCCCTTTAATATCAGCAACACACTGGGCCACTTCAACAACATACTGGGGCTCATTAGGCTTGCCACGAAAAGGAACCGGAGTGAGATAAGGCGCATCGGTCTCAATAAGAATACTCTCTATCGGCACCTGGCGAACAACCTCGCGTAACGCTTCAGCATTGCGAAATGTGATAATGCCCGAGAACGAGATCATATAGTTCAGATCCATCGCTTGTCGCGCCATTTCCCAGTTTTCAGTAAAACAATGAAGAACACCACCCACTTCAGGATCGGCATGCTGTCGCAGAATACTTATAGTATCCTCACGGGCATCCCGGGTGTGAACAATAACCGGCAATCGAGTATCAGCTGAAGCCTGAAGATGACGGATAAAACTCTCTTTTTGCAGTTCAACCGTATCCTGAGAATAAAAGTAATCGAGCCCGGTCTCCCCCAATGCAACAACTTTAGGGTCTGCTGCATACTCCAATAAGAAGGCACGTTCAGGAATCCCATCCGCTACATGTAAAGGATGAACGCCCACGGAGGCATAGACATTATCGAAACGTTTGACGGTTTGCAGCATATATGGCAACTGCTCCATATCGATAGCCACGCAGAGCATGCGAGAAACATCTCGGGAAGCGGCAGCATCAATAACGGAAGTCAGTTCATTATTTCGGGCAGACAGGTCTAGCCTGTCCAGATGACAGTGAGAATCTACAAACATTGAAAGGAACTCTGAATTACATGGTATTAGTGCGTCGACCTGAATTCAGCTGAGCTGCAACATAAGTTTCTATCTTAGAAACTAACGTAGCATCATCCTGTGATAACTGAATGCCGATACCAGGCGTGCGACCACCCTGAGCAGCACGAGGCGTTACCCAGATAACCTTACCGGTGACCGGGATTTTGTCATCTTCTTCGATCAGACTCAGAAGCATAAAAACTTCTTCACCAAGCTGGTAAGTGCGGGTAGTAGGAATGAATAGTCCGCCATTTTTAACATACGGCATGTATGATTTATAGAGATCTTCCTTGGTCTCAATTGCCAGGGACAGAATCCCGTGACTCATGCGTGGCACAACTGACATAGGCTGTAGAGCCTCCCTTGTACTAATTTCATCCAGATTAAGACTGGTTATATATTACTATCGCTTTGTGCTGCTGTATATCCTGTTCGACCGCTTAGTTATCCTTTAGGTAAGGAATACCATTCGCCCAATACCTTTTCCATTAATAACTGCTTATTAGGGTTACGGCGGAACATCAGGTCCCTGCGCGCTTCCTGCACCAGGTCTGCGTAGGCATAAAGTTTTCGACTACTCACTTTACGTGCCAGAGCCAGCAGCATGTTGCGGGCATCATTGTGACGCAAGACCTCGGGATCCGCTTCACTTTCCGATGATCGGGCGATGTCGACCATCCAGCTGTATATCCAGCCCAGAATAAGCTCCAGATCTTCTTTAAACAGTTGCTGAGCAACTTCAACTGAGCTACTTCTGTTTTTAAGAATGTCCGCCAGTCCTTTTAATACTTTGGCTCGCAGACCAAGCAGGTCGTCCTGTTTATAAGCCAGAGCCTGCAACGGAGAATTATGTGTGATAACCAGTAGTTGAGCCGCTTCTTCCGGCTCTACCTCTAACTGAGTGGCGACCCACTTAGTCGCGATAACGGCGTCAGCTGGCGGCATATCCACTCGCTGACAACGACTCTTAATGGTTGGCAACATCTGACCCAGACGATGACTCAACAGCATCAGCAATGTATTTTCACCTGGTTCTTCAAGCATTTTAAGTAATGCGTTCGCCGCATTAATATTCATACTATCGGCTGGATCGATAATCACGACCCGATAACCACCCTGCTGAGCGGTCGAATAAATAAACTCTGTTAATTCACGAATCTGATCAATTTTTATTGGTTTGCCAGGCTCATCAGGATGCAGCTGGTATAGATCTGGATGATTTCCACTTGCTGTGAGCTCGCAACTACGGCACTTACCGCAGGCACTGCTGTCCTGAGGGTTTCGACAGAGGACATAATTAGCAAGTGCCAGCGAAAAGCAGGCCTTGCCAATACCCTCAGGACCATTGATCAAAAGCGCATGGGGAAAGCGATTCCGTGATTTAAGGTCCAGCAGATGCTCCCAACGGTCTTTTAACCAGGGCAAAACGAGTGGTCGGTTCAACCAGAGATCCTCACTCACAGGCAGCTCCCTGCTTTTGCAGATAACACTCAAGCACTTCGGAGATCTGCTGTTGTACCTGCTCTAGCGTGCCAGAGGCATCAATCACAGCAAACCGCTGTGGATCGGCATTGGCCCGATCCAGATATGCCTCTCTTACCCGCTCAAAGAAACCCAGGCGCTCATTCTCAAAACGGTCCAGCTCACCCCGCTCACGCGCTCGGGCTAAGCCGATTTCTACAGGCAGATCCAGCAAGATAGTTAAGTCAGGCTGCAAGCCCCGTTGAACCACTGCCTCCAATTGAGCGATCATATCCTTACTAAGCCCACGCCCCCCTCCCTGATAAGCAAAAGTGGCATCGGTAAAACGATCACATAAGACCCAGCTGCCTGTTTCCAGCGTTGGCCGTATCACCCGCTCAAGATGCTGGGCGCGGGCGGCAAAAACGAGCAACAATTCTGCATCATCAGCTACCTGCTCGCTTCTGTTAGCCAGCAACAGCTCCCGAACCTCTTCAGCCATAGGCGTTCCACCTGGCTCACGAGTCAGCTTATAGTTAATTTGATGCTGCTGTAATACTGACTCAATAAACCGCAGATTGGTTGACTTACCAACGCCTTCGGTACCTTCCAGTGTGATAAAACGTCCAGAACTCATCGTATTAAACTCGCCGTATTCAAGCCTATATTCTTAATCGGAGCACTACTGGTCAGGACTGGAACGGTAACCGTTCCGACGTCTCAACTGATATTCTTTAACCGCTCTATTATGCTGCTGAAGCGTGGCCGAAAACTGATGACTGCCATCGCCCTTAGCAACAAAGTAAAGCCACCTACCCTCTACCGGATGCAGTGCTGCCTTTATCGCCTCTCGACCAACCAACGCTATAGGCGTAGGAGGCAAGCCCGAAATTGTATAAGTATTGTAAGCAGTCGGCCGTCGCAAATCAGCGCGGCGAATATTACCCTTATAGCGATCCCCCATACCATAGATCACTGTTGGATCGGTCTGCAACCGCATCCCTTTGTTCAGTCGACGGACAAATACACCGGCAATCGTCGGCCGCTCTGTACTTAGCCCGGTCTCCTTTTCAACGATTGATGCCATGATCAACGCTTCATATGAATCTTTATAAGGCAACTTTTCTGCTTTGCTCGCCCAGGCATCATCCAGCTCTGACTGTAACAGAGAATGAGCTCGTCGTAGCAGATCCACATCAGTTCCGTCGCGCTGAAATTGATAAGTGTCTGCCAGGAACATCCCTTCAGGATGTTTTCCTTTAAGCCCAATAAGCGCCATCACTTGCTCATCAGTTTTATCATCCAGAGTGTGTTTTAGTTGAGAGTTAGCTTTTAGAGAGCTTCGTAATTGCTTGAAAGTAGAGCCTTCAATAATAGTGAACTTATAAGTCAAACTCTTGCCTTCAATTAACTGAGCAACCAGAGATCTCGGCGTTGCCCCCTGAAGGATTTCATATTCACCCGCCTTAAGCAGATGGCCCACTTTCTTTAATCGAATAAAAAATGAGAACCAGTCTGGCTTTTCCAACACTCCTTCTGCTGCCAAACGATTCGCAATTCGACCAAAACTGCTACCGGATTCAACCATTACAATATGCGATTGATCTATTTTCAGTGGAGTATCCAAATATGACTCTAATGAACGCCATCCACCGTAAGCAACCGCGATAACAACAACCAACGTGATAACAAAAGAGACTACAACTTTACGCACTAATATATTCCTTCAGCAGCCAGCATGGACTGCAACTTACGTGTCATCGAACCGATAGACCAACTAAGTCTGTTGTTTTCATGCATAACGGCACTCACAACGGGCCAGACGCCAATAACACTATTGCAGACAATAACCTCATCAGCAGAAACAAGACAATCAGGCTTATAACGACCGATACTTAACTTAATCCCCTGCTCTTCCGCAATAGCAATAATACGCTGCCGGACAATGCCATTAACACCACACCGATCCAGTTCTGGCGTATACAACGTGCCGTTTTTGCACCAAAAAAGATTACTCATGGTCCCTTCAGCAAGAAAACCCTCTGCATCCAGGACTACGCCTTCGCGAAAGTCAGAAGACTGCCACTCAGCGCGCGCGAGCACCTGCTCAAGACGATTCAGGTGTTTGATACCAGCCAACTGAGGAGCAATAGCCAACCGGGTAGCACACAGCCTCAGGCTAATCCCTTTTTCAGAAGGCTTATCAGGATAATCAGGAAAAGGATTTAACTGCACTATTCTGTTAATAGAGACTGAATCATCAACAGAATACCCGCGACCGCCACAACCCCGGGTTATCGTAATTTTCAGTACGGAGCGATCCAGAATGACAGATTGTAAGCGCAAGAGCTCGGTCAGATCCTGCTCAAGCAATTGATCGATATCAGCAGACAAAGAGATAGCGAGACGTTCAGCATCTGTTCTAAGGCGCGCAAGATGGGCTTGCCATGCAACTGGGGTACTTTGATTCAGCGCTATAGTTTCAAATAAACCATGACCATACGCCAGCCCCCGATCCGTTACCGGTACCGACTGTTCAGACTGACCATTAATCAGAACGCTGTATGTCATATAGAAAGGACGGGCGCGAAGAACGCGCCCGTATACTCAAAGCTTGCGGAATACCAGGGTACCGTTAGTACCACCGAATCCGAAAGAGTTAGACACAGCAGCTTCGATAGCCGCCTCTTGAGCGGTGTGCGCAACGTAGTTGAGATCACAGCCTTCTGAGGGGTTGTCCAGGTTGATCGTTGGCGGAGCCACCTGATCCCGGATTGCCAATACAGAAAAGATCGCTTCAACCGCACCGGCAGCCCCTAAAAGGTGACCGATCATCGACTTAGTTGAGCTCATCCGGACATCTGCTGCAGCATTACCCAATACTCGTTTAGCCGCATTCGATTCAGCAATATCACCCGCTGGCGTTGAGGTGCCATGGGCATTGATATAATTAACCTGATCCGGATTCAATCCAGCATCTTTAACCGCATTAGCCATCGACATAGCTGCACCAGCGCCATCGGCAGGCGGTGAAGTCATGTGAAAAGCATCATCACTCATACCAAAGCCAACCAGCTCAGCATAGATGGTAGCGCCACGAGCTTTTGCTGCTTCATACTCTTCAAGCACCATTACTCCGGCACCATCACCCAGTACAAAGCCGTCGCGGTCACGATCCCAGGGACGACTAGCGGCCTGAGGATCATCATTACGCGTAGACAGTGCACGTGCGGCAGAAAAGCCACCCACACCCAGCGGCGTAGTTGCCATCTCAGCGCCACCGGCAATCATCACATCCGCATCACTGTTCTGGATCATCCGGGCAGCAAAGCCAATATTATGAGTACCGGTAGTACAAGCAGTGGTAATGGCGATATTAGGGCCTTTAAAGCCATACCTGATCGCCAGATTACCGGAAATCATGTTAATAATACTGCCGGGTACAAAGAACGGAGATACTCTGCGCGGGCCGCTTTTGTTCAGCGTGTCATGGGTTGCCTCAATCATAGGCAAACCGCCGATACCTGAACCAATGGCAACCCCGATTCGGGGTGCATTTTCTTCAGTCACTTCCAGCCCGGCATCTTCAACTGCTTGAATAGCAGCGACCATACCGTACTGAATAAATAGATCCATTTTCCGTGCATCTTTAGGGCTCATATAAGCGCTAAGATCGTACTCTTTAACAGAGGCGGAAAAGCGGGTGCCAAACGGTGTGGCGTCAAAGTGGGTGATTTCTGCTGCACCACTTTTACCGTTTAGAATATTGGTCCATGTCTCCTGGACAGTGTTACCTACCGGGGTCAGCATCCCCATTCCAGTAACAACGACTCTTCTGCGAGACATCAAATTCCTCCTGGTTTACCGGTCTTAATAAAAGAAAAGCCGCACTATATTACTATAGTTGCGGCTTCTCGGTATTCTGGTTGTGTCGATTACTGATGTGCGTTGATGTAATCGATTGCCAGCTTAACTGTGGTGATTTTCTCTGCTTCTTCATCAGGAATTTCAGTTTCGAATTCCTCTTCCAGAGCCATAACCAGCTCAACAGTATCCAGAGAGTCTGCACCCAGGTCTTCAACAAAAGAAGCTTCGATGGTTACTTCTTCTTCTTTAACACCCAGCTGTTCTGCAATGATTTTCTTTACGCGATCTTCGATGTTGCTCATAACTCTTCCTATTTTTTATCGACATCCACATCCTAAGATGTGAACAGGGATTTTATTAGAATCCGCCGCTCCGAATCAAGCCTGACGGCGACATTTCTCCAGTGAGCTGCGGCTCATTATCAACATTTTTGCAAAAAAAACAATTCCCTAGGGGAATTCTTTACGACATATACATGCCACCATTGACATGAATCGTGTCTCCGGTGACATATCCACCGGCTTCACTTGCCAAAAAACCAACAACTGCAGCAATCTCTTCCGGCTGACCTAAGCGGCCCAACGGAATCTGTTTCTGCAATACTTCCTTGTGTTCTTCTGCCAACCCGCTGGTCATATCAGTATCAATAAACCCCGGCGCGACACAATTAACCGTGATATTTCGTGAAGCAACTTCACGCGCCAGTGCCCGACTAAATCCTTCCATACCCGATTTAGCAGCAGCGTAGTTTGCCTGACCCGCATTACCCATTGAAGCAACAACTGATGAAACATTGATGATGCGACCCCAACGAGCTTTTGTCATGCCGCGCAGACAACCTTTCGCCATACGATAAACCGACTTAAGATTGGTATTCATGACAGAATCCCATTCATCTTCTTTCATGCGCAACATGATATTATCGCGGGTGATACCTGCATTATTGACGATGATAGCAACCGCACCAAACTGCTCCTGAACAGATTTCAATACACTATCAACAGACTCATTAGAGCCTACATCCAGACAGAAACCAGCGCCTTTTACGTCAGCGTTTTTCAGGTACTCTGTAATTGAAGCGGCACCGTTATCACTCGTTGCAGTTCCAACTACAATCGCACCCTGTCGCCCCAACTCCAGCGCAATCGCCTTACCGATACCTCGAGTTGCTCCTGTAACCAGCGCAACCTTGCCTTCAATACTCATAATTCCAGTTTCCTTAATATCAGAGATTAAACGCCCTGCGCTTTTTCAAGACCTGCTACATCGTTAATTGCAGCAACAACTAAAGGACGGTGAACCTTCTTATTCAAGCCAGACAGCACCTTACCAGGGCCACATTCAGCAGTCGCTTCGACCCCTTGCTCTATCATATTTTGCACTGAGTCCGTCCACAGAACCGGACTATAGAGCTGCGCCAGAAGGTTATTAATCAACTCATCCACTGAAGCGGGCACTTTAGCAGTAAAGTTTTGAATGACTGTAACATCTGGCATCGTTACTTCAATGTTTTTTAGCTCTATTGCCATTTGCTCTGCAGCCGGCTTCATTAACACGCAATGAGAAGGCACACTGACCGGCAAAGGGATAGCCCTTTTCGCGCCCGCTGCCTTACAGCCTTCAATAGCACGCTCAACGGCCGCTTTATTACCTGCTATGACAACCTGCCCCGGACAATTAAAATTAACCGGAGAAACGACTTCATCACCTGCTGCTGCATCACACGCCGCCTGAATCGCATCATCTGCCAATCCCAGGATAGCGGCCATAGCGCCCGTGCCTGCAGGCACAGCCTGCTGCATAAACTCACCACGTAGCTTTACCAGATTAACAGCGTCTTTAAAGTCGATAGCACCGGCACACACCAGCGCAGTATATTCACCCAGACTGTGACCGGCCATCATAACAGGCTGCTTGCCACCCTTCTCCTGCCACATGCGCCATAAAGCGACACCGGATGTCAGGAGCGCAGGCTGCGTGCGATCAGTTTGATTCAGATCCGCTTCCGGACCGTTCTGGGTCAGATCCCAAAGATCGTAACCCAGCACCTCAGAAGCCTCAGCAAAGGTCTTCTCAATAATAGGATTTTCGGCCGCTATCTCAGCCAACATTCCAAGATGCTGAGAGCCCTGACCAGGAAAAACAAACGCGAGGGGTTGTGACATTGTTACCTCAATTTACAGATAAGCGCATAACAATTTAAAGATGGTAGTTTACAGGAATAAACATGAAATAAAACGTTTGTCTTATGCTGGTAATCCTATAATAAATAACAGCATTAAGAATCAAATAGCCTGTGACTCTAAACGCCTGTTAATACTGCCCGGCACATCCATCTGTACCTCAGCGACAGCCTGATCAATCGCGTACCCAAAACAGGTACGATCAGCCGATCCATGACTTTTAACAACAATTCCCTGAAGACCTAACAAGCTCGCACCATTACGCCGAGCCGGGTCGATATGCATACGCACTTCATCAAGCACAGGCTTCGCCAGCCAGGCGATAAATCTACGCACTGGCGAGTCCGAAAAACTGGTTCTCAGCTGACGCCCAATAAGACGCGCGACGCCTTCACTACTCTTCAGCGCTATATTACCAACGAAGCCATCACACACAACGACATCAGCCTTGCCGGTGAAAATGTCATCACCTTCAATAAAACCGATATAGTTCAGATCTCCATGCTCACGAATAAGACGAGAGGCAAGCTTGACCTGCTCATTACCCTTTATCTCCTCTTCACCAACATTCAGCAGCCCTATACGAGGCTCAATTATCCCTTCAACCGCAGTTGTCATCACCGAGCCCATTATTGCAAACTGCAACAGATGCTCCGCACTACAATCAACATTTGCCCCAAGATCCAGCATATAACTGGCACCATCAACTGACGGAATAGCGGTAATAATAGCCGGCCGATCTATACCCGGAAGCATTTTTAAGGTAAATCGCCCCAAAGCCATGAGCGCTCCGGTGTTACCTGCACTGACACAGGCCTGAGCAGCTCCGTCAGCAACCTGACTGATTGCGCGAAACATTGACGTATCACTTCGCTTACGAAGGGCGCGTGAAGGCCGTTCATCATTCGCTATTACATTAGCTGCATCAACAACGGTAATTCGAGAAACACAGGATTGCGCAGAGCTATTTTTCAACGCATCCGCTAATAAAGGGGTGATAACATGCTGCTGACCAACTAATTGCAGGGTCAGGTGAGAGTGACGCTTTAACGCGTCTACTGAGGCGGGAATAACAACGCGGGGACCAAAGTCCCCGCCCATCGCGTCAACCGCGATACAAATGCTGTCTGACAAGCTTACTCGTCGTCTTGCTGTGCAACAACCTGCTTACCACGGTAGAAACCATCCGCACTTACGTGGTGACGAAGGTGAGTTTCACCAGTAGTTGATTCTACGGAAAGAGTTGGGTTGCTCAGTGCATCGTGAGAACGACGCTGACCGCGACGTGAACGAGTTACTTTGCTCTTTTGTACTGCCATGGGTATATAGCTCCTATTTCACTTATCAGCCTTCAGTGAGGCTAATACACTGAAAGGGTTCGGTTTATCAAAATCAGTTTCTGTGTCAGCCGTAGCCTCGTCACCGAAAGAAGTCTGAACACTGCAGTCATCGTGGTATGGCACAATCGGAAGCGACAAAATCAACTCCTCTTCTACCATTGGCAACAACTCCAGGTCGTCCTCTACAATCAAAGGATCATAGTATTTGGGCAACTTCTTTGCATGCTCCTCAGTGGGAGCAACAGCCAAATTGAACTTCGCTTCGACTTCAATCTCAACTGGCTCAAGACATCGCTGACAAGTCATACTAACCTTGCCTTGAGCACTGCCTTTAATTGTACGAATACGCAGCTCATCGTTATCAAACTGCAGATCAACAGAAATGACTGCCTGAGAATCGGTCAGCATTGTGACCAGATTCGGCAACAGACTCACGTCTGCCTGACCTTCAATCCGTACTCCCCGCTCAGCAAGCTTACGCGGGTCAATTTTCTTTGGTAATGGGGTGTTCGACATAAGCGCGCAATTCTAGGGATCAATAACCTGTCTGTCAAAGGAAATAAGGCTTTTAAAGCGAAAAAAACAGGCTAATATCTGCAGCTTAGTACAACCGATACTGTTTTGGAGATTTTCAAGCATGACACAGCTGATCCTGGCTTCCAGCTCCCCCTTTAGAAAAGAGATTTTGAATAAGTTAAACCTGACGTATAAAGCAATTTCGCCCGATGTAGATGAAACGCCGTTAGACACAGAAATACCTATCGATTATGTTGCCCGGTTATCTCAGGCCAAAGCTAAAGCCCTCCAGGCAGATCACCCCACAGCCCTGATCATTGGCTCAGATCAGACGGCGGTTATAAATGGTGAGATTATTGGAAAGCCGGGAGATTATAACAATGCTTTTAAACAGCTATCTGATGCATCCGGTCAGAAAATAACTTTTTATACCGGCCTGACTCTGCTTAACGCAAGCACCGGCATGCTTGACACCGACGTAATTCCTTTCCATGTTCATTTCCGCATCCTGACTCCGTCAATGATTGAACACTATCTCAAAGCAGAGCAACCCTATAACTGTGCCGGCAGCTTTAAGTCAGAAGGTCTTGGCATTGCCCTGTTTGAAAAACTTGAAGGCGATGACCCCAATTCATTAATAGGCCTGCCGCTAATCAGACTTATTAGGATGCTGGAAGAGCAAGGAATCAACGTTATATAACTCCTTAGGTATTAATATTTAATACTCCAATCATTTCCATTCACGAAAAGAATTAATAACAGCAGAATCAACTCCATCGAATTAGCACGACTGGAGTTGAACATGAAAGATAACGATCTGACCCGCCTGGAAAAACAAGTAACCGCCCAACTACAAGAGGGTGATATTTTATTTATCTCTATTGATGCGTTTCTATATAAACAGGTTGCGCGGGGTACTGGCAGCTGGAGCTCACACGTTGGATTTGCAATAAAAGAAGACAACCAGTGGCTGGTGATTGAAAGCAAAGTACCTGTTGTTAGCAAAACGCCTCTGCGAAAATTTCTTAGTCGTACCTGTAATGGCGAAGTCTCTGTCCGTCGACTCAAAGCTCCCCTTACAACCGCCGAGATAACCCAGCTAAAACAATCCGCCGATAAATTAGCCGACTCTTTAAGCAGCAAGCTTTATCACCTTGGCTTTGACTTCAACTCCAAGCGTCAGTTTTGCTCAAAATTCGTCCACTTAGTCTATCAGGACGCTCTGGGCATTAAATTAGGCAAAGTAGAAACGCTCAGACAACTTCTGAATGACAATCCACAAGCATCCGTTCGCTTCTGGCGCTGCTGGTTTTTCGGCTTTATACCCTGGAAACGCCAAACACTGACCCCCGCAAGCCAACTTAAAGATCCGCAATTAGATACCATTTTTTGCACGGTTTAACCTATACCCAGATAGCTTATTCTTAGAAGGACCTACGCAATGAAGCCAAATGATCTCAATCAGCTCGAAGTACAGGTTAGCGCTCAGCTACAAGAGGGTGACCTTATATTCACCGCAATAGATTTGCTGGTATGCCGGCAAGTGGCCAGAGAAACCGGCAGCTGGAGTTCGCATGTCGGTTTTGTATTAAAAGAAAATGATCAATGGATTGTTGTAGAAAGCAAGGTCCCATTCGTTTGCAAAACACCCTTAAGAAGATTTCTGCAGCGCACCCGAAACAGCCAGGTAATGGTGCGTCGCCTGAGACAAACAGTAACCTCAGAGCAGATCAATACTATTAAACAGCTCACGGAGCGCCAAATCGGCAGACTATATCACCCAGGTTTCAAGTTAGATTCTGAACGACAGTTTTGCTCCAAGCTCGTTTACTCTATCTATAAAGAAGCCATCGGCATTCAGCTTGGAAAAATATTAACGATTGAGCAGCTATTAAATGAAAACCCTCAAGCCTCTTCAGCTTTATGGCGCTTCTGGTATTTTGGCACCATCCCCTGGCAACGCCAGACATTAACGCCTGCAAGCCAGCTTAAGGATCAGCAACTGCAAACGGTTTTCAGTACAGTTTGATCACCTGAGATAACAATCTGAACGAGAATCATGTTCAAGGCTGTTTTTCAAATACTTTAACGCCGTCGGGTATGTCATACCAGTCCTGCTTTTCACTGACCCAGAGATGGGCCGTGGGATTGATAATACTGGTATCAGAGAGATTAGAGGGTTTGAGTTTTATAACATCCGGCTCAGCAGGATTGAAGTGATAGATGCGATTTCCGCAGCTAGGGCAAAATCTGGCGGCACTGATATTGCCACTATCTGCAGGTCGGATCCACTCTAACATCTCTCCTTCAAATATTATCCCGGACGCCTTCACCATCGCTGTGATACTAAACGCACTGGTGGAGAGCTTCTGGCACTCTTTACAGTGACATGCGACCACCATCTGCGGAGCTTCAAGCAAGCGGTATTTAACTCCACCACACTGGCAGCTGCCTTCAATTGGATAACTCATAGCTTAACTCCTCTATTAATTAACAGGACGGGCAACAGATACTTATGGATGTAATAAAGCACAAAAAAAGCCGATACACTAATGTATCGGCTTTTTATCATCCCACTGAAAAACTAACTGTATCAGTAAAGTATTCAGCGCAACTGCACGGCCCCATTAAGCCCTAACTGAGTTGCCATACTCTTTGCGAAGCTAACACCGAGCTGATCAATCAGCTGCTCAAAGGGAGTCCCTTTAGGTGTATAGTCGACAAGCTTTTCAGCACCAATAATCTGACGCGCAACATAACTACTGCTACCCAAACCATCAACCAATCCCAGATCGACAGCTTGCTCTCCTGTCCATACCAAGCCACTGAACAGTTGATCATTTTCTTTCAAACGATCTCCCCGCCCTTGTCGCACCTGTTCGATAAACTGCTTATGGGTGGTATTCAGAACAGTCTGCCAAAACGCACGGTCTTTATCTGACAAAGGTGAAAAAGGGTCCAGGAAGGTTTTATTTTCCCCTGCGATCAGGTTTCGACGCTCTACGCCAACCTTTTCCATCAGATCAACAAAACCAAAGCCTGATGAAACAACACCGATAGACCCCACCAGGCTTGCTTTGTCTGCGTAGATCTCATCGGCTGCGGCTGCGATATAGTAGGCACCTGAAGCGCCAATATCAGTAATAACCGCGTATGCTTTTTTATCCGGGTGAAGCTCCCTCAGACGCTTAACTTCATCATAAACATATCCCGATTGAACAGGACTTCCACCGGGACTGTTAATCCGCAGAATAACCGCTGTAGAGTCCTCAGCCTTAAACGCTTTTCTCAGTGCATGAATAATAGCGTCGGCACTGGCTTCTTCACCATCAGCAATGACCCCTTTTACCTGCACAACCGCGGTATGAGGTCCGCTTTCGTCTATCTCCGGCGCAAAACTATCAGCAAATAAATAGATACCGAGAATCACGAACAGGTATCCGAACGTCAAGAGTTTAAAGAAAATACCCCAGCGTCGGGCACTGCGCTGCTCTTTCTGAAGACCCAGAACAACGCGCTCTATTAACCGCCATTCCTTTGTTTTAGTCTCGTATTTCTTGATCGCTTCAGCATCCTTACTATCATCAGCTTCCCAGGGATTTAAGCCCACTTGCTTCTCCTTAAATTACTTAACGGTTGCTTATACTTGAAAGTGTTTCTTAGCTAGCCAGCTTTCCAAATCGGGAAAGTTATTCATTACCAGCACAGGCTTATAGGCTTTTAATCGGTCAACATGATGCGCACCATAACTAACAGCTATCGTATCCATTCCAGCTCTGACACCCATTTCCAGATCAAATTCAGTATCCCCGATCATAACAGCATCGGCAGCATTCAAGCCGGTTTCCTGAAGAATCTCTTCCAGCATGTGTGGATGCGGTTTCGACGTCGTTTCGTCAGCACAGCGAGACGTTTCAAACAGGTATTCCAGCCCCGTATCTTCAAACACCCTTTGCAAGCCACGTCGACTCTTACCAGTGGCTACCGCCAGCCGGTAACCCTTATCTTTTAGATTATTGAGGGTTTGCTCTACCCCCTCAAATAACTCTGTTGGAGTATCATCAACACCGAGATAATAATGACCGTAACGCTCTCGCATCTGCGGAATAACAGACTCGTCTACACCAGGAATAAGCACCTGAATCGCTTCGGGTAAACCCAGACCGATAATATTTCGTACCGCTTCATCAGTCAGCTCAGGCTGACTAAGATCCTGTGCTGCTTTTTGCATACTGGAAATAATCCGGGCAGCTGAATCAATAACCGTTCCATCCCAATCAAATATCAGTAGTTTGTACACAATTATCATCCAATACGATTAATTGAAAAACACCCGGAGCTGATCTTACGTCATCGACAGTTTAAAAATAACCATGCTGTAAACAATAATTCCGTGAAAAAACCTTCATATTTTCGAAATTTCACTGAACATATGTCCTAAACAACCCATTTTGGGGACTCAAGCAGTGTTAAACATATATTTCTTATCTATATATTGGGTTGTACAACAGACGTTGTCGCTTGTTGGGGGGGGAAGTCAAATGCAGATCAAGAAGTTCTGCATCAACTTAACTCAATAAGTAAGGTGGATTGTATGAGTCCTTTCTCTACAGGCTTTTCCAGCAAGCTCGCCATTATATCAGTTATCTTTATATTGCCTCTGAATTCTGCTGTCGCAGAAGACCCAACTGTGAACCGTATGATTGCAGCTCAGTGTGCCCAATGCCATGGAACCAACGGCTATGCCAGAGGTTCTTATCCAGACCTTGGTGGTGACGAAGCTAAAGATCAGGCTGATCACCTTCTCGATATGAAAGGAGAAGATCGCGCTGAAGACATTATGGATCACCAGGCCCTCGGTTATACCAACGATCAAATAAGACGAATAGCTCAGTATTACTCCACCCTTCCTGAAAATGGTGATGATTAAGAATCTTCGAGCTCGTTCGTACACATCGATATAGCTTGCCATTAGCAGGCTGGAGGGATTAAAAATGTCTTTAACACGTCGTAATTTTATCCAGATGGTGCCAGCTTCCGCTGCAGCACTCGCACTTACTAACGGCTCAACCGCTAAAGCAGCTGAGCCTATTCACCACGTAACGGTCCTGGGCGGCGGCTTTGCAGGCTGCACCATCGCTAAGTATATTCGCATGTGGAGCGAAGGACAGATTGCCGTGACCTTAATTGAACCCAAAGCAAAGCATGTATCCTGCGTAATGAGTAACCTGGTTTTAAACGAGCGATTAAAGGTTGCAGATCTAAAATTTGAGTATAACGATCTGCAACTGAAATACGGTGTTAACGTAATAAGAGATAAAGCTCAAAAAATACTGGGACCAGAAAAGCAAATAAAGCTAAAAAATGCGGGTTGGATATCCTACGACAGCTTAGTGGTCGCCACAGGTATCAGGTTTGATAAGATCCCGGGGCTTGATTTTAAAAAAATTCACCATGCCTGGATTGCAGGCGGTCAGACTAATAAGTTACGTAATCAGATACGCGCCATGCCAGATGCCGGCACCTTTGTGATGACCGTGCCTAAATCGCCTTACCGCTGCCCTCCCGGGCCCTATGAACGGGCTTGTGTAGTAGCAGACATTCTTGGCCGGCGAAGCGGTTATCTTGATGGGAGCGGAAGCACTCCGCCAAGAGTAGTTGTTTTAGATGCCAACCCGGGCATTCAGGCAGAGAAAGGCACCTTTACCCGCGCATTTAATGACCTGTATGGCGACATTATTGAATATATTCCAGATGCTCAGGTTGAATCTGTCGACTCAGACAATAAAGTAGTCCATACAACTCAAGGCAGCTTCGAAGGCGATGTTGTTAATGTCATTCCCACCCACAGCGCCCAATGGATACTAAAAGCAAGTGGCCTGACCGGAGACTCTCGCTGGGCAGACGTTGACCCGGTTACCTACGCAACCACGAACACTCTGTTTCAGGATGTGTATATTATTGGTGATGCGCAGGGTACTGCTCAGCCTAAATCAGGTCATATGGCTAATGCTCAGGCCAAAATTTGTGCTGACAGCATTATTCGTACCGCCCATGGGCAATCAAGCTATACCGAAGAACGACTACAAAATATCACCACTAACTCGGCCTGTTTCAGCCCTATCACTTATGATCAGGCTTCCTGGTTAACGGCGGTGTACAGCTACGATCCTGATACCGGATCCATGCGGCTTGTCCCCGGATCACTCGGAGAAGCACATAACTGGAGCTCTGGTAACTTTAACGACATGTTCGATTGGTCGAACAACCTGTTCGCGGATACGTTTAAATAATCATAACCACTGCGTTCATAAAAAAACCTCTGCAGGCGATACCTGCAGAGGTTTTATAGTCACGAGTCTGACATAAACCTTAACGGCTTTTACTTTACTTCAAGTTTTTCCGGCGATACCAGAATGCCATTATTATCGGCGTAGACATACTGCCCTGGCTTAAAGGTTACACCCCCAAAAGTAAGGTCAACATTTAACTCACCCAAGCCTTTTTTCTCAGTCTTCATGGGATGGGTTCCCAACGCCTGTACACCCAGGTCGGTGTCACTGATCGCATTTACATCACGAATCGCGCCATAAATAATGATTCCAGCCCAGCCGTTTAGCGCTGCTTTTTCTGCCAGCATATCCCCCAGCATCGCTTTACGCATTGAGCCGCCACCGTCAACGACCAACACCCGGCCTTCACCTGCCAGCGCAACCTGCTCACGTACCAGTGAGTTATCTTCGAAGGCTTTTAATGTAACGATCTCGCCACCAAAACGCTCTCGCCCACCAAAATTGCCAAACATCGGCTCCACAACCTGTACCAGCTCAGGAAACTGGTCACACAGTTCAGGTAATAAATCGTCCACTACGGGCTCCTTAAATTGATCAGTTATTCATTTCACAGGATTATAAATCATCGCAGACTATCATCACTGATATACAATTTTTTTGCACTTGCACTATAGGAGGAAACCCCTTTGCCATGGAAGCTATTTCTGAAAAATATAGCTATCCATCGGCTCTTCTTTTTCCGTCCCGTCTTCATACTCAATCAGCGAAAGCTGCGGCAGACTATTAAGCAGTTCGCCAGGCTTTAAACAGAACCGCTGTGAAAAACCGGTTTGACGGTGATGATCCTGATTAAAGGTCGATATAAATAAACGGCCTGAGGGGACCATAAGATCAGGAAGTTGTCGTAGCAGAGAAAGCTCCGGCAAATAACGAAGAACAACTATATTATCAAAGCGACCCAACGCAGATAACGCTCCTTGAACATTGAGATCTAACTCATGGAGCTCCACATTAACCCTCTGCTGCTCTGCAAACAGTTGCAATCGATTCAACCCCTCTTGTGCAAAATCAACAGCAACAACATCATGTCCTTCTGCAGCAAGCTGTAGCGAAGCGGCCCCCTCTCCACAAGCCAGATCCAGCGTTCTGCCCTTACGCAGCTGCTGCAACTTTGCCTGTAATCCGGTAGGCAATGGGGCAATCATTTTCGCTTTACTGCGATAACGTGTATTCCAAAGCGCAGATCTATCAGCCGCCTTACCATCAGTATCTGTCATCGCATTTTTCCGCAGAAGTTAAAGTCATTTAAGGTTAATATAAGCTAAATTTAGCTGAGAGACTGCATCCTGTGTTTGAAGAATACAAACTGATTATCGTCATTATATTTGTTGCGGTCATGTTTATTCCTGTCACCTGGCAGGCACTACAGCGTCGAAAGCTAAATCCGCCCCCCATGGCTAGCAATGATCGTAAGCTTTTTCGTCTGTGGCGCTCAGACCCCAAGTCCTACGAACGTCAATATGGCGAGATGGATCGAAAATATATCGAAGCCCAAAAAGAAAAAAGCCAAAATACAAAGTAGTACTTCAGCTTTATGATGGCCTTATAACAGAGTTTAAACAGGTGTCTTTAAAAGACTTAACAACACCTGGGCCGGATGAGGAATCTGCTTTTCATCTAAGCGCTTAACCTGACTACGACAAGAATAACCACTGGCAACAAGCTTATCTTCATTAGCAGGATCAGCCACCACTTCAGCCCAACTCAGATCATAGATCTTTCTGGACGTATCGAAATTCTCAGTTTCATGGCCATAAGTCCCTGCCATACCGCAACAGCCGGTCGCCTGAAGCTCAAGAGTCTGCCCTAAAGCCTGATAGACCTGTTTCCAATCTGCCATAGAGGCGGCTGCAGATGTTTTTTCGGAACAATGCGCCAGCAGTTTATAGCTATTTTGTGGAAGATCAGCTGCTTTGAGGTTTAACTGATCACAGTGCTTAACCAACCACTCCTGCAATAACTGCACCTCTATTTTAAGACGAGTCCCATCATCGACATACTCTTGACGATAGGTCAATGTCATAGAAGGGTCTATACCAATCATCGGTATTCCACTGCTGGTAAACTCTTGTAACATCCGCGTATTGGCATCGGCTGCTTTATTAAATGCGCCTTTGAAACCATGTACATGCAACGGCTTACCATTAGGCTTAAACGGTGCTATCAGCACGTTAAACCCGGTGCGCTGTAAAAACTCGATAACGTCTAGCACCAGTTGGGTTTCAAAATAGCTGGTAAAAGCATCCTGGACGATAATAACTGAACGATCACGCTGATCAGGTGCAATTGCCGATAGTGCTTCAGCGCTGGCAAATTGTACATTACGCTCATCCATGCCCTGTTTTAAGCTGTTAGTACAGATAGGAGGACTATCGATCATACCCACCCATCGTTTGAACACTGAGCGAATAACGCTGTTATTCATCGTACCGTTGTAGATCGCCGGGAAACGCGCCAGATAAGGAATCATATATTCCAGCCCGCCCACCATATAATCCTTCATCGGCCGCAGATAACGACTGTAGTAGGCTTCCAGAAAACGGGAACGAAAATCAGGAACATTAACTTTTATCGGGCACTGAGCCACACAAGATTTACATGCCAGGCAACCCATCATCGCCTCATGAACCTCGTGGTTGAAGTCATACTGCCCCTGTTTTTTACGCCAGCTGTTCTTCATTCTTTCTGGCAAACTGCCCAGAAAAGAGCCGTAACGCACCTTACGGCCTTCGGCGACAATATCGACCCCTTGCAAGGACATCAGGCGCAACCACTCCCGAACCAATGACGCGCGCCCTTTCGGTGAATGCTTACGCTCTCGGGTAGCTTTCCAGGAAGGACACATAGCATCATTCGGATCAAAGTTATAACAGCCGCCATTACCATTACAAAACATCGCCTGCGTATATTCATCACGGGCAGCAGCAGGAATCTGACGATCAAACTGACCTCGCGTAGGGACCTCATCAATCTTAAGCAGTTCAGCACCATCAATCATCGGGGTACAAATTTTACCCGGATTCAGCTGATTCGCCGGATCAAAAGTACCTTTAATACGCTGCAGTTGTGGGTAGAGCTCACCGAAAAAAGCGGGCGCGTATTCAGAACGAACCCCTTTACCGTGCTCTCCCCAGATCAAACCATTATATTTCTGAGTCAGAGCCACAACCCCGTCGGAGATAATCCGAATCAACCCCTCTTCAACCTCATTTTTCATATCGATCGCTGGCCGCACATGCAATACACCGGCATCAACATGACCAAACATGCCGTAGGCTAAATTGTGGCTATCGAGCAGTTCACGAAACTCTTTGATATAGGCAGCAAGATTTTCTGGTGGAACAGCCGTATCTTCAACAAAGGGAATTGGACGCTGTTCACCCTTAGCATTACCCAACAGACCTACCGATTTCTTTCGCATCGCCCAGATTTTATTAACCTCGACTGATCCGAATACAACGGAATAGCCGAAAGCTTTCCCGGGCTGATCTGAAACCGTATCCAGATAAGCGGTTAACTTATCGATTTTTTGCCGTAAAGACGCCTCATCATCACCTGTATACTCGACCAGATTGATTCCCTGAATAGCGGGCTCTCCCTCTTGCTGAGGAAAATAGTCTCTGACTGACTCCCAGATAATGTCATTCATCGCCAGATTCAACACTTTAGAGTCAACGGTTTCGATGGAGGTTGGCCCCCATGTCATTAGATCAGCCGCGTCTTCGAGTGACGCCTGAAAACCGGCGTACTTAAGATTGACTAAGGCCGAGTATTTAGGGATTGGTAAGACATTCAGTTTCGCTTCGGCAATAAAGGCAAGCGAACCCTCGGCACCACAAAGAACAGAGTTAAGATTAAAGCGTCCCTCTTCATCACGAATATGAGCCAGGTCATAGCCGGTAAGGCAGCGGTTTAATTTGGGAAATTTTGCATCGATCAGTTCGCTGTTCTCAGTAAAAACCTCATCAACAACCCGATGCACATCACCAACACGGTCATCACGTTGTTTAACCTGCTCGAGCGCTTCATCATCAAGCGGGCCAGAACGCCAAAGAGTACCATCAAGAAAGACAGATTTTAGCTCAAGTACGTGATCCCGGGTCTTTCCATACATACATGAGCCCTGGCCACTGGCATCAGTATTGATCATGCCGCCAATCGTTGCCCGGTTGCTGGTGGAAAGCTCCGGCGCAAAAAATAGTCCGTAAGGCTTTAAAGCAAGGTTCAATTGATCTTTAACCACCCCACCCTGAACCCTGACCCAGCGCTCCTCAGCGTTGATTTCTAGAATTTGATTCATATGCCGGGATACATCGACAATCAAACCATCACTCAATGACTGACCATTGGTACCCGTACCTCCACCCCGGGCACTGAGCACTATTCCATTGAAGCGAGGCTCCGCTGCCAGGCCTGCCAAGACAACCAAATCTTCAACTGATTTAGGATAAACAACACCCTGCGGCAGAACCTGATAAATGCTGTTATCCGTAGAAAGTACAACTCTGTTCGCATAATCAGGATTAAGTTCACCATCAAAGCCACTGTTTTTTAAGGCTTCAATGAATTCCAGATAATGTTTCTGGGTGTTATCAATCTCAGCAATGCGTGGAATCATCTTTCAACCTGTCGGATCAGTGGTAACTAAATTGCTGGTCATAATGCAGAAAAATCATTTATCATTCAAACGATAAAATATGATCAATTAATTGGCACAAACAATAAATGTCCGGAAATCTCTCAATACGCCATCTGCGAGCATTCACAGAAGTCGCTCACTGCGGCAGCTTTACTCAGGCTGCCAACAGGCTTCACCTGACCCAATCCAGTCTTACAGCCACCGTTAAGCAATTGGAGCAATCGGTTGGATTAACCCTGTTTGACCGAACCACCCGGCGGGTACTGCTGACCCACGAAGGCGAACAATTTCGTCCGGTGGCCGAAAAGCTGATCTCTGATTTTGATACCGGCATAAACGACCTGAAAGCGATTGCGGGGCAACAACAAGGACAAGTTGCCATCGCTGCCTCCCCTTCTACCATCAGCCGCCTGCTACCGCCCGTGGTGGATGATTACCGTAAACAGTTTCCGGATATTGCTATCTCATTACACGATGATAGCGCCGGACAGATCGAACAGAAAGTATTGGATAACAACGTTGATTTCGGGATCGGAGCCAACCATTCAGCCCACCCGGAACTCAACTATCAGCCCGTGCTAACAGATCGATACGGCGTGGTCGTGCCGGCAACCCATCCATTTAGCTTGCTACAAAACATTAATTGGCAACAATTGGTTGAAGAAGACTTGCTGTTTCTTTCCGCCGATACCGGCATTCGGGCTCAATTGAATCAATTTAAGCAAGCCGGCCAGTTTAAGCTGTCAGATCGAAAAGCGATGCTTGAAGTATCGAATCCAGCCGGTATGGCCGCACTAATCAGGCAAGGGATCGGAATCTCAGTACTACCCGCCCTGGCAGCCAGTACTGAGTCGTTTAAAGAACTACGCTTCGTACCTTTAATTGATCCCCTTATGCGCAGGGAAATCTGTCTCGTCAGCCGTAAAGGCCGCTCACTGAGCCCGGCCGCTTCTACTTTGCTCAGCAAGGCCCGAGACTATCTTTTCAATATGCAACTGCCGGCATATCTGGAAAGCCTTGCGGAGAAAACAGACTAAGTAGTGTTCTTTTAGATTCAGACGTTAAAAATCAAATAGACCAAAATCAGAGCTTATAAAGTCGACAGTTTTCACCCTCAAGCGCATTGATCTCTTTGATCATATCCAGGCCCTTACGGATCTTTTTCATCTCCGCTCGATGTCCGGTTTTAAGGCTCTTACGAATCTTTCCTTCGATGAAACGTTTGATCTCTTGTTCATCTTCAAGAATTAGGCCGGGGACAGGCACAGGCTTACGAGTATCTTCATCCATCGCCACCATAGTGAAATAGGAAGTATTTGTATGCTTCACTATCCCGAGGCGAAAGTCTTCAGAAACAACCTTAATGCCGATCTCAAGTGACGAATTACCGACATAGTTAACCGAAGCCGATAGGGTGAGAAGATCACCTACTTCAACTGGATTTAAAAAATCGACAGAGTCAACAGAGGCCGTAACACAGTAACCTTTCACATGTGATGCTGCGCAGGTATAAGCGATCTTATCCATCAACGATAGTATAAAACCGCCATGAACCTTACCACCAAAGTTTGCATAGGATGGCACCATCAGCTCTTTAAGTACCGTCTGAGATGCTTTAACTGTTCTATACTCGCGTTCACTCATGAATTTAAAACCTATCAAATTATTTTTTTATTCAGCACGGATAATACCCCGTTACCAGACTTAAGTAGAAGGTTTTAAAACGGGAATATCAGCGGCGTTATCAGCAAAGTGATGATCATCGCCATAATCTGTAACGGTAACCCCACCTTCACGAAATCGATAAAACGGTAATTACCCGGCACCAACACCAAGGTGTTCACCGGAGACGCTATTGGCGTAGAAAACGCGGTTGACGCTGCTATTGCAACGGTCATCATAAAGGGCTCTGGGTTCATGCCTAGCCCCTGGGCTATCGCAATCGCGATGGGAGCAATCAAAACCGTCGTGGCTGTATTAGAAATAAACTGACTCAATACCGAGGTAAGCACAAAAAGACCCGCACAGATAAGGATCGGTGTACTGCTGCCCAATATCGAGAGCAACCCATTTACAATAAGATCCAAAGCGCCACTTTTCTGTATCGCCAGCGCCAAAGGCAGCATACCGGCAATCAACACCAGACTGGTTGCATTTAGCGAGCGATAGGCTTCATTCATATTGATGCAACCGGTAAGAACCATCGCAACGGCAGCCAGTAAAATAGCACTCAGGCTCGACAATACACCGCTGATCATTAACACCAGCATACTGAGCATGATAAATAGTGCGACCGGAGCATGCCCCCATCGTGCGGATTTTTCCGTCATTTCAGCAGGAGTTTCCAAGACAACAAAGTTATGCCGTTCCTCCAGCGCCTCGATATAACGCCAGCCTCCGGCCAAAAGCAGTGTGTCACCAAAAGCAAGCGGCTCTCCGTTATAACGGGTGGTAAGTGGCTTGCCGTCGCGTAATACACCAATCACACTCAGATTGTATTGCTCCCTGAACCGGGCCCCCTGAATGGTTTTGCCAACAATGGGCGATCGGTTATGCAGCATCACCTCGGCTACCCCAAATTCTTTATCCATTCGGGTACGTTCATCGTCCGGAAAGCCAAAAAACATGCAACCGGTTTGAATGCACATCTTTTCTATCCCTTCCGGCTCGCTATATGCGAGCAGGATGTCACCCCTTTCTATGAGCGTCTCACTTAATACCGGCATCAACGAAGACAGGAGCTTTCCATCTCGCCGAATAGCAAAAACTGTCACCTCGAACTGGGTGCGAAGACGGGCCTCAGAAACGGTTTTGCCAACCAGCTCTGAATCATTTCTGACTCTCAGTCGATAAAGGTTATCCTGAATACCGTAACGTTCAGCAAACTCTTTCAAATAGGGATGGACCGCTTCCCTCACACCCGAGTCAGGCAATAATGCGGGAGCAATAAAGACCAGGTACAGAGTACCAACGAGCAGGATAATGCCGCCAATCGGCGTAAAATCAAAAAAACTGAAGGGTTCCAGCCCGGCTACCTGTAACTGGGTACTGGCAACCATATTCGGTGGTGTACCGATCAGCGTCATCATGCCACCGATCAGTGATGCAAACGACAGCGGCATCAGCATTCGCGAAGGTTGAAGTCGGGCTGAGCGGCAGATACTCAATACCACTGGAATAAACAGAGCTACGGCACCGGTGGAACTCATCACGGCAGACATACCCGCAACGACCGGAATTAACACCAGTAGCAATTTTTTCTCACTCTGCCCGCCCATCCGCATAATCCAGTTACCGACAGCAGCGGCAACACCGGTACGAAACAACCCTTCACCCACCACAAACAAACCAGCAATCATCACGACCAGTGACTGGCCAAAGCCAGATACCGTCTCAGCCGGAGTGATAATGCCTGAAACGGCCAAAGCCACAACAACCATCATTGCCACCAGGTCCATCCGGATACGATCCCAGATAAATAAACCGATAGTGACCAATAGCAAAGCGAAAACAAACAGCACTTCAATATTCACAAGATGTCCGATAGATCAGAAAATAATCAATTGAGGATGTAAGTAAAGCTTATGCCGATCTTATTTTTGCACCAGGTTTCAGTACCAGATATACACCGCAAACAGTAACCATAATGGCGGCCACCTGAATCCAATTTAACGATTCGCCAAAGAGAATCCAGGCTTCCAGTGTCGTCACGGGGGGGACCAGGTAAAAATAACTTGCCACACGGGCAGCCTCACCTTCGCGAATCATAAACATAAGCAGCAGTATTGCCGAGATAGACAGACCAAACACTAACCAGCCAAGAGCCAGCAATAAAGTTGGGCTCCACACCACATGGCGCTCTTCAAAGAAAAATGCCAGTATCCCCATCACTACCGCAGTAGCCAGATACTGCCAGATTGAGCCGGTCAAAAGGTCAACCTGCCCACCAAAACGCTTCTGATACAGCGTACCCAGCGAAATACCCACCAGAGCCAACAGTGCGGCAACAATAGCCTCCGGCCGAATGATCAGCGTGTCACTATTCTGACCGCTGAGCAGAATAGCGATGACACCCAACAGACCTAATATCAAACCAATCCATTGCAATGAGCGTAACCGTTCCCCCAGCCACTGCCAGCCAATCAGAGCGGTTAGCAAGGGCTGTAAGCCAACAATGATCGCGGTAATACCTGCCGGCATCTGCCACTTAATCGCTGCAAAAACGCCACCCAGGTAACAGGCATGCACGAGGAACCCAACAACCGCCTGATGCCCTCCCTGTCGTAACGAGGGCCATTGGGAACGATACACCAACGCCAGACCCGTAAACACCGCCAGAGTTAGCAACATCCGAATAAACAGCAGATAAAAGGGCTCTATATAAGGTAGCGCGTACTTTGCACCAATAAAGCCGGTGCTCCAGAGCAGAACAAAAAACAAAGGTACTAAACGAGCAAAACGGGAATGGCTCACGGAGGTCACCGGTTCTAAATAAAACAGTTGTAATTAATCTAAGGATGAAACGCTAATGACTAGTGATCATTACCCGCATAAACCCACATCGGCTCGGTTTTCCCTGCTCGGGTAAAGCCCAGCGCCTGATAAAAGCCAACAGCATCGCCATCAGCAGTCAGCATCTGTTGATGGAAACCCTGATAGCGCTGCTGCATAACCCGCATAAGCTCTTTTCCAACGCCCTGCCCCTGATATTCAGGCAGAACGAGTAGATGAGGATAATACACCACTAAATGGCCATCAGATATTGCATTTCCAAGCCCGATTAACTTACCGCAGTCCCGGGCCGTTACCAGGCTATGGGAAGCCTTCAAAGCAGCCATCAGTTTTTCGGGTTTATCAGCGGCAGACCAAACGTTAGCCCGGTAAATATCGATTACCTCACTCTGCGCAAGAGTGTCATTCAGGCTGATGTCTATGCTCATTAAAATATTCCTTTTTTAATATAGGGAAACCGGTTGGTAATAGCAGAGTTCAAAATGCTCTTGTGCGTCGATAAACTGGTTACGCTGATATTCTGCAAACGCGGGCGTCACACCAGCTTTAAGTCCGGAATGTGATAACCACTCGTTCTGCAAGCGAGTAATCCAAGGTAACAAATCACCATACTGTCCACTAAATCTGAACCTTGCATGGAGCCCACCAGGAATGACCAGTGAGTTTACCAGACCTCGGCGGGAAATTGGCCGATCAATACCGAGGCAGGCAACATAACGGCACTGGTCTAATGGCGTTAATGCCGGATTAGAATGATGCAGCCCTATCTGCGGACCAAAAGGCCGACCTTCAGCGACAGCCCAGGCTTGCAGAATTTGCCAGGCTGTTTTGATCGAACGGCCGTAACCCAAGTGACGAATATAGGCCACCGGCTGATCTGGTAGCTCAAGAAGGTCTGGTACAGGTAACGGGTACCCGGCTATTCGTTTGGCACCCGCTGCAATTTCGGGATCAGTATTATAAGGCAGCATCTGCGGAGTTTCCTGATGTCGCCAACGACCGGGACTGATTCCAAATTGCTCGCCAAATATCCGGGTGAAAGAAGCTAAAGAACTATAGCCAGACTTCAAAGCGATATCACGTACCGGCGAATCGGGTTCAAACATCAACAGATTTGCCGCCTGCTCTAATCGAATCCGCCGAATATACCGATGTAGAGACTCACCGGTAACACGTTGAAATACACGGTGAAAGTGCTGTTCTGAATAAGCAGCAACACGCGCTAGAACAGCCCCAGTTAGCGGAGCACTCAGATCCCGATGAATATAATACAGAACATCATTAATTCGCGCGTCTTGTTGTATGGCAACCATATAGACTCAGTAAATAACCGATTAGCATATTTGAATAAAAAATAGATCATATTTGGATAATTAACAAAGCATAAATGAATAAATTTACTGCCTTTCTCAGGTATAGACTCTGGCAGTAATTAAATAATGCATCCTGAGTAACCTTATTATGGAATTTTCCAGATCCGCAGACTCCCTGCAGCCATCCTATATTAGAGAGATTTTAAGGGCCGCGAGCCAACCAGAAATGATCTCAATGGCAGGCGGTTTACCTGCTTCATCCTTACTGCCGGTAGACCTTATCCGTGCATCATGTGTATTACTCACCGATAAGACAGAGCTGTTCCAATACGGTGCCAGTCGTGGCTACGCTCCTCTCATCGAAACACTAACGAAGCAGCATCCAGAACAGAATGATAAATGGCTTATCTGTAACGGCAGCCAACAGGGATTGGATCTGATCTCACGTGCATTCCTGAATCATGGGGACGGCGTAGTTGCAGAAATTCCAGCATATCTAGGTGCACTACAAAGTTTTCAACTGGCGGGCGCTGAAATATACCCGCTGTACCAGGGCAGTGAGAAAAGCCACAATCAATCACAGCCGGACCTCATTCAACTTGAAAACCATTTCAAAACAGGCAGGGTAAAGCTGTTCTATGCCGTACCAGATTTTCACAACCCCACTGGGCGTGTATGGTCAGAAGAGACTCGAACTGGGGTTTGCACCTTGTGCCGCCATTATGGCATTACCCTTATTGAAGATGCGCCATACCGGGAATTACGCTTCAGTGGGGATCAACACTCTTCGCTGATAACACTATACCCGGAAGGTTGTATCCAGCTTAAGTCATTTTCAAAAACCGGTTTTCCTGGTATTCGAATGGGTGCGATGAATGGGCCGGCTGAATTTATCACCATTGCTGAACGTATTAAGCAAGCAACTGACCTGCATACGGGTTTACCGCAGCAAGCGATGATCAACACTCTGCTGAATCATGCTGAATATCCCAACCATTTAGCACGTTTACAAGACAGCTATAGAGAACGCTATCAGCAACTTACGTCCGAACTCATTCGACAAATGGAAAAACAAGTTCAGATTGAAGTGGTCGAGGGGGGTATGTTTATCTGGCTCAAGCTAACCACTGGCAGCGGCTCTGAAGTTGCTGAAAGAGCCTTAACACACAAATTGGCGGTAGTACCCGGAGCGGCCTTTTACCCTAAGGGACAAATCGTAGAGGATAACGCTATTCGGCTTAATTTTAGTAATACCGACCCCATTAATATTACTGAGGCCGTATCCAGATTAAGACGATCATTCTGAATGACCTGAACCATTAAACATACAGAGATCGGCGGATTGCACAACCTGCACCCAGTTTGGCCGATCTCTGAATACTTTTGCTCAGCTATTTTTATCTATCGACTCGACCCACTCGCCTTCCCGAGCTTCACTACCATCGCTGATCGCGTCGACAACCTCAGAGGCTGCATCGGGAATATTTCCAACCACTGCGATGGCAACATCTTCGATATTATCCGGAGCAGCTTCACTGAGCCTGTTCACCACTTCTACTGCCTCTTCAATTTCACTGGCAGGCTCTTCGACAATCCCACTACTCTCTTCATTATGGCTTTCATGCAACAATCTGGAGACCTCAGCCGCTACATAGCCGGCGCTCTCAGGCACTGCTTCAACAATTTTAACCGCAAGATTAAGGGACATCTCCGGTGACAATTCTGACATGCGGGTTAACCACTCGACGGCTTTTTGGTGCTCTTCATCCTCAACTTCCGTTTCTTCTTCACTTAAATTTGACACTTCATTGATCTCGTCGGCAACCTCTTGATCCTCCTCGGAAACGGACAGGTATTCCTCCGTGACCTCGAGCATAGATTCCGGTGCCGCTTCAACCACAGTTGCAGCAACATCCATTGCCTGATCAGGGGCTGCTTCTGACAGTCTCGAAACCCACTCAACCGCATCTGAATACTCTTCTGAGTCCATTTCCGACAAGTTAGATTCCGCCGACATGCTCCCCTCGACAGAATCCTGTTCATATTGAGACATAAACTCTTCTGTCATTGGCACTGCGGTTTCCGGTACCGATTCAGCAACCGCAACCGCAATATCCAGTGCCTGATCCGGTGCTGCTTCTGACAGCCGGGATACCCACTCCACCGCCGCGGGATGCTCACCATCGCCTACTGCTTCAGCGCTCACGTCACCTTTCAGGCTTTCATCCTCTGTACCCTCAGGTTCATAGTGCGCCATGTAGTCTTCAGTCATTGGCACTGCCGTTTCAGGTACTGACTCGGCTACCGCAACGGCTATATCAAGCGCCTGATCCGGTGCAGCCTCTGACATCCTTGAGACCCATTCAACCGCATCTGAATACTCACCGGGCTCGGCCTCTCCTTTATCTAATGAAACGCTACTCTCATCAGTATCCTGCTCATAATTCACCATATACTCTTCGGTCATTGGAACCGCCGCATCAGGGAATGATTCTGCCACGGTTACCGCAATATCTAACGCCTGATCAGGGTTAGCATCCCACAATTCAGATGCGATGTTCATTACATCAGATTCACTGGTATCCTCTTCTCTATCCGCTGGACGGATCGCTTCCCGCTCTTCAGCTAACAACCCTGAATAATACTCTGCAACCTGAGTCGCTGATTCTGGTGCTGATGCCACAGCAATTCGCGCCATCTCAATCCGCATATCTGGAAACACTCTACCCACTTCAATAGCCACCGCTATCACCTGTTGCGGATACCATTCTGCCAGTTGTGATATCAACTCAGGTGCAAGCTCTGGCTTGGCTTTCACAATGGCCTGGGTAATCTCTAGTATCTGATAAGGGGCCGTCTCTTTCATAACCTCATAGAGTCGCATAACATCTATACCCGGTACGCTTGCTACCGCTGCGGCCACTTCGGTGCCTTTCTCCGGGTTATTCAGGGTTAAAGCGCGCGCCATTTTTACCGCCGCTGCAGGGTCGGATTCAGCAATCAGAACAGCTGTTTTCGCCGCGGAACTGGGGATTGCATCTGGCTCGGTATACTCGGTTCGTGGATCCAGATTAACCGAGGTAGAAAGCGCTGCGTTCTGCATGACAAAATCTTCCTGATCGGACACCGGTAGCGCCTTACTGACAGTCATTCGATACAGCGTAAACAGTGCTAATAAAATCTGAAGAATAGCGAGGAAGTAAAACAAACTGGAACTTCCGAAGACCTGCATCACCACTGAAGCAGCATAAGGACCGATTGCCCCACCAATACCAAATGCCAGCAGTAGACTTCCCATTGCTGAAACCATCTCGGACTTTTTCAACTTATCAAAAGACTCGGCAACACTCAGTGGGTAATAACAGGTAATGATACCTGCAGCTATACCATTAACTATAAAAATGCCGATCGTCATCTCTCGTTCAGCCAACGGAATAACCGCGATTCCCAAAACAGACGAGAGCAACAACAGCACAAATAAAATTGAACGACGATCGAAGCGATCGGACAACAGTCCTACCGGAAACTGTAGTGTAAAGGCGCCAATAATCGCACACCCCATAAACAGAGAGAGTTGAAAACCGTTTATATGGTATTCCGCGGCAAACACCGGCAGCATATTAAACAACGCAGAATAAACAGCCCCTGCGGTCAGGCAAGTAGCCACCCCCAGCGGTGAGGTTTTAAATAGTGAGATGACAGACATCGGAGCAATCGTTTCAATAACAGGCCCTTGTACGCGGCTGAAAAGTATGGGCAATGCAGCCATACAGAAAAGCATTCCAACAATGATGAATAACGTGTTATCAGAGGGCTCTGCCACCCCCATCAGAAACTGTCCGCCAAATAGCCCGCCCAGAATACAAGCGTTATAGACCGCTAGCACTTTGCCCCGATTTTCTTCAGAAGCACTATCGCTCAGCCAGCTTTCCATCGCCGTTAACAGACAGGCATGGCTAAAGCCCAACAACACCCGTAAAACGCCCCAAAGCAAGGGGCTGGTGTCTAGTGTAAAGGCGAGAATACAGATCGCTTCAATGGCGACGCTACCAGCCAGGGCCCGAATATGACCGACACGTTTAACCAGCTGTTTACTATAGATGGCACCGGCAAACAGTCCGACAAAAAACATCGACAAAACCATACCGATGGTATCGGTAGACATGCCTTCCAGCCCCATTCGGGAGGGCACCAAAATATTCATAAGCCCGATGCCCAGATAAAGAATCACTGCGCTGGCAAACAAGGTGATTAATGGCAACAGGGTATTTCGCACTAAACGTATTCTCTAAGACTTTGTCTGAATAAAGGTTTCAAAAAAAACAAAAAAGCCGGCTTCTTAAGCCAGCTTTGTATGAGGGCAGTCTAGCACCACAACTGAAAATGAAACACTATATAATTATCTAATTACGACATAACCAAAGACGTTTTAACTAAAATTTAATCTATGTTAATAAACGATTACTAAGCACCGACATCGTCAGTCGAGAAATACAGATCGCTTTGCCATTTTCATCTTTTATTCGGATATCCCAAACTTGAGTTGAACGACCAATATGTATCGGTGATGCTTTGCCATAAACATATCCGGTACTGATACCAGACAGGTGATTAGCATTCACTTCAAGACCCACACATGCATGCCCGGGTTCAGCTGCTAACTGTGCAGCAACACTGCCCAGCGTCTCAGCTAATACCACTGATGCGCCACCGTGTAGCAAGCCCATTGGCTGATGAGTGCGGGTATCAACCGGCATAGAAGCACAAACATAGTCAGGGCCGATTTCAGTGATCTCAATCCCCAGATGATCGACCAGGGTATTTTTGACAAAAGACTGTAGTTGATCGACACTCATCTCTGTTTTCCAGATAGGCATAATCTGTTCCTCTAATTAGAAAGAAACAATTTAACCCGAGCCTCAAGGCGGAAAAAGGACATATTCTGTCAGAAAAGTAACATCTACGGTCATTCCAACCTGAGCTTTACAGCACTGACGATATAGCCTCTGCGGATTCTATAGACGGCCCTCTCTGCGTAGCCGCCGCTCGACCCACCAGTGGTACAGATAGCTGGTTAACGTTCGAACTATCGGCAGGCCGAGCAGCCAGCCAAGCCACTTCAGACGTGGTACCCGGCCCATCAACAAGCGATAAGCCGCCAGCTCAGAATAGAGTTTACCCTGAGAGTCACGAACATGTAGCTCCAGCAAGGCTTTATGCGGATCAATCCCCCACTCTCTTAGCTGTTGCTCCTGTCCTGTAATATCAAACCAAATAACGCTTTGATCATCTGCGGCCCGCAAAGACTCGTAGTACCGCCGGTCCCGCTCGCAAGAAGGGCAGGATCCATCATAAAAAACGGTTATCGAATCTTTAGCAGACATAGCCATGCACACTCACTCAGAAGACCGGGCCAAAGCGGTCTATACAGGTGAGATAAAGCCTCAGATCCAGCTCGAGCTGATGATAGTCAGGTTCCATATGCTGGCAGAGTTTATAGAAAGCACGATTGTGTTGTTTTTCCCGAATATGCGCCAGTTCATGCACGACGATCATGCGTAAGAAAGGCTCAGGAGTACGCTTAAACAGCGAAGCGATACGGATCTCCTTTTTAGCTTTCAGCTTGTTCCCTTGCACACGAGAGATATGAGTATGTAACCCCAGCGCATTTTGGATGACATCGATTTTATCATCATACTCAACCTTGCTCAGAGGTGCTGATTGCCGCAGGTAACTACTCTTTAGCTCCAGTGTATAGTGATATAACGCTTTCGAGCTGGTGACAGAGTGGTGACCGGAATAGCGCTTGCGAAGATAGTCCGGTAATTTTCCTGACTCTATAAGTGTATCAGCCTGCTGTTGCAGCTCGGCTGCATAGCCCGCCAGATAATCAACTTTTTTAGTCCTGCTCATTGTTGCCCTTCCAGCAATGCCCGTAGCTGCTCTGCCCGTTTACGATTCACCCCCATGTCGGAATAACCCACCCTGGAAGCAGAACGAATATGGATCACACCGGCTACGCTGTCTTTGCGTAACTCCAGATCATCGACAAAACCAAACACACTGGAGCTGAACTCTGCAGCCAGATAACCGGTTTCAACATGGATGACCTTACCGCCCAAAGACTCGACATCAGCTACGACTGAAGACATGCTAAGCAAGCACAGACCCACCGGTTCAACAAAGTGCGCAGTATCAGTACCCGTTTCACTGCACACTGCATTCGGTTTTTCACCACAGGGGGTTAATCTGCCATCAGATAAGCCGGGAGGGCTATCACTTCGAGAAAGATACCCCTGAAGCATCAGATAGCCTGATATAAGCAATATCAGCCCCAATACAGCGACGAGCGCGATTATAATAAATTGTTTCATTTCAATACCCAGAATGAAAAGCAGCCTGCAATACCGGGACTAGCCGAACACGGTATAGATCACCCATATAAGCAATCTGTGAATACCTAGTATAAACTAGCCCTCTCCCAATCATAGCGAATCTGACCTAAAACAGTGCTAAGCCCTCAACTGATGAACTGGCTCCTTCTCAGTATCCTGATTGCTATCTGGGGCACCTCCTTTATGGTGACCTCCATTGCGATCGAAGGAGGCCTCACAGCAGTTACCATTACCCTGCTTCGTGTCGGTTTAGGTGCGTTAGTCGTCACGCTATTTGCCTATTCAAAAGGACTGCGCTTACCGTTGAATGCCAGGAGCTGGGGTTGTTTTATGCTACTGGGACTGTTCGGCAGCGCCCTCCCATTTATGCTTATTTCATGGGGACAGCAATCAGTTCCATCAGCCAGTACCGGTGTGCTGATGGCTGTCATGCCCTTTGTTACCATGCTAATCGCGCACTATTTCGTTAAAGGTGAACAATTAAACCGCTACAAAATCATCGGTTTTATTCTCGCCTTTACCTGCGTTACTATTTTACTCAACCCTTTTGCGGCAGGTAGTGTAGACCTGTTAGGCGCACTCGCCATTCTGGCAGCAGCCAGCAGCTACGCAATAAACACAGTACTAATAAGACTACTGCCTACGTTTAATCCGCTAGTGGCAGGCGCAGGCATGTTGATATGCGGCCTTCTGCTAACACTGCCACTGGTATTTTCTGATCTGGGGAATATTTTTGATGAGTTGATATATGCAGCAACTGCGGATGCTCTCATGGCAGTGGCCTGGCTGGGACTAATGCCGGCAGGCTTTGCTTCTATCATCTACTTCATCGTTGTGAACCGCGCTGGCCCCAGTTTTCTCTCGAACTGCAACTTTCTCATCCCTGTGGTAGCGTATTTCGCGGGCACTTTGATTCTGGGTGACGCTGTCCCTTCCGCAGGCCTGATAGCCTTAGCTGGAATTCTCGCTGGTATCGCCATTACCCGCATTTCGCGGTGAGATGTGACGATAAATCATCGCTTCTTTATCGCGAAAGAGCATCCGCTTTTCAAACCTCGCGCCCACGGCTTCCGCCAGCGTTCTTGACGGTAAATTTTTCTCGAAGATAAGACTAATCAGATGCAGTTCTGGTAAGAACTCTGCCGCCATGATTCTGACAGCATCTGCAGCTTCCCGGCCATAGCCCTGGCCAGTGAATTGAGGAATTAATGCCCACATTATTTCGGGCTCAGGCCAGTCACCTGGATACCAGAGCCCGATAACACCAACCACCGTACCACAGTCTTTAAGCTTAACCGTATAAGGCCCGTAGTTATGGATCTCCCAATGCCCAATAAGCGCAGCAACGATACGCCAGCTTTCTCCTTCGCTTAAAGGACGGCCAGTGGTATACCGTGTCGACTCGATATCCCGGTAGTACTTATGCAGCTCAGGCCAGTCATCGATGTTAACTTTATCGAGTTGCAACCTTGCAGTTTGCACCTGTACAGGTGTTTTATATGTCACTTACATCTCCAATTTGATAGTCGTTACAGTCAGCGAACCCGTTTAGCCTGGCGCTAGCTACAGCTGTTATACCAAGACGTAACTGATCCTTAAAGAGCCTACGCTGATTACACTGCTAACCTACCCTCAAATATTATTAAGACCTAAAGACTGATAACGGTATAAATATCACAATATAATACGTTCCCTGAGATTTACGGCTAATTCTATGTTAAAACACAACTTTATAATTGCTCGGAATATCTGTGATGGCTCAAACCGCTGCATTGGTACAAACATTAAAAAAACAGCTTAAAGCTCAGGGTAAAACCTACATCGATGTCGCTGCCGCCCTGGATCTGAGTGAAGCCTCTGTTAAACGACTATTTTCAGAGCAGAACTTTACGCTGCAACGCCTTGAGGTAATTTCAGAACTAGCCGGACTGGAATTGACCGGGCTGTTTCGGCTCATGGCACAGGAACAACAACGACTGACATGCCTGACCCGGGAACAGGAACAAGAGATCGCCTCAGATCTGGAACTCTTGCTGGTAGCCGTCAGTGTCATCAATGGCTTTAGCTATTCTGACATTATTACCCATTACGAGCTGGATGAGCATCAGTGCATTCGCAAGCTTGCACAGCTTGATCGACTAAAAATAATAGAGCTCCAGCCCAACAACCGGGTAAAACTGTTGGTCGACCTTAACTTTTCCTGGTTACCCAATGGCCCGATCCAACAGTTTTTCCAACAGAAAGTAGAACAGGATTTCTTTCGCTCACGGTTTGATAAGCAACATGAAAAGCTAATCGTTTTGAACGGCGTCTTAACACCTGAAGCTAATCTCGCTATGCAGAAAAAGATGGAACGGATCGCAGAAGAGTTTAACAGTCAGATTCGCGATGATGCTCCCCTGCCGATGGAACAGAAACATGGCAACACTATGGTGCTGGCGATTCGTCAATGGCAATACAGCCTGTTTAAAAACTATCGTAAAAGCTGACAGGATGTTTCTGTTAGTTAAGGTGTAATTTCCTCAACGTCGGGTATCACTATCTGATACCCCGACTGTTTATCTACTGTTCTGTTTGTTCATATCCCATTATCCCTCCGACATTGATCAGCCGATCTACAGAGGACAATATGAACATCAAATCACTTTCCGGCGCTATCGCCATAGCCGTTACACTTACCGCAGGCTCCGTAGTCACATCTTCTGCTGACGCAGCAGGGTTACTAAAACCAGCCAATTCAAGCCAGCCCGATCTGAGCATCAAAGAACACCATGTCAATGTGGTGCTTGAACACAGTTATGCTGTCACCAGCGTAGAACAGGTATTTCATAACCCCAGTAATAAGGCACTCGAAGCGATATATAGTTTTCCAGTACCTGAGCATGCGGCCGTTGGCGAGTTTACCTACTGGATTGATGGTAGGCCCGTTACCGGCGAAGTCGTAAAGAAACAACAGGCACGGCAAATTTATGAGCAGGAAAAACAGGCAGGACGAGAGACAGCATTAGTTGAGAAAGACAGCCATAAAACCTTCGACATTAGCGTCACACCAGTACAGCCAAACAGTGATGTGCGAATCAAGTTAGTCTATATTCAGCCTGCTCATGTCGATTCCGGCATCGGACGCTATGTTTACCCACTAGAAGATGGCGGCGTTGATGACCAGAAAAACGCATTCTGGAGCAGAAATGAAGTCGTCGATGAAAAATTCAGCTTCAACATGACGCTGGGTTCAGGTTACCCGGTCGACTCTATCCGCCTCCCACAACAGCCTCAGGCATCGATTCAGCAGCTTAACCCTACCCAATGGCAGATCAGCATGGCGAACCAGTCAGGGGCCCTTTCAACAGACGCTTTAGCATCAGATGAGCCTCAACCTATTGAGCAGGATCCAGAAGTACAGCAGTTAAACCCTGTCCTGGCGCAAACAGCCGGGATATTGCCCGCAGCCAGTCTTAATCAGGATATCGTTGTTTACTGGCGCCTTAAGCAAGATCTTCCCGGTAGCGTCGATCTGATAAGTTATAAAAAAGCGACGGACTCTCAAGGCACATTTTTAATGACTCTGACCCCTGGAGACGACCTTGCGGCTGTTCAGGGAGGACGAGACTGGATCTTTGTGCTGGACGTATCCGGTTCGATGCAGGGTAAATACAGCACTCTGGTTGAAGGCGTACGACAAGGGCTGGGGAAATTACAGTCAGATGACCGTTTCAAGATTGTTCTGTTTAACAATTCAGCAACTGACTTTTCGAAGGGGTTTCAGGCAGCCACTCCCGAAATTATTAATCCACTATTAAATCAATTGGAACAGTATAAGCCCCATGACGGCACCGACCTCTATGCCGGTATATCAGAAGGCTTAAAGCACCTGGATGCAGACCGAAGCAACGCGATGATACTGGTCACCGATGGTGTTGCTAATGTCGGTGTTACCGAGAAAAAACGCTTTCTGACGCTGATGGAAAAAGCCGATATCCGACTGTTCACTTTCGTGATGGGTAATAGTGCAAACCGTCCTCTGCTGGATGGTATGACCGATGTCTCTAACGGGTTTGCAATCAGCGTCTCTAATGCCGATGACATCGTTGGTCAGCTAATGCTGGCCACCAGTAAGATGACACATCAGGCGCTTCGGGATGTTGAACTGAAAATTGATGGCGGCAGAGTTACCGATCTGACTCCTGAGCAGATTAATTCCCTCTATCGGGGCGAGCAGCTAACAATCGCAGGACACTACCACAAACCAGGGCCCGTACAGGTCACACTTACAGGTAAAATTGGTGATCAAAAACGACTATACAGTACTGAAGTAACGCTCCCGGAAAGCAGCCTTTTACATCCCGAGCTGGAGCGAATCTGGGCCTATTCCAGCATTGAAAACATGCAAGCTAAAATGGATTATCTTGGGGAAAGTAGTAACGAAGATACTCAACAGGCGATCACCGATCTGGCCATCCAGTATGACCTCGTAACAAACTACACCTCTATGTTGATTGTCAGGGACGAAGTGTTTAAACAACTCAATATAGACAGAAATAACCAGCAACGTACGGATACTGAAAACAACGCCCGTCAACAACGGCTACAGCAACCGGTAAAAACTGTACGGGCTGACAACCAGAAACCTATGTTTAACCCATCGAATAACCGGGCAACCCTGGGCGGTGGTTCTGGCGCTATCGGTCACTGGGTACTTCTCCTGATCGCTGCCCTGCTACTGGTTCAATTCAGTAACAATCGCAACCGTAAGCGGTCTTGAGGCGACTATGAACCTCTGGCTATATAATACACTCACTGGACAACAGCACCCTCCCGCTTATGCGGGAGGTGTTAGCTTCATACCGGTGATTACCCTCAGTATCATCTTTCTCGCTTTCCCATTCAGCCTCTCAACTGAACTCTTCCAGCTAGGCTACTTCGACCAGAGACTGATTAGTGAAGGTGAATTATGGCGGCTTATCTCAGGACATCTAAGCCATACATCAACAAGCCATCTCAGCTGGGATATCCTCGCTTTTGCACTGGCAGCTGGCTATCTGGAAAGGTATTCAAAAAGGCTGCTATTACTATCAATACTGGGAGGTTTGATCACTGTAAACGGGTTACTGTTATCACCCTGGAGCGGTGTCAGCAGCTACGCAGGGTTATCAGGCATTCTCTTTGCCCCGCTGTTTATCAGTCTACTGCTATTCGCACGCAAACAACCGTCATTGAGTGGCTGGCTGCCGATGCTGATCTGCATAGGTAAAGTCATCTGGGAGCAGTTTAGCGGCCAGGCGCTGTTAAGCCAGAGCCCCTGGCCACCCTATCCAGCGGCACACCTTGCCGGAGTATTGGGCGGCTTATGCTGCCTGTTTATACCGATGACCAAAGCACGTGATATGAATAAACCAGCTTAGGTAATGTACAAACAAATACCTTTAACCCCTACTGTAAAAGTGGGTCGGTCTCAAATTCAGTCTGTTTTATAGCGATAGGAAAGACAAGCTGTTTGAAAATAACGCATAGCAGAATAAAGGTTGGAAGACCGATCACCTGGCGTATCCAAACATGCTCACCACTCATGTAAGAGGTCGCAGGATAAACAATACCCGCCATCAGCATCATCCAGACACCGAGCATAAGAACCGCATAAAACGCTTTAAGGTTTGGTAGTTCTTTACGGAACTCAATCAAAACCCAGGCGGCAAATATGGCGAAATAAGTCAGGTAAAACTGCTGCTGTCCGGCCTTATAGAACATAAGGAGCGCGGTAAAACCCGCTAGAAAGGCGGCATGTTGTTCCAGTTTTCCTTTACGAAAACGCATAAATACGAAGAAAACCGTACCGATGGCAAGCGGCTTATTTAATGAAATCAATAAATTACTAATGCTTTGGAATGGAAAATAATCACTATACAAAAACATCATAATCGAAAATAGTGTTGGATTTCGACCATTAGCCTTACCGAAAGCAACCAGGAACGAAGGCCCCCAGATAAGATAGGTAATCAAATACACCGCCAACAACACCACCATAAAGATAAGAATATTGCGGCGGATGTTCTTCCAGCTTTTGCTTAAAAACGGCAACAGAAAGAGCGGATAAATTTTGGTTAGAACACCAATTGTCAGAATTAATAGCGATGTCTTGCCATTACCCTTAACAGCAAACAATACCCCAAGAAAACAGAGCATACCCACCAAACTATCATTAAAACCGTAAAAAGAGGTGCTGACTATAAAGAACGGATTTAACAACCAGAACGCCGCAAAGAACCACTTCACCGTAGCACTTACGTTTTTCAGAGCACTGAAATAACGAACCGTATAGAGCGCTACGGCCAGCCAACAACTCACAAAGATCAACTTAGGCAGCTGGCTATGCAGCGCGTAGGGCAATGCAAAAATATTATAAACAGGACCATATGCGTTAGGGGCATCGATTTTTGCCCAGGGGTCTCCACCACTCAAAATCAGATCCCAATGAGCAAAATAGAGCGCATAATCATGCATAGGCGCAATTAGAAAGCTGGCAATCAGTACTACGACTGCGTATACGCAAAGAATCACGTCAAGTAATTTTGATGGGGCTGTCTTTGGCATATAAATCCATTGCTGAAATTACTTATTAGAGACCGGCATAATAATTTGTTGAAGATGGTATAACAAGTGACAGGCGGAAGCGCTTTGCACACTTCAATGATCCCCCTGAAGAAAGCGCCACGGATTAAAACTCAGTGTTCGCGACCATAGCAGTATTAATTGTATTATTATCTTGATATCTATAGCATTATCCTATTTTTCCCTGAGTGATATAGCGATATATGTCTGACATAAAGATTTCCATCGTAATACCAACCTATAAAGAAGTTCAGAACATTCCTCTGATTTGTGAACAGGTTTCCAGTTCACTGGATGGTCAATCGTTCGAAATTATCTTTGTTGATGACAACTCTGAGGATGGCTCCTGCGAAGCAGTAAAAAACATTTCTGACAGGATTCCTGCCAGAATTATTGTCCGTACGGAAGAACGCGGCCTCTCTACTGCAGTAATCAGGGGTATTGAAGAGGCTAAGGGAAAATATGTTGTCGTTATGGATTGCGATCTATCGCACCCTTCAACGGCCATCCAGCCAATGGTAGAAAAGCTGGAGACTAATCAAAACGATTTTGTCGTGGGCTCCCGGTACATTCAGGGTGGCTCGTTTGATGATGACTGGGGCTTCTTCAGGCTTCTTAATTCAAAAATTGCTACCTGGCTGGCCCTACCCCTTTGCCATATTAAAGATCCGATGTCTGGCTTTTTCGCCTTTGAACGGGAAAAGTTTGAAACCTGCGCACACCTGACGCCTGCGGGTTACAAAATCGGCCTGGAGATCATGGTCAAAGGCGATTTCAATACGCCTGGAGAGCATCCAATACACTTTAAAGACAGAGAGCATGGTGAAAGTAAGCTGAGCTTAAAAGAGCAGTTTCTGTACCTGAGGCATCTTCGTCGCTTATATAAATTCAAATACCCCACGGTCTCTGAATTTGCACAATTTGGCATTGTAGGCGGAACAGGTTTTATTGTTGATAGTTTGATCTATTTTGCTCTGCAGCTCTATTTTGGCCTCGGTCACAACCTCTCACGAGCGATCTCTTTCTGGCCAGCAGCAACCTGGAACTGGTTCTGGAATCGAACAATTACCTTTACCGATCGTAAAAAAACGCACCACGTAACGCAATGGTTATCATTTATAACCACTTCTCTTGCGGGCTTTGCGATGAATTTTGGTACATACACGGTACTAACCTCTTACGTACCATTCTTTATCGAGCATAAGTTTAGTGCCCTGATTATTGGTGTATTAGTCGGTATGGGCTTTAATTTCATGATGGCCAGAATTTTTGTGTTCAAACCACTTGATGAAGAGATCCTGGAAGAGGAAAAAGAGCCTTATCATTTGAAATAACAAGGGCTATACAAGCTATATACCGATCAGACCAACAAGAGTCACTTGTATCACCGCTAATAACTTAAAACAGCGCAATCTCGGCAGCCGTCAAAGGCCTGTATTCTCCAGGCCTCAATGACGGATCAAGTACCAAATCTCCGATACGTTCACGATGCAGCTCTGTGACTTCGTTATCAAAGTAACCAAACATTCGCTTCACTTGATGGTAACGTCCTTCATGGATTGTCAGACGTGACTGACAGGGCCCTAGCCGTTCAAGCTCTGCCGGGCGGGTGGTGATATCTTCGTAACTAAAATAGATCCCACGGGAAAAGACCGCTTCCGCATCGCTGGCAACCGGATCTTTAGTTGTCACCCGATAAACTTTGGGAATGGTTGATTCCGGCTGCGTCACCCGGCGAGACCAGCGGCCATCATTGGTCAGTAACATCAGTCCTGTGGTTTTAAGGTCAAGACGGCCGGCAAGGTGAATATCGGATCGTACCGTCTCAGGGAGCAGATCAATCACTGTTCGATGCTCGGGATGCTCTGTCGCACTAACAACGCCCGCAGGCTTATAGAGCATGAAGTAATGCCCTTGTACTTCTTGTAGTAACCGCCCTTCCAGTTCAACCCGAATAAACCGGTCGACCTCAAAAGTAGCCTCAGTTACCACACTCCCAGCCACTGTCACCTGCCCTTTAGCCAACAGCAGTTGTATCTGCTGTCGACTGTACGGGCTGTTTAACTGGAGAAACTTAGCGAGGCGCATTGGAAATACAGAGCATGTAGATAACGGTATAAATAATTCAGCTAACTAATTAACCGGACTATCGTCACTGTCATTCGCCAGGAAAAACCAGGTATCCAGAACACTATCAGGGTTAAGAGAAACCGAGCTAATCCCCTGTTCCATTAACCACTGCGCAAGATCCGGATGATCTGACGGGCCCTGGCCACAGATACCAATATACTTGCCTTGTGCTTTGCAGGCTTCGATAGCCATCGACAACAACTTACGTACCGCTTCATTTCGCTCATCAAAAAGATGGGCAATAATACCGGAATCACGATCCAGACCCAGCGTAAGCTGTGTCAGGTCATTCGAACCGATGGAGAAGCCATCGAAATACTCAAGGAACTGCTCTGCCAGCAACGCATTTGAGGGAATCTCGCACATCATAATCAGCCGTAAACCGTTCTCGCCTCGGCGAAGACCGTTCTCAGCCAATAATTCGGAAACCTGTTTGGCTTCACCAACAGTACGAACAAAGGGTACCATCACTTCAACATTGGTAAGCTTCATCACATCGCGCACATACTTCAGTGCCCGACACTCTAACTCAAAACATTCACGGAACGAGTCTGAAATATAACGACTTGCCCCCCGGAAGCCGAGCATCGGGTTTTCTTCGTGAGCTTCATACGCATCACCACCGATCAGGTGGCCATACTCATTGGACTTAAAGTCTGACATCCGCACAATGACTTTCTTCGGATAGAAGGCAGCCGCCAGCGTCGAGATACCCTCCACCAGCTTAGCAACGTAAAATTCAATAGGGCTGGGGTAACCAGCAATGCGTCGTTCAATAGTTTTTTGCAGACCACTGTCTAACTGATCAAAATTAATCAGCGCCTTTGGGTGAATACCGATCATGCGGTTGATAATGAATTCCAGGCGGGCAAGCCCTACCCCGGCGTTCGGCAATGCCTGAAAATCGAATGCCCGATCAGGATTACCCACGTTCATCATAATATCGAAGGGTAACGGCGGCATCGAATCGACCTTATTGGTCTGATGCTCAAAATCAAGACGGCCTTCATAAGCGCGACCGGTATCACCTTCAGCGCAGGAGACAGTCACATCCTGACCGTCTGTCAGACGCTCAGTCGCATCACCGCAACCCACAATCGCAGGAATGCCCAGTTCACGGGCGATGATCGCAGCATGGCAGGTACGCCCGCCCCGGTTGGTAATGATAGCAGAAGAGCGCTTCATCACCGGTTCCCAGTCCGGATCGGTCATATCCGTTACCAGCACATCGCCGGGCTGAATCTTATCCATATCGCTGAGACTCTCAACAATACGCACCGGGCCACTGCCAATTCGATGGCCGATAGAACGCCCTTCCAACAGTACCTTACCGGTTTCAGTTAGCAGATAACGCTCGATAACCGCCGCTTTATCGCGGCTTTTAACAGTTTCAGGACGTGCCTGTACGATATACAGCTCACCGTCATCGCCATCTTTGGCCCATTCAATATCCATCGGACGGCCATAATGTTTCTCAATGGTCATCGCAATCGATGCCAGTTCCTCAACATCATTATCAGAAATAGAGAAGCGCATGCGCTCTTCAGCCGGCACTTTCACCGTCTCGACTGCGTTTGCGGTAGTGCCTTCACTGCCGTAAACCATTTTTATCGCTTTCGTGCCGATACTACGGCGGAGAATAGCCGGAGCCCCCTGACGCAAGGTCGGTTTATAAACATAAAATTCATCAGGATTAACGGCGCCCTGAACCACCGTTTCACCCAGACCATACGCTGAAGTAATAAACACAACATGCTGGAAGCCGGACTCAGTATCCAGGGTAAACATGACGCCGCTGGCACCGGTTTCACTGCGTACCATGCGCTGTATACCGGCAGACAGGGCTACTTCATGATGTTCAAAGCCGTGATGTACCCGGTAAGAGATAGCGCGATCATTATAGAGTGACGCAAAGACGTCGTGTATGGCGGCTTTGACATTGTCCAGTCCGCTAATATTGAGGAAGGTTTCCTGCTGGCCTGCAAAAGACGCATCCGGAAGGTCTTCAGCGGTTGCTGAGGAACGTACAGCCACGGCCATATCGCTATCACCCACCATCTCGGCAAAGGCCTCTTCTATGGCCTTATCCAGCGCCTCAGGAAAAGGCGTTTCCAGTATCCACTGACGAATCAGACTACCGGTTTTAGCCAGCGCATTAACGTCGTCAGACTGAAGCTCCGCCAGAATATCATTGATGCGTTTATCGAGTTGATTATGGGCAAGGAAATCCCGGAATGCAGTAGCGGTCGTAGCGAAGCCACCTGGTACCTTAACACCCGCTTCAGAAAGCTCAGTGATCATCTCGCCAAGTGAGGCATTTTTGCCACCCACCTGCTCAATATCACCCATACCTACCTGATCCAGACGAACGATATAATCCTGCAAAATGCTGCACTCCTGAATTGCGCTACTTTTTGTTATAGCCGCATCATACTTCAAATCACCCGCCTGTGGCAGTTAGCAGATCAATTTTAAGCTTAATCTATTTACTGGCTATACACAGAAGACGGTTGCCGCAATAATAGAGGCCCTTCAATACATTTTGATGAAGCAGGATCTCTTTATCTTATGAAACGCACCGCTTTTTTTATCTCTGATGGTACCGGCATAACCGCTGAAGCGCTGGGCAACAGTCTACTCGCTCAGTTTGGCTCAATCGCGTTCAATAAGGTGACCCTGCCCTATATAGACAGTATCGAAAAAGCGGTCGCCGCAGTTGATATGATAGACCAGGTGATGGAGGAAGACGGACAACGTCCGATCGTCTTTGATACCGTCGTAGACGAAGCCACCCGTGAGGTTATTTCCACCAGCGGCGCCTATAAAATTGATGTTTTCTCAGCCTTTCTCAAACCGCTGGAACTGGAGCTCGGTAGTCATTCCTCATATAGCGTCGGTAAATCCCATGCGATAAACGAAGTCACCAGCTATATGGATCGAATTGAGTCGGTTAACTTTGCTATCGATAATGATGATGGCGCCAGAACTCAGCACTACCATAAGGCCGATATCATTCTCACCGGCGTTTCCCGTTGCGGTAAAACCCCGTCCTGTCTCTATATGGCACTACAGTTCGGGGTGCGAGCGGCTAACTACCCGTTGACCGACGAGGACCTGGCCAGCGACAAACTCCCCGAAACACTACTACCGTATCGGGATAAGCTCTACGGGCTGACGATCGACCCTTTTCAACTGGCGTCGATACGCCATGAACGCCGCCCTAACAGCCGTTACTCTTCCCTGGATCAGTGTGAAGATGAGGTCCGTATCGTCGAGCGGATGTTCCGCACCGAAAAACTACCCCACATCAACACCACCCTGTTCTCAATTGAAGAGATTGCCACACGTATCATTGCCGAGAGAGGTCTGGAACGCCGGCTAAATTAACGGCTAACCTTACCCCGGCTATAAGAAAACCAGGCCGCCATAAAACTGTACGCACAGGCAATGGCAAAGCCTAATTTCACCACTATCATCAGGTCAGGGTAACGCTCTGGCATGATCTGTTCACTTCCCAGCCATTGACTCATTAGCAACATAATTATCGCCATACTAAACATGTTACCGCTGGTCCGGGACAGGTTGAGCAGTGCCGACGCGATACTCAGCCGGTCTTTAGGCACCGAGCCCAGCGCCGCATTATTATTTGGCGTAGAGAACAAACCAAAGCCAATCCCCAGCAGACACAGCGAGACAATCACATGATTGAGCGCGCTATCTGACTGAAGGAAAATTAGTGTCGCAAAGCCCAGGCCAAAGAAAATACAACCCAGGGTGGCGATCAGACGGGGCTCTATACGATCAGACAAGCGCCCTGATATCGGCGCCAGAATCGCCATAATAAGCGCCTGTAACAGAATCAGCTGGCCGGCCTCGCTGGGGGATAATCCCTGCAGATATTGTAGGTAGAGGCTGAGTAAAAAAAGCACCGGAAAATGCGCGCCGTACATAAAAAAACTGGCCAGCAGCGAGCGGTTTAAAACCCGGTTCGCCGCCAGAAGACTGAAGCGCACCAGAGGGTATTCACAACGATTCTGCTGCCAGACAAACACAAAGAGCAACCCGATACCTGCCAGTAGCATTAACCAGTTGAGGAGCCCCGGCAAACCCGACAAGCCAAACAATAACAATGTCGCCAATACAACAAACAGCAGAGAACCCTGCCAATCGAGGGGTTGAATAGGCTTGTCTTTATCCCGATCGTTTCTGACATAGATCATCGCCAATACGATAGCCACCAGTGCCAGTGTCACCGGCGCCCAAAAGACACTGCGCCATCCCAGGCTCTCGGTTAACCAGCCACCGATAAGCGGCCCACAGGTAAGCCCCAGATAAACGGACGTTGCGCCTAATCCCAGCGCCGTTCCCCGACTCCGGTCACTGAAGACCGCAGCAATAATCGCCATCGCCGTGGCAAATACCAGACTACTGAACAATCCCTGCAGTACGCGAACGAGGAGTAGAAACTCGATAGAATCAACGGCAAAAATCATCAGGGATGACAGCGAATAGCCCACCACACCGATAAGATAGATCGGCTTTCGGCCAACCATATCGGCGACCCTGCCAGCCGGTAGCAACAGCACAATGCTCCCCCACAACGTTGCCGAGGGTATCCAGCTGACTAATACCGCATCAGCCTGCAGGTCGATAGCGATCGAAGGCAACGCCATATTAACCGACGAAAGGGTCATGGGGATTAATAACATCGCCAGGCAGATACTGGCTAATACAAACCAGACCGCCCGGGGGTTGGCTTGATAGAACAACGTTTCGTTTGAAGACACAGACAGACCTCTTTGACAGAGGCGGCAGTATAGCAGCTAGATGCGCGACAAATACCCTGGCGGTGACGCTTTAAGACAACTATCTATAAACCCGATTGTAAAACCAGACTCAGCGGACAAAAAGTGGCAGCTAATAGTAATTCTGTGTAATATCCCTGTTCCAGAATCGGACGATAAACAGCGCCGTTCATCCAGCTCTGCAATGAACCCAGCTATCACGCCCACCCCGGTGCTATTGACGCACTACCCGCCGCGAAAAGCAGCGGCTTTCTGGTACCCTACTCTCTATTTATTAAGCTATACAGGACAGTTTGCAATGAGTCTTGCTGATAAGGTTTTGGCAGTAAACAATGATCTGCCGATCCGTACCGACCTGCCGGTACACAGTGGTAAAGTACGTTCCGTTTACTGGCTAACCGAAGCCGACAGTCGCCGCCTGATTCAAGAAAAAGGCTATGACGTTGCTGAAGATGCGCCATTGGCAATTATGGTCATCAGTGACCGTATATCCGCATTCGAGTGCATCTGGCACGGTGAAGGCGGTATGAACGGTGTGCCGGGTAAAGGTGCAGCACTTAACGCAATCTCTAACCACTGGTTCAAACTGTTCCGTGAGAACGGTCTGGCCGATAGCCATATTCTGGATATCCCCCATCCGTTTGTCTGGATCGTACAGAAAGCTAAACCGGTTATGATCGAAGCGATCTGCCGTCAGTACATCACCGGGTCTATGTGGCGTTCTTATGCCAAAGGCGAGCGTGAGTTCTGTGGTATCCAGATAGCCGACGATCTGCAAAAAGATCAGAAGCTTCCAGAGCTGCTGATTACGCCATCCACCAAAGGCATTCTTAAAGATATCCCTGGCGTGCCCGAAGTTGATGATGTGAACATTACCCGTGATGACATCGTTAATAACCACGAAGCGTTCCAGTTCCGTACCCAGGACGATATCGCTGTTTACGAGAAGCTGCTTAAAGAAGGCTTTGATGTGATCAGCAACGAACTTGAGAAAATCGACCAGGTATTCGTCGATACTAAATTCGAGTTCGGTTATGTGACTGATGCATCCGGCACTGAGAAACTGATTTATATGGACGAAGTCGGCACCCCTGACTCCTCCCGTATCTGGGATGGCGCGTCTTACCGTGAAGGTAAAGTGGTTGAAAACTCCAAAGAAGTATTCCGTCAGGAACTGCTGAACCACTTCCCGGATCCGGATATCCTGATCAACAAAGACCGCATGGAAGAGCGTTACGCGCTAGCAGAAGACAATGCGCTGCCTGCTGCTCTGCTGCAGAAAGTGTCTGACACTTATGTGGGTATTGCTGAGAAGATTACCGGCGAGAAGCTGACGCTGTCTGAAAACCCTAAAGCAGAGATCGTTGAGATCCTGCGTACTGACTACGGCCTGATCGATTAATCATCATTCCCCGTAAGTCGATAGAAAACGCCGCCTCTTATTGCTAAGAGGCGGCGTTTTTTTATGCATCGTTTTCGCAAGTCAGCATAACCACAGGCTCAGGGCCTTCCAGTTGCAGATCAACGGTTATCGGTCTGCAACATACCTGACAGTCTTCAATATATTGCTGATCCCCTTCTGTACAATCCAGTAATAATTCAATCGGCTCGCCGCAATAAGGGCAGGAACGAGACACAGTTTCCAGACTTTGCATCATTGACACCTCAGCTCCAGGCTAAGTTTACAGATTATCTTAAAGCGAACGCTGGCAAAGCCCCTAAATCAAGATTAACGATTCAGCCCCCTAGCCCCTGCCACATCACTGCAATATAATTCTCTCTATCAGCTTAGTCCGGTTTAAGCCATTACGCTGAGCAGGGACAATATCTCTTTTTAAACACTCGTCACCAAGGATGCTTTATGACTTTAACTGCCTGGCTTTCACTGCTCGCCATCTGTTGCCTGGGGGCGATGTCACCCGGCCCAAGTCTGGCGGTAGTGCTGAAGCAAACCGTCGGCAACAGTCGCCGTCATGGCTTGGCGGCTAGCTGGTTCCATGCTGCTGGTGTCGGCCTCTGGGCCTTTGCGACTATTTCCGGTCTGGCTATTCTGGTAGAGCAATCTGAGATAGCTTTCAAAATCATCACCTGGCTCGGTGCCGGATATCTGGCATGGATCGGTGTGAAAGCGATTCGGGCTGGGCGCAGCGGTAATCTTGAAGTCGAAAGCACCGAAAAAGGCACAATATTATCAGCAGGGTTTGAAGGTGCGATGATCTCAGTGCTTAACCCTAAGTTGGCGATATTTTTTATCGCCCTGTTTTCGCAATTCATCAGCCCCGATGCAGGCATAGTCGATCAGCTGATTATGACCGCCACAGCAGCCCTGGTAGACGGTATCTGGTACAGCATCGTTGCACTACTGCTATCCCACGGCCCGGTGCTTAAAGCGCTGCAGCGGCGCAGTCAGCTGGTAAATCGATTAACCGGGGGGATACTGATAGCCCTGGCCGCCAGAGTCGTCACCTTATAATTTGGTAAGAACCTGTCAGATCACAGCTGATCGGCAAAATAGGCAAATATCTCGGCCTCTGTCATCTCTGCGGTCTGATTCGCAAAGCAGTAATACCCAGGGCGTTTATCGCTGAAGTATTGCATACTCATCTCCAGCCCCTCTAAATCGGGAAACAAACCTACCGGCATATTGTAACTACCCGTCTTTTTTAAACGATAGAAGAGATGGGTTCCGCAATTGGCACAAAAACCCCGTGATGCCCAGGCCGAAGAATCGTATTCTTTAACCGATTCAGCCCCCTCAAACTTAACACCGGTCCCACACTGCACCGCAAATAGCGGCCCACCACCCCACTGGCGACAGCTATCGCAATGGCAGACGGTAAACTTTGGGTTAATATCAGCCACTTCGATTTTCACACTGCCACAGACGCAACTGGCTTTATTGATCTTTGAATCGCTCATGATGATACCCTGCTATGCTTTGGGTGAAAGGTAATTGATACAGTAAAACAGCCTTTTAATACAAAGGTTCACCACAGAGAACACCGAGGGCACAGAGAAAAACGTTAAATGAACTTAAAGGGCTCCAACTCCTTTAACGCCGATCAATGAAATGCTTATTTATATAGTTGCACCATGCTTCGGAGTCACGAACCGGCACCTCAGCATTACCTCGTATACCAAGCTTAAACTCAACAACTGAGCGCCACTCCAGAGAACCTGAATCGGGCCCATGCCCCTGGCCATCACCGGTTGGAACCTTCTTCTCTACTAGGGTAAACCATTCATGCGAGCAGCCCGCAATTTTATCATTCTGTTTATCAATGCCCGTACAACTGGTGGATGCCATTACAAGAATGGCGTAGATAACGATTTTTTTTGCTTTCTTTATATTCCTACAGCGCATTGAAGTAATGACCTCTCACAAGAAGCACACTTTGACTTTTTAAGGTTAGCTAAACTCAAAGTTTAAAGGACTCTGTCCTCTTTAACACTTGACTCCCTTTGCCTAGCCCTTTAGCTCCCCCTCTAATGCTTCCTTTTTTTGCTTCTTTGAAGAAAGATAAATAACTCCTTCTACTAATAGAATGATAAAAACAGCGTATACGATAACCGGTGCACCCAATAGAAAAATTGAAATAAAGAGCACGCCATACAAGCTCTCCGATACTAGTCGTAAAAAAGACGTATCAATGATGCATTGACTGACGCTCATGTCGTTTGTACCCCAGCCGCTACAATTAAACGTTGCCATTAACGGTAGAATAATGGCAAGACTGTACACGGTAATTCTTAGTATCTTTTTGCTTTTCTTATCCATTGTGGTCCATCACTGTATAACGAGAGCAATCCATATTAGGGACAGTATTACTGTCCTGCTTGAATGATCGCTAGCGCTTTATATTAATTAACGAAGCTGTTTAGAAACTCAATACGTTTATCGGTCTCTTCTTTAACGCATATCGAAACGAAATGGGTAACCCAAAGATTACTGCCGCCTTCCTGTGCGCCAACAAAAGCGCAATGCTCATCACGATATTTCAACCAGGCCTGCTGCGCCGATACTAGTTGATGGCGCTCTTTTCGAAGGTCAGACTCATCATTTTCCGGGAGACGCTCAATAACCCGGTCATATAACTGATTTAACGCTACATCCTGCTCTTTAAGTTTAAGGCTAAGGCATTGAACTTGCTCAATGTGTGAGCTTCCTCGACAGGCATTCGCCTGTTCCGAAGCGACAGGCTGAGATACAACTTCAGATTCCAAAGGCTGTTTTGACTCAGCATTACAAGATACCGACGCTGTCGTTAAAGCGAGTACTGAAAGTAAAAAAAATGGTAAGCGCATATTTTATCCCTTATAAATAATGAACGCCGCAGAGGCTCGACAGAAAAACACACCGTGTTTTCTCAGTCATTTCATCTCCCTTAATTCGTTGAACCATTCTATTCTGATGCACGGATATTATCCGCAGTTAAGCCGTGCAATTTGTATGCTATGGCAACTTTTCTACATTGTCTTTTGACGGTGCCTTTAGCCGCGACTCAATATATAGATAAACCACAAACATCATCATTACCCAGGTCAATAAACGGGTGTTCAATTGACCAACTTTAAGTTTCACTGCGATGAATTTATTAGATACTTGAAGTTGATGTCAGCTGTCTCGATTTTCACACTGCCGCAGGCACTGCTGGCTTCATTGACCTCTTAAGTAGCGATACCGGCCTCTCTATATGGCTGGTTAAGATAATTGATGCGGTAGAAGAGCGTAGATATAAAGAGGTCACCACAGAGAACACCGAGGGCACGGAGAAAAACGTTAAATGACTTAAAGGGCTCTGACACCGTTAACCTCCTCCTTTAACTAACACTTTAACCAACCCTTTAACCCAGAAAGTTAGCACAGACCCTTTGATCCGTTTACTGGCACGCAGCGTCCTGAGTAATATGACCTTGCTCATTGAGTTTGAAAGATAACCAGAGGGTATTGAGACGCCCCTCTTTTTCATATGCTGCAAAGTCAGGCGAAAGCTCATTAAGTATCTCTATAGCCTCTGGCTTTGGCAAACCACTGACGAGTTTATTACACAGACTCTCCAGTGCCTCAATTCTATTCCTCGCCTCATACTCACCCTGCTGCCGATACTTCTCGGTAACCGCAAGATCAACTGCAGAATAGATCCACAACCCATTTGTAACTAGCAGTAACACACCAAAAATAAATGCAATCCATTTAGCCAACCTAAATCTCCTTAGGTTTTTAAAAAACCTTCCTTGAGAAACCAACATGCTGAACCTGCCAGCACCTGCCCCCTTTCACCTGCCCCTTAGATCACACAGAGTCTTAATCAATAACCCAATGCATGGATTTTGCAGAGGCCAGCTTATTACCCTCGCTATCTTCGACAGTCGCTTCGAAAAACAGCTGACGTTTCTTTTTCTCAATGAATGTTGCGGTCACATAGATATAACCAAGATCAGGCGTGACAACTTTCCCGTATTTCATCTCCATATGACGGGTAAAGTTAGGCGGTGACACCAGCATACTCAGCGGGCCAATCGTATTATCAACCGCTGCCGCTACGATACCGCCCTGCATACTGCCGTATGGATTCAGGTGTTCGTCTAATACGGGGAATCTATTTACTAACGTTGTGCTCTCAACGTCATAACGAATAATCTCGCCTCTCAGTGCTTCAAATACCGGCGGCGGAAAGACTATCTCGTCGGTCAGCCCTTTAAAGTGTTCCTCTAAGATCGCTAGAAACTCTGCAGGTATTTTGTCTGTATCGATCATCTCTGACTACCTTTGAACATTGACTCTGCTCCCGGTATCCGCAGCCATAGCGCTTTTTGGGGGAGCAGCCATTGATCTGCTTCTTAAGTGCTTACGTGCTGATTACTGTAATGATGGTTCGACAGCCTCAACCTCACCGGCTTCTTTTCGCAGAAAGAACTCAACGGCTATAAATGCAAACGGAACCAGAGAAGCAACGAAAACAAGCAACCAGACAGCGACAGACCAGTTTTGTTTATTGGAGACATTAAGCGATAACATCATATACACCATAAACAGGACACCATGCGCCATACCCAAAACGGAAACATAATCCCGACTAATGAAACCCAGCGTAACACTCAGTATCAGCAGGTAAGAGATACCTTCTGACAGACTCACCAATCTAAACAATTTCAATTTATAACCCTTCTAATAACGACGTAAAAAGATCAAAGCCCTTTTTATCTGCCATGTTGATTTCAATTCTTAGCGTTACTTAATAACTCGCTGATGCCACTCCGCAAGCGATTCTTGCGGGTACAGTGTAAACTGACTGTCTGTTGATTCAACACTAGCCTTTACCCATGAAGCCTTTGATTCCAACATCATATGCGTGCGCTCTGGCGGTATTGGAAGCTCCGTATCGATAGCCGAGGCAAATGGATGCACCTGATCCGGCCACCTTGGATCCCATAACCAGAGCGCACTGCCGCACTGTTTACAAAAATGCCGCTTCCCGGGGCTTTCCCTCTTACCTCCGGTTTCCGGGTCATCAATCATCGCCTGATAGACACTGATGTACTCCTCCCCTTTAACTTGAAGGGTTGAATAGTCCGCACCCAGGTTAATAGCATAACCACCCCCGCCCGCCGTCTTACGGCAAATAGAGCAGTAACAGTGATTAAATGGATAGGGCTGTCTGGAATCAACGCTGAAGCGGACGCAACCGCAATGACATGAACCTTCGAGCTGCATGATTGACGCTCCCGATTTTCATCTACAAGGTCTGTGGTGAGTACAAGCTAAGATGACAACTGTAACAGATATGGCCCGCAGGTAAATAAATGTACTCTGACCCCATATATTCTTTATTTATTAAGCATTATCCAATAACAAAATAGCTTTTCATCCAATCTAAAACTTTATCTGCCGTCACCTCATCAAAGGATACTTCCGTGAAACCATTCTCAGGATCTTTGTTACGCCAAGCGAACTGATAGTTGATCACATCAGGGTGTGCATCATGCAATATCAGGATAATCCTCCTGTCATTCTTCAGACAATCGATCGTCAGTGCATCAGCTGGCACGCCATTCGCGCGCATGTTTTGACTGACGCCAACAATGGGATCAATGTCTGCTATTTCTACCTGAAAGCTCGTATGAGCATCAGTCACAATATCGCATAGCTTATGAAGATTCTTGTGAGTCATGTTGTTACGTCCCTAAGACTTTCCTTAAGCCGGTAGTCTCGCGTTCAATGCAGCGAAGCGGAGCAATTATTAATGTGGTTGATAGCTGTCACAGCCCTTAAGTGTCTGATCAGGAACTATAGAGAAATCAACGACTCTGGACCCATTGATTACTACAGATCAAACAGGGGTAGAACTAACTTTTAAACCAGGAAAACTCTTTTTGTTCAACTGGTCAATCGAACTGGCAACCACCCGGTTACGCCCACCCTTCTTGGCTTCATACAGTTGCATGTCGCAGGCCTTCATCCATTGCTTCCAGTCTTCCGCTGAATCCAGGCCAGCCACCCCGATGCTGACGGTTATCTGTCGGTCGGGTATCAATGAAAGGCTTTCGATACTCCTCCGTAATTCTTCCGCCTGGTGGACGCAGTCGGTTTCCACGGTGTTGTAGGCCAGTATCAAAAACTCCTCTCCGCCGATTCTGAATACCTTGTCACTCTCGCGAAAGAAGCCCTTTAAAAACGCCCCGAGCTGCACCAGAACCTGATCACCCATATCATGGCCCAGTTCATCATTTATCTTCTTGAAATGATCGATATCCATGACGATGAGCGTAAATGCCGTTTGGGTACGCTTGGTTTTACGGATCGCATGAGTCAACGAATCCTGAAGCAGTGTTCTGTTATACAGACCGGTGAGCTTATCGGTGATCGCCTGATGGGTAAGTTCACTATATTGCTTGGTGATGACGCGCAGAAAAATAGCCGAGTAGATACAGACTAACAGGAATGTGACCGTGAACCGGATGGCCTCGGTTGTCTCCAGAAGTTGCCACACGACAGGAAAATTGACCAGTATAAATAAGAGATTGGACAACCAAGCCTGTCGCTCCGACATCATAAAGTAATACAACAATACCGTTGAATAGCACCAGTAGGTACCACTGATTCCAATTTTATTCGTCAGGTAAGCGACAAAAACGGTCGTGAAAGGAGTCAGCCAGATAAAGGTGTAAATGGTTTTATAGCTCTTCCTGTAAATGAGCCCGGCAACCAGGAAAAGACTCAGCGAGGTTATCAGCCCGCCGATACCGATTCCCAGGTCTTGATATACCAAATGATAATAAGCAAAAGGCAAAACCAGGGTTCCGGCAGTGATACAAAGCCAGAACGTGGATTTAAGATGAAAATCTGTTTCGTGCAGAGAAGTTATTATTTTCATGATTTCATTTTACAACTCAATGATTACTACCTTTCTGCTCGTACAGACCCAAACACTGTTTCATCGCGATGCCAGTTTCTTGTTGCCGTATTCCTGCAGGATATGTAAATTTCTTCTACTTCCACACTAAGGTGAGCTTTGTAATTCATTAATAACAGCCTCAATTATTGCTGCCCCTTCACCCTTTAAGTACGTTTTGGTCGTCGTCATTAAAGACTGGATATTATTCGGATCGATATTATCCATCTGGCTTTGACTGTATGTGAGTTTTGGTTCCAGACGATAATATTTGAGTCCAACCTGTTTCAATGCGGTTAACCGACTGTACGGCATCTAAAATATGCTTATTAGTACTCCCCTGCTGTGATCGGAACCTTCAAGATCATCCAGTTTCTCGACCATCCAGGGCAGCGTACTCCAGTTACCTTGCTTAGGAACGATATCTTTTACTGCATTACTATCAATACCAACACCCGCACCACCTTCATAGATTCCCGTTCCCAGAGAAATAACAATTATATCTTCCAAACGTGAGGCTATGCCGGTTCTCAAGGCTTCAGTTACACCCCAGATTGCCGGATTATTCGACATAGTTCCACCGTCCACTACCCATTTGTTGGATGCTGATGATCTGGGGGATGTTCCTCCACCGACATTGGCAATTGGGAAATAGATGGGGGCGGCGCTTGTCCCTCTGACGGCCTCCCACACAGCGTAGTTGTCAGCATCGGGCTGATTAACAGAACAACAAAGAGATTTAGTACCTACTTCCAGTAGAAGGGGCCGCTTCCATGCCAACAGCTCGAACTCAATAGTATATCCACTGAGAATTAAACCAAAGTTAAAAAACGGCGCAGGGTGCGCCTCCTACAAGAACCAATCGCCGTGAGGGCACGGCTCCTACAGAACAAACCAAAACTTATGTCTGCATCGCTGCTGGAAGCAGCTCCTACATGAACCTATCGCAGTATTTAACCGATATTAAACAGCTGTCTCTACGGTTTTTCCTTCGCTTCTTCTAGCAAGTCGCGCAGCGACGTTCTAACCACTAGCCAGCGGCGAAGCCGCGATCTAGCCACTTTCCTCGCCCCATAAAAAAAGGCCGATGCATCAACACCGGCCCTTTTTATCCAACGAAGATCGTCCCGAAATTAATCCGGCATCTCAACGTTATGGTAGATCTCCTGAACATCTTCGACGTCGTTCAGCATCTCTAAGAAGGTTTCAAACTGTTCCAGGTCTTCACCGGCCAGCTCGACGTAGGTCTGTGGAATGAAGGTGATCTCTTCCACGTCTACTTCCAGATCCGGGTAAGCTTCATGCAGCGCGGTCTTGGTTTTAAAGAATTCCGTATGCGGGGCATAAACCGTGACATTACCCTCTTCGCTTTCAACTTCGGTCACATCGACGTCGGCTTCCATCAGCATTTCAAGGATTTCATCTTCATCCTCATGGGGGAATACGAATACCGCCTGATGATCGAACATGTGGGCTACTGTGCCCTGACCGCCCAGTTTCGCTTTACCTTTGTTGAACGCCACACGGACATCACCAAAGGTACGATTGTTGTTATCGGTAAGACAATCAGCGATGACCATGCAGCCGCCCGGACCGAAGCCCTCATAGCGCGTCGGGACGAAGTCTTCGCCACCACCGCCTGCTGCTTTGTCGATCGCCTTATCGATAACATGTGCCGGAACCTGATCTTTCTTTGCTTTCTCGATAAGACGACGCAGTGAAAGATTACCTTCAGGATCTACGCCACCATTTTTGGCAACCACATAGATCTCTTTACCGTACTTGGCATATACCTTGGATTTAGCTCCCTGCGTCTTCGCCATGGAAGCCTTACGCACTTCAAACTTTCTTCCCATTGAAACATCTCTTTTTTACTTTAAAGGCAGAGGCACATTCTAATCGCTGGCCCGCCTAAGCTCTAGTGAATACCGGGAATATACCCACAGATACCCTGCCTTATGCAGGCTAATCACCGGTTCAATGATATACATACAAAAAACGCGCCCGGGGCGCGTTTTTTATCTTTTCAACTTTTACTCTTCAGCCGCCGCTTTAGGCGCATCCAGGTTTTCGTAGATCAGAATAGGATCAGAGTCACCCGTGATCACACCCTCATCGATGACAACCTTAGAGATACCTTCCTGCGATGGCAGGCTGTACATGATGTCCAGCAGGTTCTCTTCAAGGATAGACCGCAGGCCACGGGCACCGGTTTTACGTTCCAGTGCTTTGTTAGCAATCGCCTTCAGCGCCTCTTCACGGAAATCAAGATCTGCACCTTCCATACCGAACAAGGCGGCATACTGCTTCGTCAGTGAGTTCTTAGGCTCGGTCAGAATCTGTATCAGTGCGTCTTCGTCCAGCAGACCCAGTGTTGCGATCATCGGCAGACGACCAACAAACTCAGGAATCAGACCGTATTTAACCAGATCTTCCGATTCAAGATCAGCCAGCACATTGGTGACCTTGTCATCTTCTTCCTTACTGCTGACAGAGGCGTTAAAGCCGATCGAGCTTTTCTCGCTACGATTCTTGATCACCTGATCCAGACCGGCAAATGCACCACCACAGATAAACAGAATATTTGAGGTATCTACCTGCAAAAACTCCTGCTGTGGGTGTTTACGACCACCCTGAGGCGGTACCGATGCAACCGTGCCTTCGATCAGTTTCAGCAATGCCTGCTGCACACCTTCACCGCTTACATCACGGGTGATAGATGGGTTGTCAGACTTACGGGAGATCTTATCGATCTCATCGATGTAAACAATACCCAGCTGGGCCTTCTCAACATCGTAATCACACTTCTGTAACAGCTTCTGAATGATGTTCTCGACATCTTCACCCACATAACCCGCTTCAGTCAGCGTGGTAGCGTCGGCAATCGTAAAGGGAACATTGAGCATCCGCGCCATCGTTTGCGCCAGCAGTGTCTTACCACTACCGGTCGGACCGATCAGCAGGATATTACTCTTACCCAGTTCAACACCGGTATCACCCGCCGTTGCCTGAAAACGCAGACGTTTATAGTGGTTATAAACCGCCACGGAGAGTACTTTCTTAGCCCGTTCCTGACCAATAACATACTCATCAAGATTGGATTTAATTTCAGCCGGAGTCGGCAGACTATCACTCTCTTCCTGAGTTTCTTCAGCGTCCTGAATCTCTTCTTTGATGATGTCGTTACACAGATCGACACATTCATCACAGATAAAGACAGACGGACCTGCTATCAGTTTCTTAACTTCGTCCTGGCTTTTACCACAGAAAGAGCAATACAGCAGTTTGCTGTCATCGCCACCCTCTTTGCCGTTGTTATCGTCGGACATTAAACTTCCTCAGTATATCCAGAGCATACCGGCCCCGGACCAATAATTTTTCAACTGCTTTGCGCAAAGTATAGCGGATAATGTGCACCGCTTTGAATCAAAATTCAAGTGCGGTGCCACGCACCTGCAACCTTAGCGACTCTTCATCACCTGATCAATCAGGCCATATTCAACCGCTTGCTCCGGCGACATGAAGTTATCACGGTCAGTATCTTTACCGATCGTTTCCATATCCTGACCCGTATGATGGGACATAATGGTATTCAGCTTCTCACGAATCGTCAGAATTTCCTGGGTATGGATCTCAATATCAGTCGCCTGACCCTGATAGCCACCCAATGGCTGGTGAATCATCATGCGAGAGTGAGGCAGGCAGTAACGCTTACCTTCAGCACCACCGGTTAGCAGTAACGCGCCCATGCTGGCCGCCTGACCAATACACATGGTGCTAACATCCGGCTTGATGAACTGCATCGTGTCATAAATGGACAAGCCTGCGGTGACGGAACCACCCGGAGAGTTAATATACAGGTGAATATCTTTGTCTGGATTCTCTGATTCCAGAAACAGCAGCTGAGCAACAACCAGGTTTGCCATATGGTCTTCAACCTGGCCTACCATGAAGATAACGCGCTCTTTCAGTAATCGGGAGTAGATGTCGTATGAACGTTCACCACGGGCAGTCTGCTCGACAACCATGGGTACCAGGCCACTGTTCGTTATTACGGTAGGCCCATTATAAAAATCCGACATTGAATGCTCTCCTAAGTCCTTATAAACCTATAAACACAGGTTAAGAAAAAAAACGGCAGCCGACCTAAGCCGACAGCCGTTCTTTTATAAACGCAATTAAGCTGAAGGGCAATTAAGCCTCTTCGTCAGCAGCCGGTGCCGCTGGCTTGATTGCATCTTCGTAGCTTACTTCAGTCTCGCTAACTTTAGCAGAGCTCAGTAGCAGGTCCAGTACCTGATCTTCCAGAACCAGATTCTGGATCTGGCTCAGCATTTCCTGGTTACCGTAGTACCAGTCAATAACCTGCTGAGGCTCCTGGTAAGTAGCGGCTTGCTCTTCAACCGTGCTACGTACACGATCTTCGTCTACTTTCAGCTCGTTGGCTTTAACTACTTCAGCAACCAACAGACCTACTTTAACGCGCTTCTCAGCCTGAGCTTCAAACATCTCTTTTGGCAGCATGTTTGGATCGATGTTCGCATCCGGACCACCGAACTGCTGGATAGCCTGACGACGCATCGCGTCAACTTCACCATCAATCAGTGCAGAAGGTACGTCGATAGCGTTCAGCTCAACCAGCTTACCGAAAGTTGCTTCTTTCAGTTTAGCGGTCAGGGCCTGAGTCAGCTCACGCTCCATGTTCTTACGTACTTCAACCTTGAAGCTCTCAACGCTCTTCTCTTCGATACCAAACTTAGCGAAGAACTCTTCGTTCAGTTCAGGCAGAACCTGTACAGAAACCTTGTTCACCTTAACGTTGAACTTAGCATCTTTACCTTTCAGGTTTTCAGCGTGGTATTCCTCAGGGAAAGTAACGTTAACTTCTTTCTCTTCACCCGCTTTAGCACCTTCCAGCGCAGTTTCGAAACCAGGGATCATGGTGTTAGAACCCAGAACCAGATCCATACCGGTAGCCGTGCCACCGTCGAATGCTTCACCGTCGATAGAACCTTCGAAATCAACATTCAGCTGATCGCCTTCAACAGCAGCTTTATCAGCTTCTTCAAAAGCAGCTTGCTGCTTCTGCAGAGTTTCAATCATCTGTTCCAGATCTGCATCTTTTACTTCAGCAGATGCTTTTTCAAGCTCAACAGTTGAAAAATCAGCCAGGGCGATTTCAGGATAGACTTCAAAAGTAGCGGTGTAAGAGAACTCTTCACCCTCTTTATCATTCTTAAACTCAACGTTAGGACCGCCAGCAGGCGTCAGCTTTTCCTGTTGTACGGCTTCATAGAAGCTCTGCTGTACAACTTCACCGATAACTTCCTGACGGATACCCTGACCGTAGCGCTTCTTAACTACTTTAACCGGCACTTTACCAGGACGGAAACCATCCAGGCGAACGGTACGGGCTGTATCTTGAACACGTTTAGCTACATCGCTATCTACACGCTCAGCGGGTACAACAACGGTCATCTGACGTTCAAGACCAGTAGTGGCTTCTACGGATACTTGCATGGAATTCCTCACAAAATTATTTGTATCGTTACAAATCTGAAAATTGACCTGCTGTTTACCCCTTCTGTTTTGCAGAAGACAGGCCCCAACAGGTACCAGAATTTCTAAAGGCGGAAATTGTCCGGGAAGCGCTGCTATTAGTCAAGCGAAAAGCGTTGAATATCAATGGATACAGGGCAAAATCGAAACAAATCAAAGAGGTAGTATTTTATGTACAGAAAACAGACAGAAGAAAAGGTAAAAAACTGAGGGATATTGGGGTGGACGATGGGGTTTGAACCCACGACCGCCGGAATCACAATCCGGAGCTCTACCAACTGAGCTACGCCCACCAAAGAGGTACTTCCGAAGAAGTTAGATGGTGCGAGTGGGGAGACTCGAACTCCCACACCGTAAGATACTGGTACCTAAAACCAGCGCGTCTACCAATTCCGCCACACTCGCATAAAACATTTTTTGTCATTAGCAGGAAGCTGGTAAAGATTCCTATGACGTTGTATTGGGGTGGACGATGGGGTTTGAACCCACGACCGCCGGAATCACAATCCGGAGCTCTACCAACTGAGCTACGCCCACCATATCAATACACTTTGTCAGACCTTACTGGCGCGCCCGGCAGGGGTCGAACCTGCAACCGCTCGCTTAGAAGGCGAGTGCTCTATCCATTGAGCTACGGGCGCCTGACACTGCCCGACCTATCTAAAAGAAGTAACGACACAGAGTTCGTTGCCTGCCTCTCTTCAAGGTGGAGCGCATAATATATATCGCTTTATGTTCCGTCAACACCCTTTTTTAATTTTTTAATAAAATAAGAGACTTAGGCAAAATAAGATCGACTCTGATCAGCCCATAGAGCCCCACCGGCTTGCCGGTAACAGAAGGCTCAACCTGTCACCGATAACCTCTGTTATATGAACCGGGACACTTATTGTCGACTCTTTAGGGAACCTACGAATAAGTCCTAACGGTACTCTGGCTTACGGGAGAGTTCACAATCAAGGAAGAATTTTGCCGTAATGTCTAGACCTTATAATAAGTTCTGACACCGAGTGTGAGCTTTCCCGTAAGCCCCGCAGGGCAAGCCCTGAAGCCAGCATTTGCTTCGTTGAAGTCCTTATCAAGGACTATGGCCATTAATGGCGTACTTCGCCTTGCATCTGCAGACTTCAGGGTTTGCAGAGCACGAATTGGACTTGTTCGCAGGTTCCTTAGTTTAGCTGCTCTAAATAAAGAAGCCCTTCTGGCAATTCCCCTTGGAGGAAAGCGACAACCATGAGACAATCCGCGCCATCAAAAATATGACTGAGGAAAACATTCGAAAGATGAGCGCTCAGATAATCGATGGCAAACAGATTGCCCGAAATGTCCGCGAACAGGTTGCCGTGGGTGTAAAAGCTCGTATAGAAGCGGGTAAACGCGCACCTTGCCTGGCAGTAGTACTGGTCGGCTTCGACGCCGCCTCTCAGGTATATGTCAGAAACAAGAAGAATGCCTGTAAAGAAGTAGGCATCGAGTCTGTTTCTTACGACCTGCCCGCAGAAACCGGTCAACAGTCACTGCTAGAACTGGTAGATGAGCTCAATGCCGACCCGAAAATAGACGGCATACTGGTTCAGCTCCCTCTTCCTGAGCATCTCGAAGCGAATGAGATCCTCGAACGTATTCGCCCGGATAAAGATGTTGATGGCTTCCATCCCTTCAATCTGGGACGCCTGGCACAACGCTTGCCGGCCCTGCGCCCCTGCACACCTAAGGGCGTAATGACGTTACTCGAGTCCACCGGCGAAACCGTCCGTGGTAAAGATGCCGTTATCGTCGGCGCATCCAATATTGTTGGCCGCCCGATGACACTGGAACTATTACTCGCTGGCTGTACAACAACCACAACCCACCGGTTCACCAAAGATCTGGCGGGACATGTACAGCGTGCTGATATTGTTGTCGTGGGTGTTGGCATCCCAGGTTTAGTCAAAGGCGAATGGATTAAACCTGGCGCCATGGTTATTGATGTGGGTATTAACCGTCTTGATGATGGTCGCTTAGTCGGGGATGTAGAATATGACATCGCCGTTGAAAGAGCCGGCTGGATAACCCCCGTACCCGGCGGTGTTGGCCCTATGACCGTCGCTACACTGATGGAAAACACGCTGGAAGCAGCCAATAACAACGACTAAATTCGTTATTATCAATCAAGGCCTTTTACTCACCTTATTAAAGGAGTCGGTAAAAGGCCTTTTTTATTGGGCCGTTGAAATTACCTATAATAGCAATACGCCAGCCAGACAAATATTTTCAACTGATACAGTCAGTTATCGTCACTCTTTCAGGATATTTTCAGCTTTCTATGCGACTATCCCCTCAACCTTACCGCCATCACTCGCAAAGCAGACCTGCATATGAATAGTAAAAAATTAGCCCTCATCCTGATAATTGCAGCCTTGGTCAGTGCATTTTTTATCTTTGATCTTGGCAACTATCTGAACCTTGAGTACATCAAGTCACAACAAGACAGCTTGCAAGGCTGGGTAACAGAAAACACCCTATTGGCTTTCGGTGCGTTCATGCTGATCTACATTACCGTGACCGCCCTGTCCCTCCCCGGTGCAGCGGTCATGACTCTGGTAGGGGGTGCAATTTTTGGCCTGTTCGCCGGTTTAATCATGGTGTCCTTTGCCAGCGCTATCGGCGCGACGCTCGCTTTTCTGGTCGCCCGTTATCTGTTCCGCGAACCACTGACCAACAAGTTTTCCAACTATATCGACCCCGTTAACCGAGGCATCGAAAAAGACGGTATCTCCTACCTGTTCACATTGCGACTGGTACCCCTATTTCCGTTTTTCGTCATCAATGCCGTGATGGGCCTTACCCGCATGAGAGCCGGGACCTTTTACTGGGTAAGCCAGTTAGGCATGCTTCCCGGCACCGCTATATTTGTTAACGCAGGCACACAGCTTGCGGCTATCGAACAACCCGGCGACATTCTTTCTCCCGGGCTGATACTGTCATTCTGTCTGCTAGGGATTTTTCCCTGGATTGCCAAAGCGATAGTCAGCGCTGTGCAAAAACGCAAAGTATATAGCCAGTACAACAAACCTAAACAGTTCGACACCAACATGGTGGTCATCGGCGCAGGCGCGGGCGGCCTGGTAACCTCCTATATTGCCGCCGCAACAAAAGCCAAAGTCACTCTGATTGAACGCCATAAGATGGGCGGCGACTGCCTGAATACCGGCTGCGTTCCCTCCAAGGCACTGATCCGCACGACGCACTTTCTGGCGGATGTGCGTGACGCAAGAGACCTGGGTATCCGCAATGCCGAGGTTGAATACGATTTCGCTGAAGTGATGGAACGGGTTCAACGGGTTATCGAGACCATCGAGCCCCATGATTCAATCGAGCGCTACGAATCCCTGGGAGTCGACTGCGTAACCGGCAGCGCTAGAATCATTAGCCCCTGGGAAGTGGAAGTAAACGGTCAAATCCTTAAAACGCAAAACATAGTGATCGCAACGGGTGCACGCCCCGCGCTACCTCCAATTCCCGGCATCGAACTCGTTGAACCGTTAACCTCAGATACTATCTGGGCACTGCGCGAACGCCCGGAACGATTGCTGGTGCTCGGTGCTGGCGCGATAGGCTGTGAGCTGGGTCAGTGTTTCGCCAGACTCGGCAGCGACGTTTCAATACTGTTCCGTGGCAGCCAGGTATTAACCCGCGAAGACCGCGATGCCGCAACCGTTGTTGAGGAGCGCCTGACACAAGACGGCATCAACATCTGTTCCGGGCATACCCCAACTCACTTCCAAGTAACTGAGCAAGGTTACGAACTGGTATGCACTCATAACAAACAGGAAAAACGTATCGGCTTTGACAAGCTGCTGGTCGCTACTGGCCGCACAGCCAATGTAACCGGTTTCGGCCTTGAAGAGCTGGGTATCACTGCAGCACCCGGCGGCACTATTGAGGTAGATGAATACCTGCGTACCAAGATACCCAACATTCTGGCCTGCGGCGATGTAATCGGCCCCTATCAGTTTACCCATGCGGCTGCTCATCAGGCCTGGTATGCCTCAGTGAACGCGCTGTTTGGACAGTTTAAGCAGTTCAAAATCGACTATTCATTCATCCCCTTCACGACTTACACCAGCCCGGAAGTCGCCCGCATAGGCTTGAATGAGAAACAAGCAATCGATCAGGGAGTTGCGTACGAAGCGGTACGGTACAACCTCGACGAACTTGACCGTGCGATTACTGACGAGGCCGCCTACGGCTTCGTCAAAGTCCTGTTGAAACCCGGCAGCGACAAGATAATCGGCGTCACCCTGGTGGGTGAACATGCCGCTGAAATGCTGCCCGAGTTCGCGCTGGCGATGAAAAATAAGCTGGGACTGAATAAGATACTCGGCACGCTACACGCCTACCCCACCCTCAATGAAGCCAACCGCTTTGTCGCCGGGGAATGGAAAAAGAAACATGCTCCACAGAAAATTCTCGGCTGGTTAGAGAAATTCCATAGCTGGAAAAGAGGCTAAAAAAGCTTAATATAGATCTGCCTGCCGCACTTCTTCTATCGGGATGTGCGGTTTTTTTTGTTTTAGAACCCTTCTGATTAGGGAAAAACATGTCTGTAGTTATTCAAGAAGAAGCGACCGGATGCGGCATTGCGTCTGCTGCTAATATACTTGGTTTGTCATACGCTGAGGCAAAGGCCACGGCCAACTCAATGGGCATCTATGCCTCTGATGAAGCACTGTTCAGCGATACTGCCTACATGCGCCGTTTACTCGATGCCTACGGTGTAAAAACTTCTGCTGACGAAACTCTTTTCGCCGGCTGGAATGCGCTACCCAATACCGCACTGCTATCGATTAAACACCATTACGAGAACGGCAAACCTTTTTGGCACTGGGTCGTTTTTAAACGAACATCTGCAGGTGAAGTGCTGCTAGATTCAGCAGCCTATTTAGACAATAACGAAATAACAGATTTCTCCGCGATCAAGCCTACATGGTATATTTCGGTATCAGCCTGACGGGCAGTGATCATAAAAAACATCACTAACATCCTTATTAAAAATACAAGCATTCATTTATAAACAGTAACTTATATTTTTTTATTAAAGTATTACATTGATTAGGAAGCACCCTGTTGAGCACAGACCCTCAATCCACTTTACGACTTAGATTCTGGAACCAGATAAAGCCTTTGTTTGAATGGAACGATCACAAACGCCCATTAGGCTACCTTATCGTTTCAGCACTCGGAGTGGGTATTCCTGCATTTTTTTGCCGCCTGGTTAGGAGAGTTTTCTGCTGGCATGCTGGCCTGTATGGGCGGTCTGATTATTGTATATATGCGGCAAACGAATATTCCCCACCGTATGATGACCCTGGCTACCTGCGCTTTCGGATTTTCATTAAGCTTTGCACTTGGCGTCTTAACGAGCTTCGACCCATACCTGTCAGCTTTCACACTTCTGCTGACGGTATTCCTCGCAACCACAATCTGCAGATTCTATTCAATCCCACCCCCGGGAAGCTTCTTCTTCATCGTAGCCGCATGCCTTGCCCGCACCCTTCCCTTTGACATCTCTCTGACCGCCGAGCGAACCGGTATACTGATGTTTGGCTCCATGTGGTCTTGCCTGCTAGCCCTTAGCTATGGACTCGCTCAGAAATTTTTCTCTAAAAGTATCGATATAAAACCCTGCCAGACTGAAGACCAGCACGTCTTAGCTATTAGCATTGAATCAGCCGTTATCAGTATCTTTGTCGGTGGAGGTTACTTACTGGCTTTACTGACCAACCTGGAGAATCCTTACTGGGTTCCAATCTCTACTGCAGCCATCATGCAGGGCGCAACTTTTCGAGCAATCTGGCAACGAAACGTTCACAGAATATTTGGCACAGTCATTGGAATGGCGCTCGCCTGGATGATTTTCTCACTCGCTCCCGGGCCATGGGGGCTGGCCGGACTAATCATGATACTCACTTTTATCATCGAGCTTCTGATCACCCGAAACTATGGATTAGCGGTTATTTTCATCACGCCGCTGACAGTAATATTCGCTGAGGCAACAGTTGCTACAGCAGAACCTAATCAGCTGATACTCTCTCGCATTTTTGATATAGCCCTGGGAAGCTTCATTGGATACCTGGGAGGCTGGATTATCCATCACCCAAGGTTTGTTCAGACAATTCAAAAGTGGACAGCTTTAAGATAAAGCCGGGGGACGCTATGAATGACTCATCGGCCTGTAAAGTAATAAGCTTCGTCGGGACTTACCCCGACGAAGCTTAATATGGTGTTTCGTTTTAGTTAACTCCAGCCAGAGATCGCTTTCACCTCAAGAAAATCCTCCAGCCCCCAGACACCACCTTCGCGGCCATTTCCTGATTGCTTATAGCCACCGAAGGGCGAACCGCCCGCCAGGAATGTACCATTGATCTGCACCATGCCTGAACGCAGCTTACGGGCAACGCGATTAGCTTTCTCACCATCCTGCGTCTGAAGATAGTTCGTTAATCCGTAGGGCGTATCATTGGCGATACGTATAGCATCCTCTTCGGTATCAAACGGAATGATCGTCAACACCGGGCCAAATATCTCTTCCTGGGCAATACTCATCTGATTATTCACGTCAGCAAACACCGTAGGCTTAACAAAGTAACCTTTATCGAGCCCATCAGGCTTACCCGGACCACCAGCTACCAGACGAGCACCTTCAGCAATGCCTTTCTCAATCAGCGCTTGTATCTTGTCATACTGCAGCTGCGAAACGACGGGACCAATATGCCGCCCATCGATCTCAGACAGATCAACTGTGGTTTTGGAGGCGACGTCTGCTGCTACCTGAACCGCCTGATCATAGGCACTGCGCTCCACCAGCATCCGGGTTGGCGCATTACAAGACTGACCACTATTATTGAAGCACTGACGTACACCCCGGGTAACCGCTTTCTCATCAGCGTCAGCAAACACAATATTGGCACCCTTACCCCCAAGCTCGAGCGCGACGCGCTTCACTGTATCAGCGGCATTTTTAGAAATGGCGATACCCGCCCGGGTCGATCCGGTAAACGAAACCATATCCACTTCTGCGTGCCCTGAAAGCTGAGACCCCACCCCCATACCGTCACCATTAACCAGATTAAACACCCCCACCGGGAATCCTGCCTGATCAACCATATCAGCAAACAGCATAGATGAAAGCGGAGAGATCTCTGAAGGTTTAAGCACCATAGTACAGCCGGCAGCCAGTGCAGCGACCACTTTCAGCGTCACCTGATTCATCGGCCAGTTCCAGGGCGTGATCAACGCACAGACACCGACAGGCTCATGGACAATTCGGTTATCCAACGCACGGTCATTTAATGGACGCTCAAACTCATAGGCTTTCAGTGCACGAATCAGATTCTTAATATGCGCAGCGCCAGCACCACACTGAGCGGTACGCGACAAGGCAATCGGCGCACCCATCTCAGTAGAAATAGCCTGAGCCATCTCATCAGCCCGGTCACTGTAGATAGATAGTAGTTTTTCTAGCAGAGCAACCCGGTCATCTTTTGATGTCTGACTCCAGCTATCAAAAGCCCGTCGCGCTGCCTCAACAGCGGCATTGGTATCGGCTTCAGCACCTAAAGAGATAACATCACACACCTCTTCTGTTGAAGGGTTAATCACTTCAAAATCGTTCGATTGAGCTGGCTCAACCCAGCGACCATCAATATAAAAAAGGCGTGAATCTGACATTTGCATTATCCCTATCTTTATAATCGTTTAATACTTATTGCTGGCGACAACTGCAGCCTAAGCGTTACAATAAGTAATTACCCTTATTCTGACATCGAATCAATAGCAAGCCAAGACCACATCAACACGAAAGTATTAATCCGAAAACCTTATCCTACAGCGCGATATCACTATTGTATTCATCTGATACAAAGATGGAGAATAGCCGCCTGAATAATTCCACTACAGGAACCAGAGATGCATTATCTATTGCTGGGTCTGATCACCCTCGCCTTTCTACTGATCGTTTTTGAAGATGTTGTTCACCTTAACAAAGCGAAGTCCACCCTCTTTATTGGCACCCTGGTCTGGATCCTGGCCTTTGTCTTTCCTGAAAAATCTCCCCAGGCCATCCAGGAAGCGCTAAACGAACAACTACTCGATATCGCCGTCCTCTGGCTGTTTCTGATGGCCGCAATGACATTCGTAGCCTACCTTAACGAAAAAGGCCTGATCACCCAGCTGGTCTATCGAATGCTGCCCAGCGAGTTAAAACTCAGCACCCTAATGATTCTGATAGCGCTACTCGGCCTGCTATTCTCATCTCTGGCTGATAACATCACCGCATCTCTTATCATGCTCTCACTGCTCGCCTCCCTTAAGCTTGAGAAAAAAGATACGCTCAAGTTTGCCGCGCTGATTGTCTTTGCCGTCAACTCCGGCGGCGTTTCACTGATTACTGGCGATGTCACCACCCTAATGATCTTTCTGAACGGGAAAGTAACGATTCTGAATTTGATGCTTTTAGTTCTGCCAGCTATTGCAGGGGTCGCAATCCTTGCGCTGATTCTGATGCAAGGCTGCAACGAGATAATCACACTGCCTAAGTTTAAGCGCCCTATTGGCAGACGGGATAAGCTTATTGCTGCGCTCTTCCTGCTGACCATCCTCAGCACGCTGTACCTGAGCGTTATGTTCTCAGTCCCACCGGTACTGACATTCCTGTTTGGCCTGGCACTGATGTTTATTGTCCATCAAATTCTGTTCCGTAAAGAACAAAACCCCAATGTGCTTGAGTACGTACGCGAAATCGAATTCGACACGCTGCTCTTCTTCCTTGGCGTTTTACTTCTTGTGGGTATGTTAAAAGAACTGTCAGTACTTGAACTGTTACCAGAGCTTTATACATACATGCCGCCCGCCTTTGCCAACTATTTTATCGGCATCCTTTCGGCACTGGTTGATAACGTCCCATTAACCGCAGCCATCCTTCAATCCGATATCCATATGACACAGGCCGAATGGCTCGGGCTGACTTATGCGGTCGGTGTCGGTGGATCGATTCTGATTGTCGGCTCTGCCGCGGGGGTTATCGCGCTAAGCAAACTTGAAGAGCTGTCTTTCATCTCTTACCTGCGTTTTATCCATTGGCTACTGATCGCCTACACCGTTGGCTACCTTGCCGTGATGGGACTCACAAAGCTGGTTCTCTGAATAGCCATGACATTGAGCCGCGGAACTCGTCATTCCGCCGGCTCAATACCGAAATGGCCCCATAAAACCATCGCACCAGAATGGTGCGATAAAATCATAAAATCACAGTCTCCTTAAAGACACTGAAAAAAACCAGTGCAATACTGCCTCAGCAACCTTCCTTTACTAAGAACATTGACGGCGATGACGCTGCACGTCAGATAAACTGCTAACAACAACCTTGCCCAACACTTCGTAAGTACCGGTATATATGACTTTCAGATCAACAGAACCCCATTAAAGCTGATAACACCCCCTACTAAACAAGCAGTCAAAATGGGCTAAAGCGGCCCCCTTCTAACATCCAGAACACCTTCATCATCAAAAAAATAACGATAAACATACATTTTTTTATAAGTTGGTTTGATTATTGCTATTAAACACGCAATAGCTTGCTAGCTATTGGCTTATTCGGTTGTCACAATCAACCGATGCCAAAGTTCACAAACAAATATTGGATAGTCAGGGGAAGTATATGAGCGGAAATGAATCTCGTTTGAACGCGATAAACGAAATCACCAACGCAGCGCCATTTGAAACATCAATGACAAAGCCGCTTAAAGATATCTGGGCATGCGATGTATTTGGCTTAGAGCAGATGGAAGAGTCACTTTCTAAGTCTGCATTCAAAGCGATCAAGAAAACCGTACAGTCCGGTGCAGTTCTAGAGCCTGCTGTCGCTGATATGGTTGCTGCTGCAATGAAAGACTGGGCCATGACCAGAGGCGCTAAGTTTTTCTCTCATATCTTCTACCCAATGACCAACGCCACTGCTGAAAAGCATGATGGCTTTGTTGTTACTAACTCTGATGGCGGCGCTATCACCGAGTTCACCGGTAGCCTGCTGATTAAGGGTGAGCCAGACGGCTCTTCATTCCCTAACGGTAGCCTGCGTATGACCAACGCTGCCCGTGGTTATACCGCATGGGACCCTACCAGCCCAGCTTACATGATGCATACCGCTAACGGCGCTGTATTGATGATCCCAAGCGTATTCATGTCATGGACCGGTGAAGCGCTTGATAAGAAGATCCCTCTGCTGCGTTCAAATTCAGCAATGAACGCTGCAGCACAGAAAGTTCTGACCCTGATGGGCGAAGAAGAAATTGCTACGTTGAACTCCAGCTGTGGCGCTGAGCAGGAATACTTCCTGGTAGACGAGAAGTTTGCAAACGCGCGCCCTGACTTGCTATTAGCAGGCAGAACACTCTTTGGTGCATCACCTGCCAAAGGCCAGGAGTTTGATGACCACTACTTCGGCGCTATCCCAGAGCGAGTTCAGGTATTCATGCAAGACCTGGAAGACAAGCTTTACCGCCTGGGTATCCCAGCAAAAACTCACCACAACGAAGTAGCGCCTGGTCAGTTTGAAATTGCGCCTTACTTTGAAGCAGCCAACGTTGCTGCCGATCATCAGCAAATGATGATGACTCTCCTGAAAGGTACTGCAAAAGCTCACGGCTTCATCTGCCTGCTACATGAGAAGCCATTTGCTGGCGTAAACGGCTCAGGCAAGCACGTAAACTGGTCTGTAGGTAACGCAACCCAGGGCAACCTGCTTGATCCAGGCTGTACTCCAAACGAAAACCTGAATTTCTTGCTCTTTTGTGGTGCAGTAATTCGCGGAGTGCACAAATTTGGACCACTACTGCGTGCAGTAATCGCTTCCGCAGCCAACGATCACCGTCTGGGTGCCAATGAAGCACCTCCAGCCATCCTGTCTGTCTATCTGGGCACACAACTGGAAAAAGTATTTGATGACATCCGCACTGGTGAACTACACGTTCCTACCACCGGCGGTCAGATGGATCTGGGGCTGTCTCAGATTCTTAAGTTTGATCGCGATTCAGGTGACCGTAACCGTACTTCACCGTTCGCTTTCACCGGTAACCGTTTTGAGTTCCGCGCAGTAGGTTCTTCTCAGTCAGTTTCTGGCCCACTGGTAGCCATGAATACCATGCTGGCTGACTCACTGGAGTGGATCGCTGCTAAGCTGGAAACTGAACTGCAAAGCAACTCTGACAAAACAGCAGCGGTTTTCGCTGTGCTGAAAGAGCTGATGGAAGAGCACAGTAACGTTGTGTTTGGTGGTGACGGCTATTCATCTGAGTGGCACACAAAGGCCGTTGACGAGCGTGGCCTTAAGAACATCCCTACCACTGCTGACGCGCTTCCAGCTTTCAAGACCCCTGAAGTGATTGAGCTGTTCTCAAGCACTGGCGTTTTAAGCCCTGTTGAGCTGGCTAGTCGTTTTGAGGTCTATGCAGAACAGTATGTTCTGTCAATCGAAGTAGAAGCTAAGCTGGTTGTAGAGATGGCGACTACCATGATCTACCCAGCCGCTATCAACTACCTGTCCAGCATCGCCTCTACCGGTCTGCAACTAGAGCACTCTCCCGCAGATCGCGTTGCCAAGACCGCATCGGCTATGATGGCATCTGTTGAGAAACTGAGCGCCGCCCTGGAAGCTGAATTCGATTCAGAAGAAGCTCACATGAACTTCCTTGCTTCAGACGTATGCGGTCTGATGCTGGAAGTACGCGCCTCGGCTGATACGCTTGAGACACTGGTTGCCGATAACTTGTGGCCTCTGCCTAAGTATCGTGAAATGTTATTTATTAAATAACAGCTTCCTCACCCGGTTTCATGCAGATGAAGCCGGGGGCATAAAAAAAGCACTGACCTGACGGCCAGTGCTTTTTTTTCGTGTATAGAAAATTAGCGGTTTGAGAGACTACTAAAAAATGTCTAAATTATTCAAGAATTAAGACAGTATCGGACACCAATACCGTTTGAACTTCAGCACGCTCTATAATTTTCACGATAGCAGATTGAATAACATCATCTTCTCTGACATCAGTTTCACCGCTGAAGCGCTGCTCCTGAACCTCAGCCCCCTCTTCTAACACAAACTGAACACTCACCTGGGTAGCAATATCAGAGGTCTCACCAAAATAACTCAGCGCTATTTGCGGATAGCCTTTGAAACCTTTCTTGACGTACTTAGCAATACGCTTTTTTGCTTTATCCAAATTCATAGAGCGCCCCTGATATGTGTTCATTGAGTATCAATATGCAAGCTGCGTTTCTGAGTACAAGTCCTACAAACAGCTCAATCTGCTTTTTGGTTGCGATACCCCGGCTTAGCCATGATTTCTAAATAAAAAGACTCGACCTGATCTGCTTCAGCCTGCGTAATATATTTACTAATTTCTGAAAGATGAATGACTTCACTCGACGCTTCATCTGCACCAAAGCGGCAATCAAAATCCCAGTAATCAACACCCTCAGACAGCGCCTTATTACGCTCTCTTTTTATGTACTTTTTAACTTCGTGTTTGATTGCATCAACATGCCTTGCAACAGCCAGCTTTGGGTGAGACAACTTAAACGTCTTTTTCATAATGATTCCATAAAGTGAAACAGGCTTGCCGGTAACTTAGCAGCTGCCAGATAATGCCAGTAATAATCGGCGCACTTTAACACGTATGAGCACAAATCACTCAGGAGATTCACTAATTTTCAGCGTAAATGGCAGCTTACACTTTACTAACCAAAAATAGACCAGCCGGTATGCTCCACCAGCTTCTCCAGCGCCTCGGTACCCAGCTTACTGTTACCAACATCATCTAACCCCGGGGACCACACCCCGATCGAAGCTTTACCTGGCGCGATCGCTAAGATACCACCGCCCACACCACTCTTACCGGGCAGGCCTACACGGAAGGCAAATTCACCGGAGCCATCATAATGACCGCACATCAACATCAGGGAATTAATTCTTCGGGCGCGTTGTGGAGACACAACCCGGGCACCGGTTACCGGGTTGCGGCCATCATCCACCAAAAACAAACCTGCTTTCGCCAGTTGTTCAGTCGTCATCGCAATTGAGCAATGATGAAAATAAGTCCCTAGAACACAATCGACAGGGTTATCCAGGCGACCAAAAGAAGCCATAAAGTGAGCTAACGAAGCATTACGATCCCCGGTCGCCAATTCCGACTGAGCAACTTTATCATCGATACTAACGCTGTCATCGTCGGCAATAAAGCGGACGAACTGGAGAATTTCTGCCAATGTTTCTTTCGGCTGATGACCCATAAGAATCGCATCGGCAATCGCTATCGCACCCGCATTAATGAATGGATTTCTAGGTTTTCCGTGCTCATGCTCAAGCTGCACAATAGAGTTAAAAGGGTCTCCAGACGGTTCACGACCTACCTTAGACCAGACCGAATCCCCAAGCTTTCCTAACGCAATCGTCAAGGTAAAAACCTTAGAGATACTCTGAATAGAGAACAGTTGATTACTGTGGCCGGCACTATAAACACGCCCATCAGCCATAGCTACGGTGATAGCAAACTGATTAGGGTCGATACAGGCTAACTGCGGTATATAATTTGCCGGCTGACCACGGCTGTCACTAGCCCCGATTGTTGCAACAATTTCGTCTAAAATATCCTGCACTATGTATTTCCTGTTACACCAACGATTTTAGCTATAGAAGAAGAGAGGAACAGATCAGATAAAGAGAGTCAACTAAAGGCCAAACAAGGAATAAAATTGAAGAGGTAATAAGAGTTTATATTAGGCAGCAGGATCCGTTCAGTGCCCCATAAATTCATCGATCAGCTCTGCGAGCTTTTCAGCCAGATCCGCTTCAAACTGTTCCAGGCTTTGACCGAAAAGCGCAAAGTAACGCGTCGCCTGCGAGCTATTCACTCTTTTACTGGCAAGGTTATATTGAATTTCAGGCTGTTGTTTGTCTTCTCTGGAGATTATATTCCAGGCGATAAAGTCAGAATTAAAAGATTGAATCTTACCTTGCGCGAAGTCACAAAAAGCAGGCACGTAACACTCACCCTCAGGCCCAAGACAGCCCGACTCTACCCGGTACGTTACCAATAATTTCTTTTCGGCTGGCAAAGGTAAAGTGTAACTCATATAAACGTCTCCGATACGATAACCTTATGATACCTAGTAAGTATTTATGATTCCATATCCATAAGGCTAAATTTTCAGCACCTTTAATCATCGCCCCTGCCGCAAACATCTCACTATGGTAAGTCGGTAAGCCTGGCCTACCTCTTAATCAATTAAACACCGGTTTTTCCATATAACGACATATTAGCCAGAGACCATAAGCGGCGGCATAAGTAGGAATGACAGTAACCATGAGAACAATGAAATCATTTGTGCTGTTTTTCCCGGTATGCGCAACGCCATAACCAAACAGCACCACCAGATCGAACGCCAGCACGGCTAGCATTATGAAGACAAAGGCAGCACAAATAATGACCTGGATTACTTTGCTAGCTTTATAACTTCGGTATGCACAGAGGAATGAACGGCACATCGAGATAAAGCCAACAACGGGAAGCGAAACAATTAATAAGAAAAGAAAATTTTGCAACATCAGCCAAACCTCCCAACCTTACAGATTCAAGCACATCCTAACGTCGTCGTGATCGACCCCGGTTTTTATTTCGATTCCCGCGCCCGGCCTTAGGCTTTTGAGCAAAATCCTGTTCAAGACTAGGTTCATATCCTGGTAACCATTGCTGCATTAGCCGGGTGTCGATAATTTTATGTATCTCATCCAGTAACCAGGTTTCATCAGCACTGAGCAAGGAAATAGCCAGCCCCGTTTCGCCCGCCCGTCCGGTACGGCCAATACGATGAATATAGTCTTCAGCGTTGTGCGGTAACTCGTAATTAATAACATAACTGAGCTGCGGAATATCTAACCCACGTGAAGCAACATCCGTCGCCACCAGCACCCGAATTGAGCCATCTTTAAACCCTTCCAATGCACGTTCACGCGCCCCTTGTGACTTATCGCCGTGTATCGCTTCCGTTTTTAAGCCATCTTTGCACATCTCTTTGGCCAGATCATCTGCACTTTTTTTGGTCCGGGTGAAGATCAGTACCTGCTGCCAGTTTTTAGAGCCAATAAGAAAAGAGGTGATTTCACGTTTACGGTGCTTATCAACTTCGTAGGCAATCTGTTCGACCTGACTGGCCGTTGCATTCCGCTGATCTACCTCAATCAAAGCCGGATCATGTAATAACTTTTGACTGAGTTTAAAAATGGCGTCATCAAATGTTGCTGAGAATAATAGCGTTTGACGGGTTTCCGGTACGGATCGGAGGATGCGCTTAATATCATCTATAAACCCCATATCCAGCATCCGGTCAGCTTCATCCAGGACAAAGAACGACAAACAACTCAGATCAATCGCCTGACGACCAAGCAGATCAATCAATCGCCCAGGCGTGGCGACCAGAATATCCACCCCTTGCTTAACCACACTGAGTTGATTGTTGATACTCACACCACCATAAGCGACTACCGTACGTAGTGATGTATGCGCGCCATATTGCTGGAAGCTCTTACCCACTTGCTGAGCCAGCTCCCGGGTTGGCGTTAACACCAACGCCTGCACACGAGCATTGACCTCTTCTGAAGCCTCTAACAAATGAAGGATTGGCAATGCAAACGCGGCTGTCTTGCCGGTACCTGTCTGAGCCCCGGCCATCACATCCTGTCGGTTCAGGATGGCAGGAATCGCTTCTGACTGAATCGGGGTCGGCTGACTATAACCCTTACTTTCAATAGCCTGCAGTAAAGCGGGATTCAAACCAAATGACGCGAAACTCATAACCAATATCCATACATTAGAATAGGCGCGAGTTTAGCAGATCAGCCAGATGATTGCGGAGATTTAAGCGCAAACTTAAAGCTTATCGTTGAGCGATTTCTCATCAATGAAGATCAATAGCGATTTTGCTGAGCTGTCAGTCAGCGCTAAAGACCACTTACCATAAATCGGGGTCACACAAAGGGGCCACACAGGTTATCGCTAGCGGCGATTTATCAGTTTCATACTTACTCAATACTTTTGCTTGCCAGCCGAATGGATATTCCAACGGGTATCCTGGTGCGTATTGGCAGGCCGGTTCAGCGCTGAAACCAAAACGACTGTAATACCCAGGATCCCCATAAACAAAAACAACATGGACCTCCATACTTGATATCTGTTGCATGCCCTGAGCAATTAATTGCGAGCCAACCTCGCGCTTTTGATAATCTGGATGGACAGCCAGTGGCGCTAAAATATAGCCAAGGAAGTTTTCAGCGTCATCACTTTTGACTGGACTGAATGCAACATGACCGATGATCTCCCCTGCTGCTTCGGCAACAAACGAGAATATCGGCGGGGTAGCATTTTCATCAATCAATTCAACCGCCAGTTCTGAAACGATGATAGCCTCATCTTCAGAAAAGGCAGACTGATACACACGCTGGATACCAGCGCGATCCTTACTACTAGCTAGCCGGATATTCATGATCTCATTTATTACCTGCGTCAATTATGATGCCTCTGGTGCAGCTGACAAATACCAGAATGATCTCAGCAACGTCAGAGCGTTGGCTTTTCAAGCTCATCAATCAAATACCCCAACTCATCAGACTTTTCTGCGAACAACCTCTGCGCATCAGATAAACCACGATTATAGAATTGAGGGCCTATCTCTTTCGCAAAAAAATCGATCAGAAACTCCGCCTCGAAGCCACCGATTTCATGCCCCAGCTCATCATTGAAGTAGGCCTTCACCTTCGCCACGATCTGATCGGTCTCGTCTTTGGTAAATTTAATCTCGCTCATACTCTCTCTCATCCAGAGGTAACCATGAAAGGTCAAATAGTAATATCACTGTGTCTAATCGCTTGAGGTAGCGCTCAACAGCTCTGCGTTTGTTGGAAACTGCTCTAATAATTCAACCAGCTTTCTGGCTCCCTCGACAGGCTTAAGATGTGTGAGCCCCCTTCGCAATGCCCTGATGTTTTGAATATCTTTCGCATTCAACAGAAGCTCCTCCCGCCGGGTGCTGCTTTTGGCAATATCCAGTGCGGGAAAAACCCGGTAATTAGCAATCTCCCGTGATAGAACAATTTCCATGTTACCGGTGCCTTTGAACTCTTCAAATATGACCTGATCCATCCGGCTTCCTGTATCGACAAGCACGGTCGCCAAAATCGTAAGCGATCCGCCATTCTCAATATTTCTGGCTGCACCAAACAGTTTCCGGGGGATCTCTAACGCTCTGGCATCAACCCCACCCGACATCGTCCGGCCACTACTCTTCCGCTCTGCATTATGTACACGCGAAAGCCTTGTGAGAGAATCAATCACAATCATTACATCATGACCTTCACCCGCTTCTTTTCGGGCAACTTTAAGCAGGTCATTTGCTACACGGACATGTTGAGCATAGCTTTCATCCGAAGATGAGGCATGCACTTGTGCCGTCACGCTACGCTTAAAATCGGTCACCTCTTCCGGACGCTCATCAATAAGTAACGCGTATAGCTTTATCTCGGGATAAGCCTTACCCACTGCCTGACAAATATGCTTTAACGTAGTGGTTTTTCCAGACCCTGGCGGAGCAACAATCAGCCCCCGCTGCCCCATTCCGATGGGCGTGATCAGATCCATCGCTCGCATAGAGAGTTGTTGAGAACCCGACTCCAGACAGATCTGCGGAGCAGGATGGATAGCGACACCACTCATAAAACGTTTTTCCGGGTCACCCTGACACTCGTCCCGGGTCTCGTCATCCACAGGTTTTGTGTCTTTGTTTCTCTTTGTTTTCAAAGACAATATTTTTCTGGTCATAGTGTCGGTTTATAGCTCTTCAGAATCAGGGGTTTTGGATTAAATAAACTATTGTGATGTAACTATTACTCTTATTAACGGGCATGTAGAGCGGGTAAACATTTAAACAGAAAAATGACTGGTTAGTTACTTGTGACAAGCGGCTACAGCCAGCCAATTCCGTCGGACAAACATAAATAGCTATATTTACAATTCTCTCGACGACCAGACTACACTCATTGATCTTTTTTCTAGTAAACTAGCGTAATTTTTTGTAGTTAACTTCAGCAGGAACTTACCATTTTGCATACGCTTTCTGAACTTAAATCTGGCAAATTATCAGGCATTCAGCACTTAACATTATCAGAAAACCTAACATCGTTCCCTCTGGAAATCCTATCTCTTGCTGATACCTTAGAAATTCTTGACCTTTCCAACAACGAGCTGACCTCATTACCAAAAGAACTCGCTCAGCTGCGAAAGCTTAAAATATTATTTGCATCAAACAATCATTTTGAAACATTGCCGGAAGCGCTCGGGCAATGTGCCAGCTTAGAGATGATAGGGTTTAAATCAAACAAAATTGGCCATGTTCCTGAGAATTCATTGCCGACAGAGTTACGCTGGCTCATTCTAACCGACAATCAGATAAGCACACTACCTGACTCTTTAGGCGAGCGCCCCCGACTGCAGAAACTGGCGTTAGCGGGTAATCGTTTAACACAGCTGCCTCAAACATTAGCTCAGTCGAAAAACCTTGAGTTAGTGCGTATTTCAGCTAACCAGTTAGCTGAGTGCCCGGATCAATTGCTAAATCTGCCTAAACTCGCATGGCTGGCCTTTTCGGGCAACCCATTTAGCCTGTCAGATGAAAATACCCACTCAGTTCCAGAAATACCATCATCCAGCTACTCATTACAAGAGATCCTTGGCCGCGGCGCGTCAGGCATTATTTCAAAGGCTCACTGGAATGAACAACCGTCTAATTTCCCTGATGAAATTGCCGTTAAAGTATTTAAGGGACAGATCACCAGTGACGGCTACCCAAAAGACGAATTACAAGCCTGTCTGAAAGCGGGCCATCATCCGAATTTAGTTAAGTCTTTGGCACAGGTAAATGAAAGCGGCTATTTAGCATTACTGATGGAGCTGATACCTTCCCACTACAGTAATTTAGGCTTACCCCCCTGCTTTCAAAGCTGCACACGGGATAACTTTCCACTTGGCTTCACTTTAACCATTGAGCAAATTGAAAAAATTGTTACTCAAATGAAAAGTGTATTTGCACATATACACCTGAACCAGGTGTGCCATGGCGACTTATACGCGCATAACGCCCTGTTTGATGAGGAGGCCAACATCATCGTAGGTGATTTTGGTGCAGCTACTATGTATCACATGCTCAATGAGACACAACAGCAGCAGATCAAACAGATTGAGCAGCGTGCACTTAACCATTTCATCGATGATTTGTTAAGTATCTGCACAACAGAAGACCGACTCAGTAAAAAGTATCTACAGCTCAGAGAACAGAGCCGTACAGCCTGAAGCCTTAGTAGAAACTGACCATTGCGTCAGTTTCTACTACAGCTTTGAAGACCCGTTCTGCCGCTCTGCTCAGTAATGAAAGAAGATCCTTACGGTTTAAGCAAGCGCATTAAGCGCTTCAATTCCCGCTTCAGCACACTGAATATCTTCGGCTACCTTACCACCTGAAACCCCTATAGCTCCGACAACAACGCCTTCGCTCAACACCGGCAATCCACCCCCAAAAAGCGCTACTTTTTCATGTTGCGCCAAACCATTGGCAAGAACAGTCTGCCCCTCTAATACAGCAGACCATTTCTCAGTTGGTATTTTAAAGTTTGCAGCGGTATAAGCTTTCTTTTCAGCAAAGTCCATCGCCGGCATTGCAGCACCCGGCTCTCTCAACGAAACCAGCCTGTTGCCGGCACTATCAACTACTACAGCATTTAGTTTAACGCCCAGTTCATTGCCTTTACTAATGGCCGCCTGAGCGATCACCAAAGCAGCATCCAGTGTCAGTGATACCTGTACATGGGTCTTATTCATTTAGCATTCCTATGATCTCTGAAATTTAACATGACACACTATATCCTGTGGCCTTCCTGCGTCAAAGGCCCTCCGCCATGATCTTTTATTACCTGACTGTTATTGCCTGCTGCGCTTTAGTTATACGATAATAATTGCTTCAATAAATCGCATTCATCTATGATCTGCCACCGCCGACAAATTCAGGTATTACCATGACACAAACATCTACAGAGATTTCAGCCTATCATGCTCACGTCTATTTCGACGCACAGAGCCTCGACCAGGCGACTGAATTATGTCAACAAGCCCATGCCGTCCTGGGCGTGTCTATGGGAAGGATTCATCAAAAACCGGTTGGACCGCACACCGAGTGGAGCTGCCAACTCTCCTTTGATGCTAAAAAGATTGGTGAAGTACTGCCGTGGCTGACACTGAATAGAAACGGCCTGACCGTTTTTCTTCATCCAATAACCGGAAACGATCTTGATGATCACACCAAATACGTTATGTGGCTCGGCGACAGTAAACCCTTAAAGATTGCCATGTTCTTGTAACAGAGACTTATCCGTTTACCCACTCTGGCTTTTAGAAAGAAAAAAACCAGTCCTGAGCACTGGGTTTTACTTTACACCGTCATCATTAATAGATTTATTCCACCCATCGGGCGCCGCGGGCTTTATGCAGTTTCTTATAACTTTCGATCAATCTCAGGTGCTTATCTAAACCTTCCAGCTTCATGCTGGTGGGCGTCAGGCCATAAAAACGCAGGTCGCCATTTATTGTCCCCACTACAGCGCTCATTACCTCATCACCAAACATGCGACACAGGTTATAGCTGAAATCTTCAAGCTCAAGCTCATCACTCAGTAATATTTCCAGAGCGGCACTCATCGCCTGATAGAACATACCTCGCTCGACGGTATTATCGTTGTACTGCAGGAAGCTCTCCACCAGCTCCAGCGCCTCTTCAAACTGTTCCAGCGCCAGATAGATCAGGATTTTCAGTTCCAGAACCGTGAGCTGTCCCCAGACGGTATTCTCATCGAACTCGATACCAATCAGCGTTTTAATCTCTGTGTAGTTATCTTCTTCACTCTCTTCCAGCCGTTCCACCAGCTCAGCCAATTGCTCATCTTCAAGACGATGAAGGTTGAGGATATCTTCGCGGAAGTAGATCGCTTTATTGGTGTTGTCCCATACCAGATCCTCCACCGGATAGACTTCGGAGTAATCCGGCACCAGAATCCGGCAGGCAGCGGTCTGATAGCTGTCAGTCGCAAAGTCCTCAAAAGTGGCAACATACACCTCTTTACCCAGCGCTTCACAGATAGCCATCAAACTGTTGCATTCTTCTTCGTTAGAACCAGAAAAATCCCATTCAACAAACTCATACTCCGCCTTGTCACTGAAGAAACGCCAGGAGATCACCCCGGTAGAATCAATAAAGTGTTCCACGAAATTATTAGGCTCAGTTACCGCATGACTGTTAAAGGTCGGTTTGGGGACATCATTCAGCCCTTCAAATGAGCGCCCCTGTAGTAACTCGGTCAGACTACGTTCCAGTGCAACTTCAAAACTAGGATGGGCACCAAACGAAGCAAATACACCACCGGTCCGCGGATTCATCAGCGTGACACACATGACCGGGAACTGACCACCCAACGAGGCGTCTTTAACCAGTACCGGGAAGCCCTGGTCTTCAAGGCCCTTAATCCCCGCCTGAATACCGGGATATTTCGCCAGCACAGCCTCTGGCACATCCGGCAGGACAATTTCCTGTTCAATGATCTGACGTTTAACCGCCCGCTCAAAAATCTCAGAAAGGCACTGAACCTTTGCTTCAAACAGATTATTACCCGCGCTCATACCATTACTGAGAAACAGGTTTTCCATCAGGTTGGAGGGGAACCAAACGGTTTCACCATCAGACTGGCGCTGATACGGCAGTGCACAGATACCCCGCTCAACATTACCTGAATTTGTATCAATCAGGTTAGAGCCGTTCAGCTCACCATCCGGGTTGTAGATCTCCAGACAGTAATCATCCAATAACCCGGTAGGAATCGAATCATCTTCGGTCAGTGGAAACCATTGCTCATTGGGATAGTGAACAAACTCTGCATTAGCCAGCTCTTCACCGAAGTACTGATCGTTATAAAAGAAGTTACAGCTCAGGCGCTCGATAAACTCGCCCAATGCAGAACAGAGCGCACTCTCTTTGGTAGCCCCTTTACCGTTGGTAAAACAAAGCTCTGATGCAGCATCCCGGATATTCAGCGACCAGACGTTGGGGACAATATTTCGCCACGAAGTGATATCAATTTTCATGCCCAGCGCTTCCAGCACACCAGTCATATTGGCGATGGTCTGCTCCAGCGGAAGGTCTTTACCCAGAATACGGGTCTCGTGACCCTCAGCCGTAATCCCTGTCGCCATAATCGAAGCATCGGTATCCAGATCCTCCACCTCTTCGATCTTAAAGTCAGGGCCCGCCTGTACCACTTTCTTAACCGTACAGCGATCTATTGAACGCAGGATACCGGTACGGTCTTTTTCAGAAATAGATTCCGGCAGCTCAACCTGTATCTGAAAAATCTGGTTATAGCGATTTTCCGGATCCACAATATTGTTTTGTGACAACCTGATGTCATCAGTCGGAATATCACGCGCCTTACAGTAAACCTTTACAAAGTACGCTGCACAGAGCGCAGACGAAGCCAGAAAGTAATCAAACGGACTAGGCGCAGAACCATCACCTTTGTAACGAATAGGCTGGTCCGCGGTAACGGTGAAATCATCAAACTTTGCTTCAAGCCTGAGATTTTCTAAAAAATTTACTTTGATTTCCATTTGAATACTCTTTCCGAAATCGTTTAATACAAAATAGGCGTTAGGAACAGACTGTAGGCGCCTTGAATTGGCGGGCATTTTAGCACTAATAAGCGCATTAAAACGAAGACAATCTTGAAGGGCTTAACGATGTAAGATTCTCGAAAAAGAATATTCTTCTACCAACTCTCGTCTATGCCGTGATGAGCACACCCAACCTCATGAAACTGCAGAGTTCTTTCTTACCTTCCGCACGATAAGTACAGCTAAAGCGATAATTAGCAGCACAAAGAAAATTGTCGTAAAACCACTTTTCGCAATAGTGAAGCCACTAGAAATACTCACAACTATTTCAGATACGTCAGGATATTCATTAAGCATTAGGATAATGCCCAGATTTTCCAGGTAATCAAACGCACCTGCTAAAAGAGGAATAAACGATAGAGCGAATAGCGTTGAACCAAGAGGAAGGTACTGCTTGAGTATCCACGTGAAGAGCAAAGTATAGGAAACTGCAAACATCCCTGGATAGACAAAATCCAAAGGTATCTGAACGCTTAAATATGCATTCCGTCCTTCAGCTCTCAGCGACTGTAATAGATCAACCGCTTGCTCGTAACTATATCCCGCTGGAGACATATCAAACAGAATAGAATCCGGAGAAAAACTTAGCACCAAAGGGATTGAATAGCCCAGTATCACACCATAAATCAGGTTAGTCAGAACAAACAACGCTAAAACGGTTTTACCTTTCGAAGCACGCTGTAGCAAAGCTATTGCGATGTTCATCTACTCTTCCCAATTTTAAACATGAAAAAAATTTTATTACGGAGAGATAGTACCTACTTCCCAGTAGGCGGGGCCGCATCCATGCCAACAACATATCCTGAATCATATATCCAGGTAGATATAAATCAAAGGTAAATTGGCGCGGAATGCAGTCATACAAGACCCTATCACTGTGGGGGCAGGCACGGCTCCTACAATACAAACACAGCTTATATCTGTTACATCATTATTCCTCTAATCGCTGCTGGAATCAGCTCCTACAGGAGTCTATCGCAAGATTCAGGTGATATTAAACTGATGCTCTCAGGATGATTACAACAGATCATGTATGTAATAAAATATCAGATAAATCGCTAGCAGTACCGCTACCCAAACGACCATGGTTTCGGTTGGCCAGAGCCTTGCAAAATATCCTTTAGGTTTGCCTGACTCTGAATCATATGAATTCTGAACCATATGCCTGATCGAAATAGCCACTGACTTCTCAAAGCTGGCATATGAACCGTAGACTGCACTCGCAAGCCTTGTTACAAAAGCAGGCGCAAGCTTACGATATAACCAATCAGTATCAAGATTGGTCGATGGAAGCTCAGGTGGATACATATTACGCAGATTCAGCCATACAAAAGCGAGCGCTGAGAAAAACAGCAACTGAAGCTGAGTTAACACGTGAGTAACATCATAGGGCTGATAGCTATGCTCCCAGGGTAACAGGGCGTAAACCGTCTGGGCTGGGAAAGTACCTAAAACAACACATGCTATGGCTGCTAATGTCATCGCAACAAGCATATTTTTAGGCGGCTCTGTTGTACGAATACCCGAATCATGAGCAAAGAAAGCAAAGTAAGGGATCTTGATTCCTGCGTGGTGGAATACACCGGCAGCAGCAAACAGTAACAACAACCAAACCACATCATAGCCTTCAGCAACAGCAGCAGCCATGATCATCGACTTAGAGACGAAACCGCTGAACAGTGGAAAAGCTGAGATAGAGGCTGCACCGACAATACAGAGCACGGTGGTTTTGGGCATACTTTTATATAAACCACCCAGCTCAGAGCCATTGATTTTACCAGTCATATGCAAGACTGCTCCCATACTCATCATCAACAGGCCTTTAAAGATAACGTCATTAAAGGCGTGAGCTACGGCACCATTTAAGGCGATAGCAGTACCGATACCAATGCCCACTATCATAAAGCCGATCTGGTTGATCAGGCTGTAAGCCAGTACACGCCTCAAATCATTTTCGATTACGGCGAAGAATATTGGAAAACACGCCATAGTGACGCCTATCCAGACCAGAATTTCCTCACCAGGAAAACCCCGGGCGAAGGCGTACACGGCAACCTTTGTAGTAAATGAAGCTAAGAAAACCGTACCGCTTGGAGTCGCCTCAGGATAAGCATCGGTTAGCCAGTTATGCACAAACGGGAACGCACACTTGATACCAAAGGCAAAGAAAATTAACCAGGCACCAACCTGGGCTATACCTTCATGCTGCAAGCCGATCTGAGTAAACAACAAACTGTTATTTACCTGGGCGAAAATCAAAAGACCGACGAGCAACAAGACACCAGACAATACCTGAATGATCAGGTAACGGATGCCAGAAGAGTAAGCACGGTCCGTCCGGCGAGCCCAGACAAGGAATACCGAGGTCAGTGCGAGCAGTTCCCAGAATATAAACAGCGTCAGCAGATCGCCAGCAAAGACTGCCCCTACAGCACTTGCTGCGTAAGCCTGGCCTGCCACATGCTGGATAGTATCTTTAACATGAAGCGCATAAATAACAGCAATCAAAGAGGCAAGATGGAAGAGGTAGCCAAACATCAGGCTGAGTTTATCTACCTTGACCGGCTCCATGGCATAACCCATAAAGTCAAGGGACCAGAACACACCCTGCTCCATCCCCATCAGGTTCACAGCACCCAGGATGGGAGCTGCTATCATTATCAGATTACGCAACCACCCCCGCAGCACAATGGCCGCCAGAGCAGCCAACATCAAAGGAAGAAACGGTATCACACTATTCATCGTAGTAATCTTCCCCACGCATCAGGAATTTCCGCATCTCTTTGGCTATCAGTACCAGAACGACACAACCCACAAAACCATAAATTGCATAAAAGGCCGGGATGTTCTCCCAGTCATGGTAGACATGCCTGTGCACGATAAAATCAACCAAAACTAACAGTCCGCAGATAACATAAAAAACTCTTAACATTTTTCTTACGTTTTCTGGTTTATCAAACCAGCCATCTGAATGGTGATTATCAGACATCTAGCCTTCCCCCCTATTCGGTGATGCGCTCATATCCGTAGACGCTGTCATATCAATTGAGACTGTCATTTGGTTGAGACTCCCGGAATCAGATTAATAAGATCGACCAGGGGCTGAAGATAGAAGAACAGTGCCAGGCAACAGCCCGAAGTGATGATCAGGGCAACCAGTATCGGTAGCGGCGCTTCCTCAGTCTGCGACCAGCGCCATGGTTCAGCACCTTCAACAGGTTTACTAAAGAAGGCCTTGATAGGAATCGGTAACAGGTAAGCGATGTTCAATAAAGAGCTCACCATCAGTACCGCCACAATAATGAATTTATCCGTTTCTAGTGCACCAATGGCGAGATACCATTTACTCCATGTCCCCGCCATAGGCGGCAAACCGATAATACTGATAGCACCGATAGTAAACGCAGCGAAGGTAATGGGCATTTTGCGACCCAGACCAACCATATCGCTTATGTTTTTCTTATGGCTGGCAACCATAATGGCACCGGCACAGAAGAACAGCGTGATCTTCCCAACCGCATGCGTAGCGATGTGCAAGGCAGCACCGGCACTGGCGATCGAAGAAGCGAGAAGCGCACCTACCACGATATAACTAAGCTGGCTCACAGTTGAATAGGCCAGTCGTGCCTTCAGGTTATCCTTAGTCATGGCTATAGAGGATGACAGCACTATTGTCGCCGCACCGACATATAGCATGACATCGGTTGTCACCAGATCCTTCAGGCCTTCAATACCAAAGATATAGATAACGATTTTAAGAATACTGAATACGCCGGCTTTTACGACAGCAACGGCGTGCAATAAGGCACTTACCGGAGTAGGTGCAACCATCGCAGCGGGTAACCAGCGATGGAAAGGCATAATAGCCGCTTTACCAACACCGTAGCAGAACAAAACCAGTAGAATACTGAGAACCACTTTATTATGTGAGTCATCAAAAATACCGCCAGCACGAAAATCCAGCGTTCCGGTCAGAGCATAAGTGCCAAGTATCGCGAATAGTAAGAATGCGATTGAGGTACTCAGAAGAATACCCAGGTAGACCCGTCCCCCCTGCTTCGCCGCATCGTTGCCAGCATGTGTTACCAGAGGATAAGTGGAAAGGGTTAGCACTTCATAGAAAATGAACAGCGTCAGCAGGTTTCCTGAAAAGCAGATACCCATGACGGAACTGATTGACAGAGCAAAGCAACAGAAGAAGCGTGTCTGATTTATTTCATTATGGCCCCGCATATATCCAATGGCGTATATGCTGGTGACAATCCACAGAAAACTGGCCACCAGAGCAAACAGAACACCTAATGGCTCAACATTAAAGCTGATGCCAAGCCCGGGAAACAGTTCAACCACATCCAGCTGAAGCGTTGTTCCCAGGAAAGTATAATCGGTAATTGCCAGAACAATACTGAACAGTATTGCCGCCGTTATCAGTGTTACAGCTTCACGCAGGTTCGGTCTTTTCCCCGTTGCGATAACAAGCAGCGCACCAACAAATGGAATACAGATAGATAATGTAATTAACTGTGCAGGCTCCAGCGCTTGCCAGAGATTCATGAAGAAACCTCCTGCGCCCTTTCTTCCAAAGCACGGCCTTCCAACACATCGCCTTCCATCGCCTTGTTTTCTAACATATTGTTAGTTTGAAAAAGCCATTCTGAAGCACTGTTCGCCGCTTCAGTTGTCAGGCTGGTATCAACACCGAAGTAGATATTAGCAATAACAAGAACCCACATAGGAACCAGCATCAGCCATGAAACCTCTTTAATATCTTCTGAACTCCGTGATTCAGGAAGCTTTTGAAAGTAAGCAGCTTCAATAATCCGGCCAATATAAATAACAGCAAAGAGTGAACCGACCAAAACCAACGCAGCCACAAACCATTGATCCTGTTCTAGCGCCGCAATGACTAGGTACCATTTACTGACAAAGCCTACGGTAAGCGGCACACCAATAATACTCAGACCTGCAATGGTAAACGCCGCCATCGTCAAAGGCATTTTCCTGCCTAATCCGGCAAAGTCTTTGATATCGACAGAGCCAACGCGATAAAACACTGCACCCACAGCCATAAACAGGGCTCCCTTCATCAGGGCATGGTTGAAGATATGGATCATACTGGCCATGAGTCCGGATACACTGACCAGGCTAAGCCCCAGAACCATATAGCCAATCTGGGCAACACTACTGTAGGCAAGAACAGTTTTAACGTTGCTTTGTACGGTTGCCATATAGGAGCATTTGAAGATAGCGACAACGGCCAGCACCATCAGAATAAGCCCCATCCCCATATCAACAAACACATGATCAATGCCGAACACCGTGAAGATAAAGCGGATCATGACGTAGACCGCAACTTTTGTAGCGGTACTGGCCAGGAATGCTGTCACTGCCGAAGGCGCATGGGTATATGCCGGCGGCAACCACATATGCAGTGGAAATAGTGCAAGCTTGATACTGACGCCCACCATGATGAACGCAAGTCCGGTGTTAATCGTGCGACTGCTATCGTAAAAGTCGATTCTTTCTGCCAGGTCCAGCATATTCAGGGTGCCGGTTTTCATATACAGCAAGCCAACACCGATCAGAATAAAGGTCGCACCGATTGTACCCATTACCAGATAACGGAAAGCGGCGGTAAGACAACGCCTGTCTGAAGCCAGACTCACTAAGGTGTAGGTTGCCAGGGAAGAGATTTCCAGGAATACAAACAGGTTAAACGCATCACCTGTTATCAATATGCCTGAAAGGCCCGCCAGGCATAATAAGTGCGCGGTGTAGAAAAGAGTATGATTGGCAGCTTTCACCTCTTTTTCGATGCTGTGTTTCGAATAAACTAATACCAGTGTAGAGATGGCAGTTACCGCCAGCAATACAAAGGCATTGGCAGCATCAACTCGTAGTTCAATCCCCCAGGGAGGCGCCCAGCCGCCTACGGCATAGCTGAGCACACCATCAGATAGTGCTACTGCCAGGAGTTGCCAGGACAGCAGAAATGCCAGGCCACTGACCAGGGTGGCAAAACCCCAGGAAAGTATTGATCGCCCCAGGATAAGTGCTATTGGCGCAGCAATCAGGGGCAGAATAATAGGAAGTGCTGCTAAATGTTGTTCAAGCATCAGATAACATCATCCTTATTATCAAATTCATTCTCCTCAACAGTTCCATAAGCTCGTTTGATCCGAACAATCAGCGCAAGACCCACCGCCGTTGTGGCAACACCAACAACAATGGCTGTAAGAATAAGGACGTGTGGAAGAGGATTGGAATATTGAGTAACTCCCTCAACAGCGATAGGAGCTGTACCTCCGCTGACCTTACCCATAGAGATATAGAGCATGAAGACCGAGGTCTGAAAAATATTCAGGCCGACAATCTTCTTAACCAGGTTATTTGCAGAAATAACGATATAAAAACCGGCCATCATCAGAAATACGACGACCCAGTAGTTGTAGTAATCGAGAATAAAGCTCACTGGACGTTTGACCTCTCTGCCTGGCTGCCAAAGGCATAGAAAATATTCAGCATGACCGCAAATACGGTAATACCCACACCCAGCTCAATAATAATAATGCCGTAGTGCTGACCGGCTATCGGATCTGCGGCAAGTTGATTGTAATCGAGGAAATGACCGCCTCTATACATACTGTACAGCCCAACACTGGCATAGAGCAGCACACCAACAGCGGCCATCCACTGTAGGAATCTGGGCCCTACCACTGCAAATGCTTTAGGCAGCCCAAGAACCAGTGCATACAAAATAAAAGCAGCGGCTGCGATTACACCGGCCTGGAAACCTCCTCCCGGGCCGAAATCACCATGGAACTGAACATATAAGGCAAACAGAATAACCAGAGGGATAATGATTTTGGCAACCACATGCAGCACTCTATGTGATTCCAGACCCGACTCAAGGTCTTTTCTCTTCTTACGTCTTACTCCCAACAGTGAGAGAACACCAATAACAGCAGAGAATACTACGACCGTTTCACCCAGCGTATCGAAGCCGCGATAACTGGCTAACACCGATGTAACCATATTAGGTAAGCCGACTTCTTTCGGAGACTCTTCAATATAACGAGGTGCAACATGCTGATGCACTGGATTATCGGGATGTCCGAAAGGCGGCATATCAAGAGTGCCATAAATTAACGCAGCACCTGTGACCAGGACAACAAATAGCGGCAGTAGCGTAGAGTGTGTACTCTGTTTCTCTTTCCGGCCAGTCATTGCCAGGGTTACAAGCATCAGAACCGTAGAGATACCCGCACCAACAGAGGCCTCAGTAAAAGCTACGTCAACCGCATCAAGGTTCAGAAATATCAAAGCGGATAGAAAACTGTAGATACCGAACAGCATCACAACAGCAAACAGATCTTTTAAGAAAATGATCCGCAAGGCGGTCAGCGCAAGCATTGCCAACAGCACCAGATCAATAAACTCGGCCATTACTTAGCACTCTCCTGTTTATCTTGCGGGTTGGTTTCTGCCAGTGTAAGTAATCCACCATGGCGGGCAGATTTTGCCAGTGCATGGGAGGCCGTGGGACTGGTAACCATCAGAAACAGCAGAATAAACACTAACTTGGCCGTATTCAGATCAAATGAGGTTTGTAACAGTAAACCGCCGATAATCAGGATAGCGGCTATGGAATCAGTAACACTGGCTGCGTGTATCCGGGTAAAAAAATCCGGGAACCGGAACAGCCCGACAGCACCGCTCAATCCAAAAAACACCCCTGCAAGAAGCAGTATGCTGCTGACAATGTCCAGGAAATCCATGGCTTATCACTTATACTAAGTTGTTATTCAATGGGTGAGGTATATTCGAAGAATCGAAGTACCGCGACCATCCCAATAAAATTAATCAACGCGTAGACTATGGCGATATCCAGAAAATCAGGTCGACCCATCAGAAATCCGCTAACGGCAATAAACAGAACGGTCTTGGTGCCGAACATATTTACGCCAAGTACCCGATCGTAAACCGTAGGTGCCTTAAATGCCCTGATAAGGGCTAGTGCCATAACCACCAGAATAGCTATGCAGGCTGCTGCCAGAATGTCCGTCATTTGTTTTCGCCCCAGATACCGGTAATTTTCTTTTCCATCTGACCTTTTTGCAGTTCTTCGATTGACGATTTGTGCAGCGCATGAACAGTCACTTCACTTTCGTCCAGATCCACACTCAATGTGCCTGGAGTCAGAGTTATTGAATTTGCATAAAGCACACGGCTGCTTGCAGGTACGTCTTTTGCGTTAATTTTTTCGATGGCAGGCGAAACCTTATCAGGTGAACCCCAGATCAGTTTCGTGACATGGATAGCAGAACTAAAAATCTGCCCGATCAGCCAGGGGGTATACCGGATTAGTCGAATACTTGTACCTATCTGCCCGGGCTCATTTTCGACTTTATCCATACGCTTTAAGATAAACAGCACGATAACGACGGATATGGCACCGAAACTCAGTAAGAGCGGTTCGATGAAGCCGGAAAGCAACAACCAGAATATTGAAAGTACTACCGCCCATTTAGCAATATGCATGTAATACCGCTCCACTTTCTTCCCGAAACTGTTCTTGTTTTGTCCAGCAAGGCTAACCGATCTTAAAGGCCTTCAAACGCCCTTTTTTAATGGTAGCTCACTATCAATGACTACCAACGGAACAGTCTTTTATTATTCGCAAGAAATGCTCTCTGTGACTTCAGAAGACCTATAATTGTTCAATCCATTGCGGCTTTTTCATAATCCCAGATCAAACATAAGGCTTAATATTGCGATGCTACACCTGATAGCTCAATAGAGATTATTTAATTTTATTGATAGGATAATCCTATCAATGTGAGATTTAAACGCCTGAGGATTTACAATTATGGCCCTGGAAAAACCGACCATTAAACAGTTGGAATACTTTGTTCGCCTGGCCGAATCCACTACTTTCCGTAGCGCTGCAGAGCAACTCAAAATCAGTCAGCCAACTCTGACAGCTCAGATCTATAACCTGGAAAAAACCTTAAACCTGACCTTAATTGAACGTAGCCGCAGCGGGGCTACTCTAACCCCGGCAGGCAGGGATTTACTGTCAAACGCCCGTCAGGTTCTTGAGGAAATGAATGGCCTTCTGGATCAGGCAGCGATGATTAATCATGGACCTGGAGGTATCTTCCGTATGGGGGTATCACCCACCGTCGGCCCCTACCTGCTGCCGCATATCTTACCGGGATTACATCAAACCTACGCATCCCTTAAACTCTTTGTAAGGGAGAACACACCAAAAGCATTAGAGCTTGACCTGCTTGAGGGGCGACTGGACCTGGTACTGATTCCACGACCATTTAGCAACCCTCGCCTGACCACTGAAGTACTATTTGATGAACCACTTAAACTGATTACACCAGAAGATCATCCACTGGCTAAGCTGGAAAGAGTCAGCTCCCATCATCTGAAAGATCAGAACATACTGACACTGGAAAAACAGTACAGTAGCTACCAGCAGATGGAACTTCTGTGTTCCGAACTGGGAGCTACTATTGCCAGGGATTACGAGGGCAGTAGCCTGGATGCCCTGCGGCAGATGGTGATCATGCAGATGGGATTAACTTTCTTACCCTCGCTTTATATCTATTCTGAAATTCACCAGCCCCAAGGGTTGATCGTCAGAGATATTGAAAACCTGAATCTGTATCGCACCCATGTACTGGCATGGCGACAGAACTCACCAAACCGTAGTTTTTACAGGCAATTAGCAGAGCTGATACGTTCATTAGTGAAAACAAACCTACATGAAGCCAGGTTGAATTTCTGATCATTCGGTATGAATGAATAACGACTGGATTATTATTTCCAGGGAACGAACCTGAGATTAAGGAAAATACAAAGAATAGTTGAGTTCTATAAGATTTCAGAACCCTTTTACTCAGTAAAGACAATTAATGTATTAAATACAACGATGTATCGACGTATTTTAAACACTGACAAAACAGCCCGAAAGACCGCATGATTTGGCAGGCATTTTAACACTAACAATGGAATTATAACGAAGACTATTTTGAAGCCTATACAACAGGATTATTACTATTGATACATACTGGACACATATGCATGTTTAACTCATCAGCCGTTAATCTGATGGAAAACAGTATTCAGAAAAAATGATTTTATGACAGCCGTTATAATAACGGCTATCAGCCTGAACAGAGCGACACCAGGGTTTATCTAAAACATAAATTTGCCCATCGTGCCAAGCCTTCAGTCACTGAGCTCAGAAAGTTACCACTGACTATGGGTATATCAGGCAACACTGATTCCACAACTTTTCTGACAATAGGGGAACGCGCAGAACCACCAGTTATGTACACCACATCCGGTGTTACCTCCCCTTGTAGCAGTATTTCTTCTATCAATCCTTTAATCTGACGCATAGGCTCAGCAATAGATTTTTCCATCTGCTCTGATAATAGATGGATATCAACAGTCTCTGATAACAAATTGATATTCGCGGTATAGTCTGATTGATTTGATAGGGCAATTTTTGCCTTTTCAGACTCTCCGACGACCATATGACCCAACGCTTTTTTGTGCACCTGAATCAGCCTTTCAATTTTTTCAGGATGCTTGGCATCCATGCGTATTCGATTGAGTGCGTCCAAATTCTGATATGAGTAAAAGCTTCTTTGCGCATTTACATCATTCGTTGCAACCGCATCCCAAAAGGTCATCGTTGGTATCACCTTTCCTGATTTAAAGTCAGTTTCCTTGCCAAATTCCGGCATAAACCGCTGGAAAGCGATAGCAATATCCAAATTATTACCGCCCACTGACTTTCCAGCATGGGCCAAAAGCGTCTCTGCTCGATCCTTTTTCTCCAGCCATTCAGGCCCCATACGTATCAGTGAACAGTCAGATGTGCCGCCGCCAATATCGACCACCAATACATTCTTCTCGGAGGTTAAAGTCGACTCAAAGTCCAGGCCTGCGGCTACAGGTTCAAATTGAAATTCAATATGCTTGAACCCTGCCCTGGAAGCTGCTCTGCGAAGTATCCCTTCGGCCTGAATGTTGGATTTTTCACCCCCCAACGTATTAAAATTTATAGGCCTGCCGATTACCGTTTCACTGATATCTCGCTCTAAATACACTTCAGCTCTGCTTTTGACATTCGCCATCATGGCACAGACAATATTTTCAAACAGTGCAAGCTGAGTTTCACGCAGCTGCTGTGTGCCGAGAAAGGATTTCGGTGACTTAACGTAGTAGACAAAATCAGGGTCTTCCAGATACAGATCTAAAGCCTGATTGCCAAAGAGCACATCACCCAATTGGATGTTCAAACCCTCGGCACGGTTCTCGGCAATTGCATTTCTGAGCACCTCTTCACCAACACTGCTACCGGGTAAAATATCCAGGCAACTAAACAGATACTCGGAAACGGATTCACGGGTCGGTGCGCACAATGCCGATAGGATAAACGACTCGTTATCGGATAAAGGAATCGTTTGAACATGCCCGTTAATAACATGAGCAACCGAACAATTCGATGTTCCAAAATCAAAGCCAATCGCCATTACTCACCCTCAATTATTTATCTTTATTAAAAGACTCATTACGAATCATTTGTCTTAGTTAAAATTACTCTCCCAACGACAGCGGGATGGCATAGCGGTTAAATCGCTACCAACTGAAGAGCTGGAGGAATATCTGGACTTTATATGGAGACAACGGAAACTGGCCTGACAAAGCGAAGGCCTACTAGTCTCAATAGCTTCTAATGTAGGCGACCCGAAGTTATGAAAAAACAAATTCTCTTGGCTATAATTTCATAAATATACTATGTATTGGGATGTTTAAAACGAAGACAAAGTCAGGCTGTAGCCCACATAATTTGGCGGGCATATTAACACTAAATAATAAGATTAAAACGAAGAAATCCAGAAGCCACTCATTATACGACCTAGCTCACACGGTCGTACCCTGGCACTGCCCTCGCCGTCTCCCTGAAACAACATGAGATATCTTTTTTAACCGTTATTCAGCGGTCCAGAATATCTCTTCACAAATGCCATAGTGAAGCCGTTCTTGGTCTGCTCATAGACGCAGAGAAAAAACCAACAAAAAACCACTCCTACTAAACGGGCGACCAAATAGCCCATATCTGCGATAGGCTTGACGGCTTCTCTCTTTAATTCTTATGAGTATCGTTTGGACTTCATAAACACCTCTCGTAGAACACGGTTCTAACTTTAGTTGGTGTCTAGCAATCACTGGGAAGTTCAACTAGATACTTACATCGATGTAAATGAATCGCTTGAGCCTGTGAACACTGAGATTTTACGCCCCCAAACCACCCCTTGGCAATTCGGTTTTTCTAAGAGAATAATGATGAAGAAGGACCAAGTTACCCGACACATTCCTGCTAGCAGCAGAGTCTTTGTCCAGAGTGAAGGTGGCTTGCATTATGTATCCTTCCGGTATTTTACGGGTTAGGCATTTTAAGTAATGGCTTTGATATTGCCGTTAATCACTATACTGGTCATCAGCCGTCGTCAGCTAAATCAAAATCAGCCGGTAACTCATGTGCTATCCCTTTATGACAGTCGATACAGGTCTTGCCATCTCGCATTGCCTGCGGGTGCTTCTTTCTTGGTCGTCTTTGCTGTTGTTTAAAGTCCATCGCCTCAAAATCATGGCAAGAACGACATTCTCGAGAATTTGACTCAGACATGTATTGCCAAACGGTTTCAGCCATTTCGAGGCGATTGGCTTCAAATTTTGCTGGGGTATCGATGATACCGATTAGGTGGCCATAGATATCTTTTGCAGCACCAATTTTGCGGGAGAACATCGCCAGCCCCGTCTTTGGAACATGGCAATCGCTACAACCTACTCGGATTCCGGTGCGATTGTTATAGTGAGCTGTTTGCGTATATTCCTGAAAAACAGTGGTTTTCATCTCATGGCAGGATATACAGAATTCAGTAGTATTACTGTATTGCAAAAAAGCATCCGCACTCACCAGAAGAGCCCCTCCACCGAGCACCCCCGCTATGGAAATAAAGATAAAGCCGCCTGTGTAGTGTCGCCAGATCTGTTTAGTATGACCAATGGTCGACATTGTGTCTTTTTGTTGTGAGGGAAGTTTCATTTCTTTACTCCTTCAAGGAGAGGCAGTCCGAAGCAGGTAAGAGGGCAAGAAATGAGGTACCGGCTTCGGCCTTAGGACCTGATAGCTGTTGGGTTACCGGTCCTATAACATAAATACTGCGTAGGTTGCTATTCAGGTAAGGTCTGCATATAGGCGAGAAGATTCAGGATGATTTGATTGTCTAACACAAGCAATGCAGGCATATCTTCATCTGGCTGGCCGTTTCGGATCTTATGATATGCCTCCCAAGGGTTAGCATTTGCGACTTCACCCAGTGCTTCTCCATCCTCTACCCCTTTGCCGTCTTTTCCATGACATTTTGCACACACTGTATTGAATACTTTCTCACCCTGCACAATATCGCCGGCAACACGTTTGGTTGCTCGATCTATGTATTTATCCATGTTTACCTGTCCTTTACTGACAAACATGGCAAGATCTTCAAAATCCTGAGGATCCATCATTTCATCGGTGAAGCCGTGGGTACTATCTTTGAGTACGTTGATAACCATGGACAAATCAGCATTCTGGTAAGCCGTGATACCGGGGATCCCTGTTGAGTGCTTGCCGCTTGAATAGGCACCGTCTTTACCCATGTAATCCCAACCGTGGCACTCTTTGCAGCGCCAGTTACTTTTTGGTTTACTCGCGTAGGCTTTATCTGAGGGGTAGGCAGTATGGCTCTTCTGAGGCTCCTCAGCTCCAATAACCAGATACCACTTATCGTACAGTTGTCCACCGCGAGCAATGGATGACTCAATCTCTGCTGAGGCAACAGGCCCCGTGGCCAAAAGGCCAGCACAAGCAACCAGGAAAGAAGCAAGGGTCAGTAAAAACCTTTGCCTCAGGTAATCGAAATTGTGGTTTATGATATTCACAATGATCTCTCCTTTGTAAGAATCTTATCCGGGATAGTCTGAGTGGTATCAATCCCAGGTTTACTACGACGCTTTACTTTATAGATTGAAGCGACAGTATCTTTGGCAATATTAATTAATAAGCAAAAATCATTCCTGTAAATCTAAGTGATTATAATTCTTATTACAATTTATTAAGTGTGAATCGCATTCTCTTAAAAGCGACAGTTAAAAGAGTCTATTGAAAGTCATTTATGAGAGGGCTTAATGAATGGATGTGAACTACCCCAGCTCCCCTTGACTATTAGTTTTCTGGGGAGGAACATCTGGATTCTATTGTGAATTCAATCGGTCGTTGCAACCCACTGATTTAATCTATTCGCAGCCTCTCGGTTGCTTTTCTCTTCCTATTTCATTCTAAATGAGATGCCGCGTCACACTAATAAGACGGCATTCCATCTTTCATGATAATCAGACAATGTTAGTAAAAAAGTGAAATACATCTGCACAGCAGACAAACTTTATTGTTTCTACGCACATTAAACCGCCTGACCCGCCGCAAAGCCTGAAGCCCAGGCCCATTGGAAGTTATGACCACCTAGATGCCCGGTGACATCCAGACACTCTCCGATAAAATAAAGACCAGAAGCAGAATTAGATTCCATCGTTTTCTGATTGATTTCGTTAGTATTTATACCGCCGATCGTCACTTCTGCGGTACGATACCCTTCGGTACCTGAAGGCTTTATTTTCCAACGACAGAAGGCTGCAGCAATCGTTTCAAGCTGTTTATTTGAGAAGTTGCCCATCACGCCATTGAGCTCAAACTTGGTACAGAGCACCTGCGCCATCCGCTTACTCATCTGCTGAGCCATGATGGTAGTCAGTTCAGCTTTAGGACGGGCTTCGCGCTGCCCTTTTAACCATTCAAGAAGATCAAAGTCTGGAAACAGGTCGATCTCAACCTCTTCACCCGGATGCCAATAGTTTGAAATCTGGAGAATTGCCGGGCCACTAATACCCCGGTGAGTAAAGAGCATCATCTCTAAAAAACTGATTTTACCTATGGTCGCCCTGACAGAATGAGAGACACCTGAGAGCTCACTCAAAGCCTCTTTATCCTTTGGCTGTAAGGTAAATGGGACCAAAGAAGCGCAACGTGGTAAAACATCCAACGAAAACTGTTCAGCGATGTCATAAGCAAAACTCGTCGCGCCACCGTTAGGAATAGACAGACCACCGGTCGCAATAACAACAGATTCTGCTGAGATATTGCCTTTAGTCGTTTGTAACTGAAAACCAGCTTCAACAGACTTCAGTTTATGTATTTCAGTCTCAGTTCTGATCTCAACGCCTGCCCACTCACACTCAGTCGACAAAACCTGGAGGATCTCTTTACTGGATTCATTACAAAAAAGCTGACCTAAGGTTTTCTCGTGATATTCAACCCCGTGACGATCGACCAGATCGATAAAATCCTGGGCTGAATATCGGCTCAGTGCAGATTTGCAGAAATGTGGGTTCTGAGAGATGAAGTGCGCAGGTGAATTGTGCATATTCGTGAAGTTACAGCGCCCACCACCGGACATCAGTATTTTCCGGCCAATCTTGGAGGTATGCTCCAACACCAATACTGATCGCCCTCGATAGCCCGCGGTAGCGGCACACATCAAACCGGAGGCGCCGGCTCCGACAATAACGACATCAAACTGTTGCAAGGGACGGTCTTCCTAATAAAAAAGCGCATTGTACCCAGTCATGAATGCCCTAGCGAGAATTATTAACGCTTATTATGGCTCCCATCACAGAGCGGCGCGGTGCCGGTTTGTTTACAACAGCACAGTGCAACAGTTTCGGATTTTCGCGCAACGAAGACGACCGGGTCGAGTCCGGTCCCTTGATGGGAACCATCACAGAAAGGTTGAGTACCTGAACGACCACAGGCACACCAGCAATAGGTTTCGCCCTCTTTCAGATCAACTCTGGCTGGCGCATCACCAGCACGATGAACATCAGCATGAGACATTGTCTGATCTCCGTTTACTGCCTGCAAATAATTTCGCAGGTAACAGTAAACGTAGAGTACACAAAAGCAGAGATCAAACTATAGAAGGAATTATTCCTCTTCGGAATCTTTCTGACGCGCCTCTTCAGCACGCTTAAGGCGACGTATTTTTTCTGCCAGCGGCGTTTCTCGCTGCTGATCGACTGAATCAGAATTCTGCTCCGCATCACGGGCTTTTTCGTAAACCGACTTACTCTTTTTCTTCTGCTCCAGGTTACGACGTCTACGACTTTCATAACTATCAGGATCAGCAAGCTTTTCACTCCGGCGCGGAACATCCAAAAAGATGGGTTTTGGAGAGGTGCGCTTTTTCTTTTTACGTGTCATTTCTATTACCTTTATTTCGGTGGGCCGATCGTTGAGCCTCTGATTCAGCCTCCAAACGTTCTTGCTCCAATCTTTCCTGTTCCAGGCGCTCAGCTTCAAGCCTTTGCTGTTCCCACTTTTCCAACCACTCAGAAACGGTTTCGTAAGTAATCTGACCAATCTGGCCACCACGAAGCTCATTCAGCAGAATTTCTGATGCCTTATGCAGATCAATAACACCACCCGGTCTCAGGCCACCACGTTTTCGGCCTATCGCCTCTAACACCTGATCTGCATGGTCTGGTAGCTGTTTAAACTTATACCTTGCCACCAAAAGCTCTGGATATTCCCTGCGTAAGAAGCCGGCAGCATACAGCGCCACATCCTCAAACTCTATCGCGGTATTTTTGATCGCCCCACTGGCAGCCAAGCGGTAGCCCGAGTCATAATCTTCAATCTTAGGCCACAACATGCCCGGGGTATCCGACAACGCCATACCATTACGCAGCGTAAAACGTTTTTGCCCTTTAGTTACGGCTGGCTCGTTACCCACTTTTGCTATCTTTTTACCCAATAAAGCGTTGATCATAGTTGATTTTCCAACATTGGGAATGCCCATAATCATCGCCCGTACCTGGCGGCCATTATTACTTCTGGACGGCACCAGCTTGTTGCACATATCGGGGATAGTACTGATCAATTTCTTCTGCGAATAATCGAGCATTACCGCCTGAGTTTCGGGCAGACTATTGTAATAGTCGACCCACTCCTGAGTGCGTTCAGGGTCGGCCAGATCGCTCTTATTCAGCAATTTAATAACCGGCTTTCCTTTGCCCAGCTGAGAGACCATTGGATTTTCACTGGACACAGGCAAACGGGCATCAAGTACTTCGATGACCACGTCGATCTCATCCATCACCTGAGCGATCTCTTTGCGGGCCTTATGCATATGGCCCGGAAACCAGTTAATACTACTCATAATTACAGTCTGCTATTTCAGGGGCACACATTATACCTATAGCATAGAAAACAGCGACTTCTTTTGACAGCTCTTTGCTTAAGAACTGCCTGTTCTGGGCAATAACTTAGCTGACAATCCATCGCACTAGTTATATGCTTGATTAAAACGCAGTTTTCAATGGAAATAGCTAGAAATGGACACCTCTTCAGATTCTCAGGTTCTGATGGCACGGCAACCGATTTTCGACCGAAGTCAGCGGGTTGTAGCCTATGAACTGCTATATCGAGACGAGCAAGACACGGAGCACGCTCTGTTTCGAGGATCAGGCGCTACCCGTGAAGTCATTCTTAACTCCTATACCAGCATCTCCGACCAGGGATCGTTGAAACGCGTTCCCGCGTTTATCAACCTCACCCGGGATTTGCTTGTCTCCGAGGACTTTCCAGAACTTCCCCGTAAAAATATTGTTATCGAGATACTCGAAGATATAGAGATAGACCGGGAGCTGATCATTGCGGTACACCGTCTGGCGAAAGCTGGCTACCGCATCGCACTTGATGACTTTATCTACAAGGCTGAAGCCGTACCGCTGCTTAAAATGGCCCATATTGTCAAAGTCGACGTTAAAGGCATGAGTTTCGACCAGGTCGCTGAACAGGTGCGCCTCATCACCCCCTTTAAAGTCACTTTGCTCGCCGAGAAAATTGAAACTGTTGAGATGTTAGAAGAGTGCAACAAGCTCGGCTTTAAGCTATTTCAGGGACACTTTCTCAGTAAGCCTAAACTGGTTAAAGGGAAAAAAGTCGATCCAAATCAGGCTGCCCTGTTTGAGCTGGTGCAAGAACTACAAAATCCAAATACCACACCTGAGCGACTTGAACATCTGATCATCCGTGATCCGGTGCTAACCTATAAATTACTCCGCATCGTCAACTCTGCCGCGTACTCTTTAGTACGAAAAGTGGAATCTCTGACTGAAGCGATTGTTATGTTGGGGATGGCTCAAATCCGGAAGTGGGCTACCTTGATCGCCCTGAACAACCAAAGCGGCAAGCCTGAAGAGATCAGTCGTAGCCTGCTGGTACGGGGAAGAATGTGTGAAGAGGTAGCGCTGGCAGCTAAACTTAGCAATCACGGCAGCTATTTCATGACCGGAATGATGTCCAATCTCCACTTGCTGCTGGATATTGATCAGAAAACCATGCTTAAAGAGGTACCACTGAGCGACGATATCAAGAATGCCATTCTTTATAATGAAGGTCAGATGGGTGAAACCTTGCTGCATGTCGGCAACTACGAAGCCGGCGACTGGGACCTACTACCCTCTAATTTTGACGCCAATCTTTACGAAGCCTGTTACCGTAAAGCGCTAGACTGGAGCAAGGAAGCGATGCAAGCACTCAACGATCTTGAGATGTAAATCCAGCCAACAACAAAACAAGGCCGCGTCAGCGGCCTTATTTATTAATAGGTTACTATTATTTATTCAAGTAAAACATAAATAATTATTCACTATATCATCCACGACAAATCATAAAATCTGGTCACATTTCTCAAGGTTTTTCACGTTAGCCGTTATCCAACCCTCTAGAAACTTAATAAACAGATCAGCTTTCATATTCTTATATTTATGCGCAGGATAAATTGCAAACAAAGAGCATGGCTTTACCTCATAGTCAGCTAGTAACAGCCTGACTCTGCCCTCTTCAATCAGCTGACAGGCTTCGAAGCCCGAAAGCCTGCACACCCCCTGATGCGCCAACATCACCGCCTGCAGCATCAATGAGCTATTCGCTCTCAGTCTACTCGCAATCTGAATCTCCTGAGAACCGTCTATGCCATTAAACACCCATCGATTCGCTTTACCTAACGAGACGCCCCCAAGACAGTTATGGTTTTCCAGATCGGCCGGAACCTGCAACTGACCATGCCGGGCAATATATTCAGGCGTAGCACATATAACCTGCGGCGCACAGGCCAGCTCATGGACAACCAATGCTTCGCTGGGCTGAATGAAATCAATCACTCTGAACGCAAGATCAAAGCCCTGCTGAAGAGGCCCAACGGCGCCATCGTCCAACATTACCTCTAGCTGTATATCAGGATACTGAACGAGAAACTCGGGCACCGCCCTGGCCAACAACGCTGTACCGAAAGCAATATCGCTATTTACCTTCAACACTCCATGAGGATTACCCTGAAACTGCGTAACCAGCGCTTCAGCCTCTTCCACCTGAGAAAGAATCTGCTGACACTTCTCATAGTAAGCCTCACCAGCTTCCGTCACCTTAAGCCGTCGGGTCGTCCGCTCTAGAAGCGCCGCACCCACATGCTTTTCAAGGTGCGCAACCTGTTTACTAACCGACGAGCTAGAAACCCCTAAATCACTTGCCGCGAGGGAAAAACTCTGCAGCTCAATGACACGGGCAAAAACCGCCATAGCAGAGAGGACATCCATGGGCCTGTTTCTCCTTACAATAGATCAGCATTAAACTTATCAGGGCACTCCTTAAGACACAATATTATTTCCTGTAGCGAATTAATCTTTAACAGACATAAAAAAAGCGACCCCCTCGAAAAGAAGGGGTCGCTTTTATTTTCTCAGGGGCGCTTACAGCACAACGGCCATACCCCTGAACGCTAATCTGCTTATAAAGGCACGATCAGAATTGGACGCTTGGAGTTCTGCATCACTTTGTTAGCAGTGGAGCCAAGTAGAAACTGGCCAACCGCAGAGTGGGTACGGGTTCCCATAACAATGACATCTGCATCAATATCATCAGCAACCCTGAGGATGGTTTTCCAAGGCGTTCCCTCTTCAACACGAGATTGCACTGAACCTTCAGAAAGCATCTCATTTTCTTCAAGCTCTGTCTCACAAAAGCGCGCAATTCTATCTTCCATTTTACGCTTTAAGTTTTCTAAACCTTGAGTATGCATCTCATGCAGAGATTCATCATTCATCATTGTTTCAACCACACTCTGTGCTGAGGCACTGAGAGGCTCAATAATATGAAGATAGGTAATCTCTGAATTGTAATGACCACAAAGACTCACCGCAGCCCTGAATGCCGGACGAGAACCTTTATCAATATCAGACGCGTAAAGAATTTTTTTAACATCAGGTAGCATACTGTAACCCTCATAAACAAAGGCCCTCAAGGGGCCTTAAATGCTTAATATGACTTTATCGATACAACATTTCTGGCAGGAAGAGCGCAATCGAAGAGATAAACGTAATCAGCGCCAGACGAATAATGTCCGCACACCAGAATGGTGTTACACCCTTAAAGATTGTGCTGGCCTTAACATCCTTAAGCACCGCACTAAGCACGAATACATTCATCCCCACCGGCGGCGTGATCAGACTGATCTCGGTAACAACAACCACAACGATACCAAACCAAACCAGATCGAAACCCAGGCTGGCAACGAGCGGGAAGAAGATAGGCACAGTCAGCAGCAGCATAGACAGGCTCTCAAACACCATTCCAAGAACGATATAGATCGCCAGAATAACCAGGATCACCACCATCGGTGCGACATCCATGCTATTTACTAACGCCAGCAAATCTGCCGGCAACCCTGCCCGGTTGATAAAGTTTGAGAAGATCAATGCACCGATAAGTACAGCGAATAGCATCGCAGAGGTACGCGCAGTGTCGGTTAAGATATCAAACAGACTACCGAAGCTTAGCGAACGACGGAACAGTGCAATAAAGAACGCACCACCAGCACCTATACCCGCCGCTTCAGTCGGCGTGAATATACCCATGTATATTCCACCCATCACGACAGAAAACAGAGTCAGAACACCCCAGACACCATTCAGCGCTTTAAGACGCTCCGGCCATTCCATTTTCTCACCGCAAGGACCTGCTGCAGGATCACGCCAAACCACATAACGCACTGCCGCTAAGTACAACAAAATTCCCAGCATTCCAGGAATAAAGCCTGCTGCAAACAACTCACGAATACTGGTTTCAGTCAGCAGGCCATAAATAACCAAAATAACAGAAGGTGGTATCAGAATACCCAGTGTTCCACCCGCTGCAATAGAAGCGGTTGCAAGAGAGTCTGCATAGCCGTATTTACGCATCGGCGGCATCGCCACCTTAGCCATAGTCGCAGACGTCGCCAGGCTGGACCCACAAATAGCAGAAAAGCCACCACAAGCCACAACAGTCGCCATCGACAGACCGCCTTTACGGTGCCCTAAAAAAGCGTATGACGCGCGATAAAGCTCATGAGAAAGTCCTGACTTAGTTACCAGGTTGCCCATAAGAATAAAGAGAGGAATAACGGAAAGACCATATTCCTGAGAAGTATCTACAACTCGCTTGGCGGCCATGGATAGCGCACCATTCCAGCGAAAGTCCATAAAATTGTCGAAAGTCAGCCCCTGCATGTAAGCAAAGCCAAAGAAGCCAACCAGTCCCATCGCAAATGCGATAGGAATGCGGATGACCACGATAATCAACAGTAAGATTGCAAAACCAATTAATGCAGTAATCATTCTGAAAATACCTGTAACGTTATCAGCGTATTGAGATGAAGGCCAAAATCAGTTGCGTGACTGAACTAGCAACCGGTATACACCATAAGTGATCATAAGCGCAGCTGTAGCCCAGCTCATGAACGCTATATATTCAACGATGTAGCCCACCGGCATCTCTAGAAATTCGGTCACCTCATCACGACGTAACGATCTTTCTGCCAGTTGAAAAATACGCGTTGCCAGAAAATAGAGCGATGTAGAAATCAGAAGCGCAGAAAATAGCCCCAGAATCTTTATCAGCGTATTGCCTAACATACGGTCAAGAATATCGACAACAACATGGCCACCACGCCATGTAATTACAGGCATTTCTGCAAAGACGAGAATTGCAATCCCCATCTCAGTCATCTCCGTTGCACCATCGACAGCATTGCCAAGGAAGTAACGACCAAACACATCTGCGCAGGTCAACGCCATCAGGAAAAACAGCGTTACAGCAGCAATCAACTCAAGAAAGAAGGCCAGCCAGACAACCGGTCCTTTCTCCTCGTAGTGCATTGAAAGCCAGGCACTAAAAGCCATATCAGACTCCTTATTTATATCTACTGGACCTTACATTAAGGTTAGCCAGCTCGATTATTGTTTTAGTGGATAGATTCGTGACTGTTAAGCTTCGTAACCCAACGGGCTTTCGATCCTGGCTCTTAAAGTAGACGGGGCAGCTCCCGCTTCTCCTACCTGGCTAAGGCAATTTAAAATTCTCATTCTATCGGTCTCCAGCACATGTCTTTCGATGCTCTTAAATCACATTAAGAGCATAACGGGGATTATTCCCTCTTTATTATTCCTTACCAGACCTCAGCCAAAATCTAATTGTCTGAGATCAAGTTATTAGTTTAACCGAAAAACGATACCATTTAACAAAATAATTTTATTATTTCGTATCAAGTACTATCCATTAAACAGTTAACAATCCTTTGCGGCACACTGACAAAGCACTTTATACAGCTTACCAGCCTCAAATTAGTTAACATGTTAACTTAATAAGTTTGAAACGTAAATATTTTTTATATTGCTCGTTTTAAGATAAGAGCCCGCAACTACAGTAAATACACTTCAAATTTCTAAAAAGAGGAGCAATCACCCTCGCCTATCGCTACATCAACCTCGATACCTGCATGAATAACCGTTAAAATGAGGCTATATAGCGACACCGAACAACAGCTTCTGAAACTTCTCAAAGCAGACGACAGCCTATTCAAAGGCTATTACACATTTACATTACAGAAAGAACATACCCTATGCCATTACCTCAGCCTACTGAGCGCATTCTCGAACACACTCGCACCGTCACCTGTACAGGCTACAAGCGTAGCGATGGCTTATGGGATATTGAAGGGCACCTGAGCGATATAAAAACAGCCCCCATTGAGATTCGCGAACGCAACGACGGTATTGTTGAACCCGGCGAGCCTATTCACTTACTGGCAATACGTATCACTATCGACCTAGATTTTAATATCCTCGACGCGGTCGCCAGCATGGACTACACCCCATATAGAATGTGCCCTTCGATAGCCGACAGATATCAGCTACTCATCGGTACCCGAATCGCTCCTGGCTTTACTAAAAAGTGTAAAGAGCTTTTCAGTGGTACTAATGGCTGCACCCACTTACTTGAATTACTCGGTCCTATCGCAACTACGGCATTTCAGGCGACTCATACCGAGCGAAAAGACATAGAGGGCTGGGGGGACGGAGATAAAAAGCCTCAGGTTCTGAATACCTGCCACACATTTGGTAGCTCAGGTGAAGTCGTTGAAAAATATTGGCCAAAGTTTTACGAACCGGCAAACCAGATAAAAACTGAAACGATCAGTTAATCACTTTCCTGAATAATATTTAAACCTCACAAAGAGCCTGCGTCAGCCCTGCCCGACAGGTTCTTATACTCCGGACATGCCGCTGCTTGTAGTGATAATGGACATAGGCAGTTTTTACTTTAGAAAAAACTGCCTGACGTCCCAAAAGAGCTCTCTCATCGACCGCTTTCTCTGTGTTTTATTAGCTCGACAGAGAAACCAACTCCTTTCTAAGAGGGGCTTGCTTAAAAAGCCTTGATACTGCTGTACTTAAAAACAAAAAAACCTCTGAAGAGGCTTTTAAAATAGATTAGATTTGTTCCTGACTGGATTACAAATCAGGCAATACTTGCCCCGCAAATATCTCCTCAATTTCTGCTCGACTACTACAAGACTGAACCTGACGAACTACATCAGGAGTCAGGTGTGGAGCAAACTGCTGAATAAAGTCGTACATATATCCACGCAAGAACGTACCTTTACGGAAACCAATTTTAGTGGTGCTAAATTCAAACAGATGACTTGCATCGAGAGCAACCAAGTCACTATCCAGCTTTTCATCAAAAGCCATAGTCGCAATAATGCCTACACCTAAGCCTAAGCGCACGTAGGTTTTAATGACATCGGAATCAACCGCAGTAAAGACAACCTTCGGTTCCAGACCTTCACGACTAAAAGCATCATCAAGTTTTGAGCGGCCGGTAAAACCAAATACATATGTCACGATCGGACACTTAGCGACATCCTGAAGGGTAAGCTTTGATACCTGAGCCAATGGATGATCTTTCGGCACCACAACAGAACGATTCCAGCGGTAACAAGGCATCATAATCAGATCATTAAAATGTGCCATTGCTTCCGTAGCAATAGCAAAATCCACCGCCCCATCAGCTGCCATTTCTGCAATTTGCATCGGGGTACCCTGATGCATATGCAGAGAAACTTCCGGATAGCTCTTCATAAAGCTATTAATAGTCACCGGTAAAGCATAACGAGCCTGTGTATGCGTTGTTGCCAGCTCCAGGCTCCCCATTTTTTCATCGCTGAATTCCTGAGCCACCTGTTTAATGCTTTCGACTTTCCGCAGGATATCACCGGCAACCTCAAGAATTGCCTGGCCAGCCGGAGTAACCCGGGTCAAATGCTTACCACTACGCGCAAATACCTCTACGCCCAGCTCATCTTCCAGTAAGCGTATCTGCTTACTAATTCCAGGCTGAGAGGTATAAAGGCTTTGCGCCGTAGCTGATACATTAAGATCATGACGGGCAACTTCCCAAATATAACGCAGTTGCTGCAGCTTCATTTATACCTCCAACACTGATAAACGAGTCTTTTAATAACTTTTAATTATAATACACGGTTATCAAATCAGGTAACACTCCCAATAAAGAGATCAGGACAAGCGGCTTCGAAGCCGTCTGATCTCTTCCTCATGAGCGGTAATTTTCTTATCTAAAGAAACCAGCCGCGCATTGGCACGCATAACATCTTCGTCTTTATCTTTTAACTGACCACGGAGCAAATTTTCACGGCGTGATGCGTCGTTTGCCGCACTGATATTCTTCTGACTTACCCGTTTCAGCTCCTCTTTTATCTCACTTACTTTATCTTCAAGTCGTTTACTGCGGTTCTGTTCAGACAATAAGGAACTACTTAGCTGACTTCTTTCCCTGACGCTCTGACTATCATCACTTTGGTAGCGTTTTAGTTCAGTTTCCAATGCTTTAATCTGAGTTTTCCCGGTATCTAACTTTACATCTTTCTTTGCTACCAGCGCCTGAAGATTATGAATATCTTTAGTCAATGCAGACTCTTTACGGCCACACTCATCTCTCAACTTCTCTAAAGCGCTTCGATAATATCGAGTATCCGCTTCAGCTTTAGCAACCTGATCCAAACCATGACGTTGCTCTTCCAAGACACGCTGATCGAAGGTCCTCTTCGAATCATCCATCTTCTTCTGTAACAGGTTCAACTCCTGCTCAGTATTAAGACGGCGCTGCTCTTCGGTCTTTTGCTCTGTAGTAACAGTAGCCAGATTGATTTTTAAAACAGAGATCTCAGCATCGAGCACCTGAACGTGATGCTTTTCCTGCTCCAGCTGCTGCTGTACTTCACGGAAAACCTGGTCCATTTCCGCTTGTTGACTTTGCGCTTTAAATAGCTCCGTTTCAGAATGACGACGAGCATCTTCACTGGCCAGCTGCTGATACTGCTTATCAGTTGTCAACGCTGACTGAGCTTCCTGAACTGCGTGTTGCCATAAGGACTCCACACTATGAACGAGAGATTCCGGCAATTCAGGCAACTTAACAGAGGAATCACCCAACATCCGGATACGATCCGGCAAAACGCTCCACCACTGTTCCAGTAACTCATTTAAATCCAGTTCATCTGCCCCAAGAACCTGAGCCAGTTCAACGGTGTTAGGTGATTTACCATTTTTCAGCATAACATCTGCTGCTTTATTAAACGCTTCAGTACTAATCTGTTGACTCATTTATAACGCCTTAGCGGGCCTATCAAAGCCCGTCAATGTGTTGCAATTTTTTTAATCCCGTTTCCAGCTCACTTCCAAGAGGAGCATGGAAAATTTTTCTACCGCCTGACGGCATAGGCACGCGTAATTCAGCGGCATGAAGAAACAGCCGACGGATCCCATAACCTTTCATCTCACGATTCATCTCATCAGTGCCATATTTATCATCACCAATGATCGGATGCCCTGCAAACTGACAATGCACCCTGATCTGGTGAGTCCGGCCCGTAATAGGTCTTGCCTCAACCAGGGTTGCGAAACCACCAAAACGTTGTAAAACCTTATATTCAGTTAGTGAAGCTTTACCCATTGGATGAGCCTTCACCACCCTTTCGCCTGACTTTAACTCATTTTTTTGCAGCGGAGCATCTACTTTGGTCTTTCGAGTCGACCATTTCCCCTCAACTAAGGCATGATAAATCTTAGTAATTTTCTTAGCCTGTAACGCCGCATGTAAAAAACGCAATGCGCTGCGCTTTTTCGCCACCATAATGCAGCCGGAAGTATCCCGGTCAAGCCGGTGAACCAGCTCCAGGAATTTCACCTCGGGGCGAATCTGGCGGATAGATTCTATAAGCCCCAAACTAATACCACTGCCCCCATGAACAGCAAGACCCGAAGGCTTATTAAGAACAATCAGATCATTGTCCTCAAACAGAATCGCTGCTTCAATCAGCTCCTTCAGATTATCGCTAACCGTTGCCTGTGGTTTCTCTTCGCTAAGCCTGAGCGGAGGAACACGCACTAAATCCCCCGCCTGCAATCGGTAATCAGGCTTAATACGTTTTTTATTTACCCGAACCTGACCCTTTCTCAGAATTCTATAAATAAGCGTTTTAGGGGCACCCTTAAGACGGGTGCGTAGAAAGTTATCAATTCGCTGGCCCTGCAGCTCGGATTCAATTTCAAACCATTGAACGGCTGGGGCTGGAGATGCATTTTGTTCTGACATATTAATTAGATATCGGACCTTTCGATTGATGCTGTCAATTTAAGCTGCTATATTCTAGCGCTGCTGCGGGCAGTTGGCTTTAGCTAATTTGAAATTCCCGGTTTTTTTGCCATTTAGTTCTTAGAATCAAGCAAATGACCGGTTTGAATCCCCTGTACAGCATTAATTTAAAGAGAATTACTACGTATTTCATCTAGCTGGCAATGCCCTGAATTGCAAAACCAGTTGGAGGTGAAGATGTCAATAGCCCGGAACCTGCCTCAACTACAGCGGCAGCAACAACCTGATCAGACTCTATAAAGAAGTCGATATGAGGCTACTGTTTCCTTCACCGTCGATAGACCTGCCCGCATAACAAAGCGGCCAGGCATAAAGTTGAACACAAAGTCGCTACGAAGACTTGGTTTTCCGTGTCCGGATTGTATTTATACCGGACACCTCTCTGTGTGGCTTACGGCTGGATGAACTGCGTTAGTGTTATAAGAGAACGCTAACAAACAATGAAAAGAATGCTGATTAATGCAACTCAACAAGAAGAGTTGCGCGTTGCGATGGTTGACGGCCAACGCCTCTACGACCTGGATATGGAATCCAGCTCCCGTGAACAGAAAAAAGCCAACATTTACAAAGGCAAAATAACCCGGGTTGAACCTAGCCTGGAAGCTGCTTTTGTTGACTACGGTGCTGAGCGCCATGGCTTTTTACCCCTCAAAGAGATCTCTCGCGAATACTTTAAAAAAGGCTCCGACAAAGGCGGACGCCCGAATATTAAAGAAGTTCTCGCTGAAGGCACTGAAGTCATTGTCCAGGTAGACAAAGAAGAGCGCGGTAACAAGGGCGCAGCACTCACTACCTTTATCAGTCTGGCAGGCCGTTATCTGGTTCTAATGCCAAACAATCCTCGTGCCGGTGGTATCTCTCGCCGTATCGAAGGCGATGACCGTAAACAGCTTAAAGAAGCTCTGGACGGCATGACTATTCCGCCTAAGACAGGCGCTATTGTCCGTACCGCTGGCATTGGCCGCACGTCCGAAGAACTTCAATGGGATCTGGATTATCTGATGACTCTGTGGGAAGCGATTAAGACCGCATCCGACGAGCGTCGTGCTCCTTTCCTTATCTATCAGGAAAGCAATGTCGTCATTCGTGCGATTCGTGATTACCTGCGCCAGGATATCGGCGAAGTACTGATCGATAATCCCGATGTCTACAAAGACGCTATGAACTTCGTTCAGCAGGTTATGCCAAGCTACCTGAACAAGATCAAGCTCTATGATGAGCAGATCCCTCTGTTCAACCGCTTCCAGATCGAAAGCCAGATCGAAACGGCATTCCAGCGTGAAGTTCAGCTACCTTCTGGCGGTTCTATTGTAATAGATCCGACTGAAGCCCTTGTATCTATCGATATCAACTCCGCTCGTGCTACACGCGGCAGCGACATCGAAGAAACGGCGCTACAGACCAATCTTGAAGCAGCCGACGAGATCTCTCGCCAACTGCGTTTACGTGATATTGGCGGACTAATCGTTATCGACTTTATCGATATGTCACCGATCAAAAACCAGCGCGAAGTTGAAAACCTGATGCGTGATTCCCTTAAAGTGGATCGCGCACGGGTTCAACTGGGTCGCATCTCTCGCTTCGGCCTGATGGAAATGTCCCGCCAGCGCCTACGCCCTTCTTTGATAGAAAGCCGGGGCGCAGTTTGCCCTCGTTGTAACGGTCAAGGCACTGTTCGTGATACCGAATCTCTGGCACTGTCCATTCTCCGCCTGATCGAAGAAGAAGCATCAAAGGATCGTACCGCACAGATTCGGGCTATCTTGCCTGTTTCAGTCGCTACCTTCCTACTGAACGAAAAGCGCCGCGAAGTTCACGAAGTAGAGCTACGTAATGATGTACGCGTTGTCGTAGTGCCTAATCCAAATATGGAAACACCGCACTACGAAGTCGTTCGTCTGCGTGACGACCACACCGTAATCAACACCAATGATGCCAGCTATACTCTTCAGCCAGAACCTGAAGACGAGCCGAAAATTGAAGCTGCAAAAGTTCAACCAGTACGTGAACGAGCTGCAGTAAACACTGTTGCACCAGCAACGCCCGCTCCTGTGCAAGCGACTCCTCAGTCAGACGTCGTCGCCACTAAGCCCGCTACAGCAACTAAGCCTTCACTTTTCAGCAAAATTTTCGGCGCTCTGTTTGGTGACTCCGAAGCTGAAAAGGCTCAGGTTAAAGCTCAGCAGGAGAAAGAGCAGGAAGAACGCAATAAGAAGCAACGCGGTCGTAAACGTTCAAATAACCGACGTGACCGTGGCGACCGTGATCGCAACCGCAATCAGCGCCGTGATAGCGACAAACTGGTCGATAACCTGAGTGATAGCACAGCAAAACCGCCTGTAAAAGAGACTCAGGAGAAGTCAGGGGAATCCAGCCAGGGCCGCTCTCGTAATCGTCGTCGTGGTGAGCGTGGCAAGGGACGTCAGCAAGAGCAGCAACCAGAAGAGATGAACGTTGCTAAACCTGGCAATGATCAGGATCAGCCTGCCGAGCAGAATGAAGATGGTCGCCCTCGCGGTGAACGTCGTCGTGGTCGCCGTCGTCGCGGAGAGCGCAGTGGAAAACGTACTGCAGATGCTTCTGTTACCACTAACCAAGAGTCGACTGTTAATCCTGAAGCAGCCGCTGAAACGGTTTCAGTCGCTGTTGAACAAGCGGTAAATGAAACTAACACTGAAGCAAAACCTTCTGAAGCTCCACGTAAACGCAGACAGCGTAATCGCGGACCTAAAAAAGACAATGCTACAGATTCAGCAAAGCTAGATCAGGCGAACACTTCAGCAGCAGAAGCATCTGTAACTGCAGAACCTGTCGTTGAAGCAGCAGTTGTTGAAGCGCCCGAAGCTGAAGCTGTTAAAGCACCTGTTGTTGAAGCGCCCGTAGCTGAAGCGGTTAAAGCACCAGTTGTTGAAGCACCCGTAGCTGAAGCTGTTAAAGCACCTGTTGCTGAAGCGCCCGCAGCTGAAGTTGTTGAAGCCCCTGTTGCTGAAGCGCCCGTAGCTGAAGTTGTTGAAGCCCCTGTTGCTGAAGCGCCCGTAGCTGAAGTTGTTGAAGCCTCTGTTGCTGAAGCGCCCGTAGCTAAAGTTGTTGAAGCCCCTGTTGCTGAAGCGCCCGTAGCTGAAGTTGTTGAAGCACCTGTTGCTGAAACCACAGAGCAACCTCGCACGGCGGGACGCCGGGTCCGTAAGCGCCCAGATCTGACCGCTCCTGTAGTCGCTCCTGATGAAGTAATGACCGCAAGACCTCGTCGTGAAGCGCCTATTGCAGCAAATCCAGACGCAGCAGCACCACGCCAGCGTCGTCAGCGTCGGGCTCCCAATGACCCACGCCAGCAAGCTTCTGCAAGTAACACTTCTTCCAGCGAGTAAAGCGAAAGCTAATTCTCAGGAATAAAAAAGCCGGCTGAATAGCCGGCTTTTTTACTTCCACTTTCAAGTACGCAATTAATTTTTATACTGCAAACAACCCTGAAATTGCTACACCGACGTTCACTAAGGGTAGCAACGCGGCTCAATCTCCAGCATCACTCCGAAGCACTTAAAGACATCAGCCTGTATATTTCCCGCCAGCTCTAAAATTTCCTGACCACTGGCCTGGCCATGATTTACTAATACCAAAGCTTGCTTATCATAAACGCCAGCATCCCCTTCTCGACGACCTTTCCAGCCTAACTGATCTATTAACCAGCCTGCAGCCAGCTTGCTGTAACCTGACCGGTCAGCAAAAGCGACTAATTTCGGAAAGCGCTGCTTTAGCTTTTCAGCCTGATCAACAGGGATAACCGGATTCTTAAAGAAACTGCCCGCATTACCGATCTGCTGTGGCTGAGGAAGCTTTGAATTGCGTACTTCGCAAATAAGATCACTTAATTCCAATGCGCTGGGCGATTCAATACCACGGGCACTGAGCTCTCCAGTTAAACCACCATAATGCAACACTGGATTGAAAGTACGACTAAGCCCAAAGGTAACATGCGTAATCAGGTATCGTCCGGGATAACGGCTTTTAAAAACACTGTCCCTATATCCAAACTGACAGTCTTCACAGCTGAATAACACGGTTTCCCCACTATTCAGATCGTAAGCTTCAAGGCTTAACATCCTGTCTTTAAGCTCGACGCCATAAGCACCAATATTCTGCATCGGCGCCGCCCCTACTGTACCGGGAATAAGCGACAAATTTTCTAAGCCATAACAGCTCTGCTCGAGCGTCCAGCGAACTAAAGAATGCCAATCCTCGCCAGCTCCCGCTGTAACACACAACACCCCGCCTTCAACCTCGGAGATTGCATGACCTGAAATACGATTTAACACCACCAACTGATTAAGGTCATCCGTCAGTACCAGATTACTACCGCCACCAATAATTAAAACCGGCAGACCGCAACGATCAATCAGCTGGCGTAGCATATCTAGTTGTTCAACAGAATTGAGCTCTACAAAGTATCGCGCTGACACATCAAAACCAAAGCTGTTAAAGGCCTGAAGAGAAACGTTTTCCTGCAATTCAAGCATCACTTCTCAGCTCCTGATTGATACGTCTTAATAGCGCTTCAGATGCGGTCTCAGTAAGATCTAACACATGATCAAAACCTGTAGAACCTCCATAGTACGGATCAGGCACCTCGTGCTCATCCAGATCAGCCAGCTCTAAAAACAACCCTAAATAACCCGGATAGTCTGCCGGACAGATTGAACGAAGATCTGTCAGGTTCTGCACATCCATCGCCAGAATATAATCGTAGTAACCAAAGTCAGCGGCTATCGCCTGTCGTGCTCTTAAATCGCTAAGGTCATAGCCGCGCTGCAAAGCTGCAGCCATCGAGCGATGATCGGGAGAATTACCCACATGATAAGCTGCAGTACCGGCAGAATCGATCTCAATCTTCTGCGCTAACCCCTGCCGCAAGACCCGCTCACGAAACACACCGTGCGCGGTTGGTGAGCGACAGATGTTACCCAGACAGACAAATAGAACCTTTACTTTATCTTTATTATTCAACGAATTAACCATTAAATTTTAAATTATTTACCGATTTGTATAACGGCAATTACAGGCATTATAAAACAAATACTTAGCTAATGGTTTTAGAAATCTAAATAGTGAAATTAACGACAGGGTATAAACCTTTTAAATCAGCCTTCTCGTCAGGCCAGACACATAAAACACCACAGTATTTAGTCTATATACATTTTTTACGTATCACTTTAGTATGTTAATTATGATAAAAAGACCCCGGCATATTGCCTCAGATCGAGTGATGCGTTTTTTACGTTCATCGTTAAGCCCTCTTCTCACCCGACCCTGGCTAGATCGTTTAATCCTCTGGATACTGGAACATTGGTTCTTCCCTCTATCCCGGCTGTGGGCATCCGCCCGTGCAGCTGAAGGCTCGATTGACCGCTTCTGCATTGAAGCTAACATCGCCCCCTCACCAAAGCATTGCCAAAAGGCTTATCGGGTATTGGCTAATTTTGAACACGCACGGGTGAAAAACCTGATGACCGAACAGGTATGGCAGGCATACTTGTTTGGCGATGACACGGTTACTGAACAACGACTGCTGATTGCAGAAGAGATGCGATTGGATACCCGCACCGAATACCTGATGATGCGCAAGCAGTTCACTCCCTTCAGAAAGATGGTTAAGCAATCGATCGCCTTGCGCCCGCCAACTCCGGAAGAAACCCATTCTAAATATCCAGATCAAAGCGTTTTTAATTCTGCCTTTGCAATATCTGATCAATTCCCCGAAGTTGAACAGTCACGTTCGATACCTGTCCCCAGCGGACGAGACTACTGGATACGTTTCAAATCTCCCTCAGAGGACATGGCTGATCTTGCCTATGCACGGGTACACGAACCGGTCGGGGTAAAAAATCCCCCCACACTTATTTTTGGCCATGGTATTTTCGTTGAGTTTGATCACTTTCATAACCTGATTGATGAGGTACACGCCCTGACGAGCATGGGTATTCGGGTAGTCCGCCCGGAAGCCCCCTGGCATGGGCGACGGGTAATACCAGGACACTTCGGTGGCGAGCGCTTACTGTCCACCGCACCGGTGGGCATGATCGAATTTCTCGCAGCGCAGACCCGTGAATGGGCCGTTTTGATGGATTGGTGCCGCACCACGAGTAGCGGCCCGGTAGCCATTGGTGGCAGTAGCCTGGGAGCACAAACGGCAAAAGCCATTGCAGTCAGAGCGAAAGCCTGGCCCAAGCGGTTACAACCCGATGCGCTATTCATGGTAACCCACTGCACTCATATCGCAGAAGCGGCTCTGGATGGCGCACTGTCTGATCTTTGGCACCTTTCCGATGCACTCCGCGACCGGGGCTGGAATAAAGAACTGGCACGCGAATGGCTAAATAAACTGGACCCGGAAGCGTCCCCGGTGATGCCCCCCCAACAGATTATCAGCGTCATGGGATCTGAAGACACCGTCACTCCCTTTGCCTCAGGGCAAACGCATATGGATAGCTGGCAGGTACCGCCCCAGAACCGTTTTGTTTATCCCCGTGGCCACTTCACCATTCCGCTGGGACTGATTCGGGATCAACAGCCATTATGGCGTCTTCGAGCGATCTTTAGTCAACTGGAGAAGCCTACCGATGCACCGTAACTATCATTTTCTTAAAGCAGAGACCTGGTTATCTTAAACGACACGGTACACTTACCCCTATGGCTGTTCTTGCTACTGCTACTACTGGCAGGACTTGGTCTGTTGCATTATTTTTTAGCCCCCTGGTTTAAACAGTTTTATCGTAAGCGCACCCTGCGAACATCACATATTCTGGACGACAAACTCAGTCATGGGTTTACACCTCAGACCCATAGTCGCCGAGGTCTGCTGATCGACAAACTCCTCTCTGACCCGGACGTTATTGCTGCGATCGCGGAAGAGACCAAAATTGGCGACGAAGATGTCGATGCAGTACACAAGCGGGCTGGTGAATATGCTGAAGAACTAGTGCCCTCATTCAATGTCCTTCTCTATTTCAGGCTGGGATATTGGTTAGCCAGGAGCTTCTTACGTTTTCTTTATTGGGTAAAAGTCGGTTACAGCGCTGAAAAGCAATACGACAATATCGACCCCAATAGCTGCATCGTGATTGTTTCCAATCACCGCTCTAATTTTGACCCTTTCTTCCTTATCTATCTGGCATCACGCAAAGCAGCGATATCTTATTCCGCCGGAGAGTGGGCCCGCGGTTTCCCATTCCAGCAGCTACTCCACGCGATCGGTTTTTACATTATTCGACGCGACAGCGGCAGTGCTCTGTACCGAAAAATGCTGGAGCGCTATGTCTCGCTCGCAGTGAGCAACTGTATTCCGCAGGGCCTGTTTATCGAGGGCGGCTTAAGCCGGGATGGCAAGATGCAGCCACTAAAGCTTGGGATGCTCAACTATGTAACAAAAGCGATGGGACAAGGAAATTGCAAAGACATAATTTTTATTCCTACCGCACTGAACTACGACAAGATCCCTGAAGATAAAACACTGCTGGCCCACCAGGAACAGGGGTTCAAACAGAAGGGTCGATTTTACTCCCTGCTTTCATTCAGCAAGTTCCTGTTACAGTTAGTACCTCACATGCTGCCGCACCAGCACAAGCCGTTCGGCTATGCCTGTGTCAATTACGGCGACCCGATCTCGTTACAACAATGGCAGCGACAGCACGGCATTGATCTGAATATGTGTGACAACGAAACACGTAAACAGGCAATCGGTCAGTTAGGTGAGGACATCGCACAAGAGATAGAACAACATTTGCCGATTCTGCCGGTGTCCATTCTCTCGGCTATTTTCCTCAACAATCTTGATAAACCCATTTCAGAACTGGATCTTAAAGCACAGGGTTATGAAATATTTATTGGCTTGCGTGAACATGGACGCTATATGCTGGTACCTAAACAGGATGAGGATTACGCACTGGAACAGGGACTCTATACCTTGTCTAAGCGGAAAATGATCACTGAAGTTGAAGAGGGTTTATTTCAGGCCAATAGCCAACACCGAGCTATGTTTGAATACTACCGAAATTCACTGGGCGATCTGCAGACATCAAAGTGAGTATGCAAAGCGCCTAAGCACAATCATTTTCACTCTGGTAAAACCAACGCGCTACAAGTGCCAACAGATATTCGGCCAGCATGAAACTCTCTCAACCAGCCTCCATGCTCTCTTGCAGCCCATCAACGCTCAGCTATCGGCCGGTTGCAAAAGGTCCTGGTAAGCCGCATAACTCGCATATGCTGTAACAGGCAAGACAACCACCAGCAAAGGCAGAACCAGAACGAGCGTGGAGAGCATTAAAAGTGCTAATGACAGCGCCCAGCGAAACATTAACCATTTATGCCGCCATACGGTCGCCACGCTGGTAAATACCGCATCAACAAAGCTCATCTTTTGATGCATGATCAAAGGAATAGAAAACGCGCCAACCATAAAACCCATCTGCGCAATGACAAAGCCCATCAAGCCGGTAAACATCAGATAGGAAAACAGGCTTTCCCGAAGCACCGGATCGGACAGTAGCTCACCGCTAATAGGTACCGCTTTAACACCGAAATACATCCCATAGATAACTATCGCATCGGTCACCCAGATCAGGTAGCAGATACAGAGTACAAAGGTTAAGAAGAATATGCCCGGTGTGGCCTCCCTAACCCCTTTCAGCAGATCAATAAAGCCTGGTTGCCTTCCCTCATGGAGCATCCGTCCAACCCGTTGAAAACCGGTTACCAGCAATGGCGCTATGATCATAAAGCCAGCAATAAACGGATATAGCACCAACCCAAGATCGAGCTTTAATAGCTGCCAGTATGCCGCCAGTGCGATCACCAGGAATATTGAGCTGAACAGCATACTGATCGCCCAGGTACTGAGGAAATCCTGCCAGCCACGGCTCAGCCAGCCTTTCACACTAGGTGTTCTTTCTTGTTTAGACTGCACTGTCATGATACTTCACACGTTGATGTATCGATCTGCTTTTAAGGTAACGAGCACATCTGATAAAACGCTGACCGGTGATCAACAATAAGATAAAAAAGACGACCGCCCGCTACGTAAGCAAGACGATCTTTGATAGCAAAACAGGCTTTTATACTTGCCAAAAAGCACTCAGCAGGATGTCATAAAACACTCTGAAACAAACGCATGGAAATTGACTTAACTTCTCCCCTATAGAGAGAAACGTTTCGCGTCATCGTCAATGCGTTATTCTAAGCATCAAAAAGATGACGAATGCGCTCCAGATCTTCAGGCGTATCAACACCGGCTGGCGGTAGCTCATCAGCTTCATCGACATGAATCACCGCACCATTCCACATTGCCCGTAACTGCTCAAGACACTCGGTCTCTTCCAGCGGCGCAGGCGCCCACTTTACAAAATCATTAAGGAGCTTAACCCGATAGGCATAAATGCCGATATGACGCTGGTAATTAACGCCTTCAGGGAGCACTTGCCGCCCTTGTTCAGAGGCAAAGGCATCACGGGGCCAGGGCATTGGCGCACGACTGAAATAGAGTGCACGGCCCGTCTGATCAGACACCACTTTAACAACATTAGGATTCAATAGTGATTCAATATCAGTGATCGGCTCACTCAGCGTAGCAATACTGGCCTCAGGAACGGCACTTAGATTATGCGCAACCTGATTAATCACCCGTGGAGGAATCAGAGGCTCATCGCCCTGCACATTGACGACAATATCATCGGCATAAAATCCAAGTGAATGCACTACTTCCTGCAACCGGTCGGTGCCCGAAGGATGGTCTGCAGACGTCAGGCAGACTTCCGCACCAAAACTTTTGGCGGCATCAGCGATTCGCTGATCATCGGTAGCGATTATAACGCGCTGCGCTTCACTCTGAATCGCACGTTCATAGACATGCTGAACCATCGGTTTACCGGCGATATCCGCCAGCGGTTTACCGGGAAAGCGGGATGAGCCAAACCGGGCGGGAATAACGACAGAAAAAGCCATAGTCGATCCTACTTCTCTAGTCGTTCTTCTGCGGTTAAAGTCCGCGCTTCAGTTTCCAGCATGACCGGAATATCATCGCGAATCGGATACGCCAGCCCTGAACTCCGACAAATCAGTTCATTGGTCTCTTTATTCCACTCGACCGGTGCTTTAGATACCGGGCAAACCAGAATATCCAGTAAATTCTTATCCATCTCTAGTGCCTCTGTTTGGAGTGCTAAGTATAAATTATTCTGTTGCATTCACGGAAGGGGCTAAGTCATTCAACAGAGCCTCCAACTGTATAGCAAAACCCTGTTCCAGTACGGCATTCACCTGCAGATACCAGGTATTATGCAAAGCGATATGATCGCATTTTACCGCATCTTTCTCTGTCATGATCAGCGGACCGTCCTGCTGAAAATTAAAATCCTTCTCAACATAAGCATGATGATCAGGAAAACTGTTAAAAGTGACGCTGAAATCCAGTGCTTCCAATGTCGCAGAAAAACGCTTTGGGTTACCAATGGCGGCCACCGCATTTACCTGACGAGACTCAGACCACTCGTCTGCAGCCACATGCTTATCATCACCTAAACGCACCAGTTCACCCGGTTGCAGTGTCATCGTGAATGACTTTTCCAGATAGGAGTTCTGCAACCACTGCTCTGGGGAGGCACCATTAACAACAATCAGATCAACTTCATCCAGTCGTGCAACCGGCTCTCTTAACGGCCCTTCTGGCAAACAACGACCATTACCGAAGCCTCTGACGCCATCAATTACCGCAATCTCTACAGATCGATTCAGCGCATAATGCTGTAACCCGTCATCACTGATAATAAGATCGCAAGCGGTCTGCTCTAACAATAATTTCGCTGCAGCTACCCGGTCCGGAGATATAACCAGCGGAACACCGGTACGCCTGACGATCATCAAAGGTTCATCACCAGCTTCAACAGAGGTAGACGCCGCAGTAACAAAATAAGGAGTGGTGGGTGGTGCCGCACGATAACCACGACTGATAACGCCAGGCTTATAGCCCCGCTGTCGTAGCTGCTCTATCAGGAAAAGTACCAGGGGCGATTTACCAGTCCCCCCAACTGAGATGTTACCGACCACCACCACAGGCACTGGCGCGGTCCAGCTTGCACGGCGGCCTTTTTGAAAGGCTTTGCGTCGACGGCGTGCGATAGCGCAGAACAACGTTTCCAGTGGTCGCAGCAACTTTAACCAGCGGCTATTGCGATACCAGGCTTGTTCCAGCCCCACAGTTATTCCTCAGCCGCTTGCTGAGTGGTAATGCTCAATCCAGCAAAGCCAAGCTTGCCAGCCACATCCATCACCGTCACGACTGACTGATGGGGCGTATTAGCATCTGCTGAAATAACAAAGGGTAGCTTACGGTCATCACCAGCCTGGTCCATAATCGCCCGGCGCAAAGTATCGGGCTGGCTATTCAGAAGAACCTGACCGTTAACACTGAAATCACCTTCTACACTGATGGTCACTTCTATTGAATCAGTCTGAGATTCAACGATTTCACCTTCCGCTTCTGGCAAATTAATCTCTAGATGCGTTTCTTTGGTAAAGGTTGTGGAGACCATAAAAAAAATCAGCAACAAAAACACCACATCAATAAGTGGTGTCAGGTTTACCGAAACTTCTTCAGGTTGTTTGCGTCGGAATTTCAATCTATTCACCGGTTACTCAAAATCAACTTCACGTTCGCCGTGCACAACTTCGACCAGCTTCTGAGATTCCTGTTCCATCTCAATCAGCAAGCTCTCGACCCGACGTTGCAGATAACGATGAAAAACCAGTGTTGGGATAGCAACGGTCAAACCCGCTGCTGTTGTAATCAGTGCCTCAGATATCCCGCCGGCGAGTACATTTGCATTTCCGGTACCCTGCAGCATTATCTCAGCAAATACTTTAATCATACCGATAACCGTACCCAACAGCCCCAGTAATGGTGAAATAGCCGCGATGGTACCCAGTGAATTAAGAAATCGTTCCATCTGGTGCATCACATGTTGGGCCGCTTCCTGAATACTTTCCTTCATGATCTCACGACCATGCTTGGAGTTATTCAAACCCGCCACCATGATCTGACCGAGAAAGCTTTCGTTACGTATCAACTGCATACGCTCAGGCGTCATCTCTCCATTGCGAACCAACACCCAAACATCGGATAACAGATTGGTGGGCGCGACGCGCTTCTTTTGTAATATCCAAAAACGCTCCAGACAGATAGCCAGAGAAAATACAGAACAGGCGATAATCGGCACCATTAGCCAACCACCGGATTGAATCAATTCGAACACCAGAAATCCTCCTACAAACCGGCCCATACTCTAGCATAGAGTCTGAGACCATAATAGTGATTAACCTGCTGTCCAGTAACGCTTTTTCTGTTCCCGAAAGCGGTGCGTATCACAACCTCCCAATCCACTTGTCAAAATCAGTGCACCACCTTCCACAGTGCTGTCCATCGGAACCTTTAGTACCTCTAATCGCCTCACCACATCCTCGGCAGGATGCCCATAGGAATTACCAAATCCGGCGCTGAACAGAACCCTGTCTGGTTCCAGACTGCGCAACCAGAGATCACTACTGGAGAAACGACTACCATGATGCGCAGCAACCAGCCAATTCACCTTTAAGTCAGGATTACCCCTGATAATCTGTGCCTCAACACTGCTTTCAATATCACCGGGAATAATCAAACGACAATCCCCCGCCTGCACAAGTAGCACACAGGAGCGATTGTTTTCACTCATTGGCTGAGGATCAGATGGTTGAATATAACTGAAACGAACCCCTCCCCATTCCCAGCCAGCCCCCGAATGACAAGGTTCTCCGTCAAACCGTCGTTTAAGCAGTGGACTGCCCGTGTGAAACGAATCCACTTCAACTGCCGCAACCAGATCCCGGTATCCACCCGCATGATCATTATCTTTATGACTAATCACCAGACGATCAAGTCGCTTAATACCCCGCTGCTCAAGCACCGGAAGCAACGTATAACGGGCAACGCTTCCGCTAGGGTAAGCTGCACCGGTATCATAGAGTAGCGTTTTATGTTCGGTTTCTATTAATACCGACAGCCCCTGTCCCACATCCAGAACTGTTGCCCTAAATGCACCCTGTTGAGGCCGCTCTCTGATCGGAAAGATCAGCGCAACAAGCAAAAAGAGTGTAAAACCTCTGACACCAATCCAACCGGGCAAAATCAGGATCAGTGCCGCCAAACTCGCCAGCAGGGCTGCCATGAGAGAAGGATGTAAAACGATAATACCCTGCTCATCAGGTAGCACAACCTGTTGCAATGAATACCAAAAGCTATCGCTCAGAAAGTTCAACAACGCAGCACCGGCAAAGGGATCCATCAAACAGAGTAACAACCCTAGTAATACACCCGGTAACATAATGAATGTAAGGGCCGGTATGGCAATAAGATTGACCAACGGCGCAACCACTGCAACTTGCCCCATCCAGAGTAACAACAGAGGAGATAAGCCGAAAAATACTGCTAGTTGAGTTTTAATCAGGGGCTTAACAAACCCTGTAGAGTCTTCCCGGGTAACCGTCAGCAACAATGCCGCCACAGCACCAAAAGACAACCAGAACCCCGGTTGATAAATACTCAGAGGCTGAACCAGCAACACACCGACTAACGCTAAAAGAAAACGCTGCCAAACACTAACAGCGCGATTTATTAATACAGGCAACAGCATCGCCAGCGCCATAATCAAAGCTCTCTGGGTGGGTACACTAAAGCCAGCAAGGAGCGCATAGGCTGAAGCAAAAGCAAGAGCGGGTATAACTCTATAGCCTCTTACGTCTGCGCATCCCTGAACAAACCGCCCCGCGAGGCGTTGAAAAATGGCGCCGGCAATATACCCAAGCAAACAGGCGATACCTATGTGTAAACCACTGATAACAGCAAGATGTACAGTGCCCGTCTGCCGTAAAATACGCCATTGCCCATCATCCAGCCCCTGCTTATCCCCTAGCACTAAGGCTCTGACCGTCGCCTGAGTGGTAGAGCTCAAAGGTAAACTCATTAACCAGCCACGGACCTGATAACGAACCCTTTCGGCTGTATATCTGAAATCTGTTTCCACATCCGCCAACAACTCAGCATTAAGCAGATAACCTTTTGCATCTATCTGCTGAGCAAAAAGAAAAGTCTCATAATCATGCCCTCCTGGATTCATATACCCCCGAGGCGGTTTTACACGGACAGTTAAACGCCAACGCTGACCAGGCTGCACTTCCTGGTCAGGGCGGTACCAGCTCAACAGCAGATGTTTTAACTGGGCCCCTGATTGTGTTGCTGAAGAATTCGAAGAAGGTTCGTCAATTTCAAACCGAAAACGGAGCAGACCTGCACGTGACTCAGGCAAATGGCTGACAACACCCTCAACGGTTAACACTTGAGTCGGCATATTAAGCGGCATACGATGACTGAGATTGAGATGACCCCATACTGAGGCGTAAAGAATACCGATCAGCAACCCCATTAACTGTGAGCTGACTTTTCGTCGGAATCGTAGCTTAGATTGCGCTGCAAATAGCAACGCTAAAAGCACCACTAATAAGGCTATAAGCGAAAAAGAAAGGAGCTGTGGCAACAAGGCCACCAACATTACACCAAAAGCTATACCTATCATCCATGATTTCCGGTTGGCTTAGCGATTTTTAGTGGGCATAATTAATGCCCCATACATCTACTATAAGTGCGTCCCTGATGCCGCGCAAATTAATCAAAAAATATATGCCGGATGAGCGTAAGCTCAAATCCAACCGCTATCTCAGCTGGCTAGGGAGTTATATACATGACCCCAACTTATGGCATCTGACCCGGAAATCTGTCAGCAAAGCTTTTTTTGTCGGTTTATTCTGCGCCTTTATCCCGCTGCCATCGCAGATGGTGATAGCCGCCGTGGTCGCACTGTTTATCCGCAGCAACCTGCCAATATCTGTCAGCCTGGTATGGATAACTAACCCTATTACTATCCCTCCCATGTTCTATTTTGCCTATTGGGTGGGGACGCTGATGGTAGGTGCAGACCCTCAACAGGTCGAATTTGTCATGAGTGTTGAGTGGCTTACCACTGAGCTGTCTCATATCTGGTTACCGCTATTAGTAGGCTCTTTAACCTGCGGTATTGTCAGCGGCACGCTAGGATATTTTATGATGCAGGGATTCTGGGTATGGCAGGTAAACAAAAGCTGGCGGAAGCGTAAATCCCGCAACTCAACAAAAAAATGCACTGATGAAGTCGCTTGCCAGAACAGTGATTCAGATGAAACCGAAAGTAAAAAGCCGGAATAGATCCCGGCTTTTTTAAAGTACTGATGTACGGACTCAATAAAGCTTAAACGTTTATCTCTTGCAGCAAACCATCCTTAAGCTCCATCACCCGCCCCTGTTTTTCGGCCAACTGCAAGTCATGGGTAACCACTACAAACGAAATACCAAATTCAGCGTTGAGATTATCCATCAGCGCCTGAACATCTTCAGCCGTATGCCGATCAAGATTACCCGTGGGTTCATCCATCAACACGCACGCCGGATTAGTCACCAGCGCACGGGCAATCGCAACCCGCTGACGCTCTCCGCCACTGAGCATTGACGGTTTATGCTCCAAACGATGCCCCAGCCCCACTGAACGCAGCAGCTCAGCTGACTTTTCTTGTACGGTTTTAATCGACTCGCCTCTGATCAGCAGCGGCATCGCAACATTTTCCAGCGCACTAAATTCCGCTAACAGGTGGTGAAACTGGTAAACAAAGCCCAGTGAACGATTACGCAGCTGCGCGCGCGCTTTTTCGCTGATATCGAAAAAAGACTGGTTATCGATGCGCACATCACCGGAGCTGGGAAGATCCAGGCCGCCTAACATATTCAACAGGGTACTCTTGCCTGAGCCGGAGCTGCCGACAATTGCCAGAGTCTCTCCCCGCTTTACCTCAAGCTCAACACCGCGCAGTACTTCAACCGCTATATCAGCTTCACCGTAGGCTTTCTTCAGATCGATACACTGCAGCACCAAATCACTCATAGCGTAACGCCTCTGCTGGTTGTGTACGGGAGGCGCGCCAAGCCGGGTACAAGGTAGCCAGAAAACTAATACTTAACGCCACGCTGATAATAGTGACTACATCCTCAAGCCGAAGCTGAGATGGCAAATAACTAATGAAGTAAACCTCGGCACTCAGAAACTGGATACCGAAAGCCTGTTCTACCCAGGCAATTAAGTCTGTCACCGTTAACGCAAGTACGATCCCCAGGACCGAGCCTAGCAGGGTTCCCATGACGCCAATAACGGTGCCCTGCACCATAAAAATTCGCATGATCCGGCCAGGTGTTGCTCCCAGTGTTCGCAGGATAGCAATATCACCTTTCTTGTCCGTTACCACCATCACCAGAGTCGAAACAATATTAAAGGCCGCTACAAATACAATCAGAAACAGCAACAAGCCGATCATCTTCTTTTCTAGCTGGATGGCCTGAAACAGATTGCCGTGGGTACGGGTCCAGTCACTGGCGCGATAAAACTCACCCAGATCAGTAATGATCTGACGAATCCTGTACGGTGCCTCAAAGAGGTTATCAAATTGCAGACGAATACCATCAACACCACTGCTCATCCTTTTAATCCGGGCAGCGTCATCAATATGAATATAGGCCAGATTTGCATCAAGCTCCGCTCCAACCTCGAACAACCCAACAACGGTAAAACGCTTTAAGCGGGGAATAACCCCTGCTACGCTAATTGATGCTTCCGGTAACACGAGGGTGATTTTGTCACCAAGGTTAGCCCCCATCGAACGGGCCAGAAGAGCCCCCAGTACAATGCCATAGCTTTTAGGCGCCAACTGATCAAGGCTACCCGCTTTCATGTGGTTGCCAAGTATCGAAATTTTTTGTTCCAGTTCCGGATCAATACCGTTGATCAGAACACCACGGACAACTCCCCGATTAGTCAGCATTCCCTGTGCCTGGATGTAGGGAGCGGTCCCAACAACTCCAGGCTGCTGGTTAACCGTATCAGCCACTGACTGCCAGTTTTCAAGTGGCTTACCGTAATCCGATATGGTGCCATGGGGAACCATACCGAGAATGCGGTTTTTGAGTTCACGATCGAAACCGTTCATCACCGAAAGTACGACAATCAGCGCAGCCACACCCAGCATCAGCCCCAGCATTGAGACTAATGAGATGAACGAGATAAAATTGTTGCTCCGTTTGGCGGCGGTATAACGCAACCCAACGTACAGGGAGAATGGTCTAAACATGGCTGAGGATTAAATCACAGACGGGTAAATTTCTCTAACAAAATCAGAATAATATTCGCTATACTCGGGTAATGTGAGATTACTTTGAGGGCTTAACTTTGAATCAGGAACGACGCCAGTATTTCCGCATCCATGGCAAAGTAGCGGTAGACTATAAAATCATCACGGAAGATGAGATGGAACACAGCCGAATACCGACTCAGTTCGAGGTTTCGCCTTTCTTTCTGTTACTGACACAGCTCCAGAACCTGGGGCGTGATAATGACTATCATCTGCGCAAGATCGCTCAAAAAGAGCCTTCGGTCGCCGCATACCTTGAAAGCATGAACGATAAGATTGATGCGATAGCTCAGGCTGTTGCCAAGAGTGATGTCGAATTTGAAAACCTAACCGCTCAGGAAATCAGCCTGAGCGAGGGAGGCTTGAGCTTCGATTGTGAAGAGGCTATTCCACTCAACACCTATCTGGCGCTTAAAGTTGTCTTTGAGGAAACCTTTTCGGGCCTCCTCCTTTACGGACAAGTTCTCTACTCTGGCGAAGAGAATGGAAAATATAAAATCGGGGTTGAGTTTACTGACCTGCCGGAAAGCAGCCGAATGATCGTCGCCCGATATATTCTCTCTACCCAGGCACGCGAGCGCCAGCAGATCAATGAAGAGCTCTACTAACAGTATTGAACTTGTCGACAGCCTGGTTCAGCTGAATCAGGCACTGTTGAAATTCACCAACTGCTTGCGTACCAGCCAACAGCCTTACTGGTTACCCGGACAAACCACGACAAATCTTGAGCAGGCGGCAGCACTGTATGCTGACATCTGGTATCAGGATAATCAGGACGGCCGAACCACCCGCAGCCAACACGGCTTGATCGGCGCCAATGCAGAGCTTATTCAGCACGCGCTGGAACTCAATCTGGCCAAAGCCCGGTTTCAAAAAATGGCCACCGAATACCGCCTGAGCGAATCTCCGGACCTTCAACATAGCCTTCAGAAAAGGACAGCAAAACTAGCTGAACTTCTTCATCGCCAGGGGGCATCACGCCTTCATCTTAAACAGTGTTATCGACAAATTCCTGTCATCGAAACCCGACCGGTTAAAATCGGTTTCAGCTGGTACACCAGTGGTCGAAGTATCCGCAAACTCAGCCCTAAAGAGGCAGAAGAAAAACTGCTTAAGATGGATTCCAGTCAGCCACATATCCAGCTTCAGCTACAGGCGGTCGGGAATCTGCGTCCAGGGGATATGCTGGCACAGATCCAAACTCAGGTACCGGTAATGCGCGCGAACATCCTCTGGAAGCAGAAAGACCTAATGTTACGCAAAGCCCGTAACACCTCATTGCCTATTATTGTCGCTCTGGACGATGAAAACCCCCTCTTACCTGAGTATAATGAGCCTCCACTTATCGCTCCTGAGTCAAGAAGCAGACTGGAACGCAGTGATCTTAAGATAGATCCTCAACCCTTTCTGCCCAGCCTCCGAGCTCACCGTTATCTGGGATAAATCGTTTCATGTCTGCAAGCTCGCATAATAAAGTACTGCACCACTTAGCCACTGCGTTTGGTTTACTCTTTCTCGCCGGTTACTACCTGGTCATGGATCAGAGCGGTTTCTATGACTGGGTAACCGCCCAGCTGCCAGCAGAATACGCGGGATCAGGCCTGATGCTGGGCATTATGATAGCGATGACCCCGGGATTCTTTATCTGGAAACATTACAATCGCTGGGTGGAGAAAAAACTGGGCGTGTCCGGTAAGTATTACGAAGATGGCTTTTATAAAGAGCCTGAAAAAGCAGATAAGAACAAACCAGACTGATTCTTTGAAGCCATAAAAAAACCGCCCGTAGGCGGTTTTTTTTTCATCTGCGCTAACGCTTACAGATTTGCTATCCGATTTAACCCCGCTATTGCCGCAACCCGATACGCTTCCGCCATGGTTGGGTAGTTGAAGGTGGTATTAACGAAGTAGTTAATCGTATTCGCTTCCCCTTCCTGATTCATTATAGCCTGGCCGATGTGCACAATCTCTGAAGCCTGATCGCCGAAGCAATGAATACCCAGAATAGCCAGCGTTTCCCGGTTAAACAGGATCTTTAACATGCCGATAGGCTGACCAGAAATCTGCGCCCGGGCAGTATCCTTAAAGAATGCCTGACCCACTTCGTACGGCACACACTCTTCAGTCAACTGCTCTTCTGTCTTACCGATCGAACTGATTTCAGGAATCGTATAAATACCGGTAGGAACATCGTTGATATAACGGAAATCATCTGCATTAAGCATATCTGAAGACGCTGCACGGCCCTGATCGAGCGCGGCTGAAGCCAGTGCAGGCCAGCCGATCACATCACCACAGGCATACATACCTTCCACCTTGGTGCGGTAATGATCATCAACCTCAATCTGACCACGACCATTAGCCTCAAGACCAACGTTCTCGAGCTTAAGCATGTCAGTATTACCGGTACGGCCATTACACCATAGGAATGCATCAGCACGGATCATTTTGCCTGACTTCAACGTCAGCGTGACGCCCCGCTCATCTGCCACTACCTTTTCGTAAAACTCATTGTGACGGATCTTAACCGCGTTATTTCTAAAGTGATAACTCAGCGAGTCTGAGATTTCAGCATCCAGGAATGACAGCAGACGTCCCATTGAGTCGATCAGGTCAACTTTCACACCCAGACCGCTAAAGATAGACGCGTATTCAGAACCGATAACACCAGCACCATAGATAATAAGCGTACGAGGCGTATGACTCAGCGTCAGGATAGTATCGCTGTTGTAAATACGAGGGTGAGAGAAATCGATGTCTTCCGGAGTATAAGGGCGAGAACCGGTAGCGATAATAATATTCTTAGCACGTAGGGTCTCATCACCATTAATGGTGCCTTTTACTAATACCGTGTTCTTATCCTGAAATTCAGCCAGACCAAAGAACAGATCGATACGGTTACGGGCGTAAAAGTTGGTCCGCATCATGACCTGATTGGAGATAACCTTTTCGGCACGCTTTAATACTTTAGGAAAGGAGAACCAGCGTGGTTCACCGATATCCCGGAACATAGGGTTAGTATTGAACTCGATGATCTGTTTAACCGAGTGACGCAGAGCTTTGGATGGAATAGTCCCTTTGTGAGTACAGTTACCACCGACAGAGTCCTGTGACTCTATCACTGCAACACGGCGTCCTTTCTTCGCCGCGTTCATTGCCGCACCTTCACCGGCAGGACCGGACCCTAGTACAATGACATCATAGTCATAGACAGCCATCACTTTCCCCTATTACCTGTTAATTTCTATAAAGTTGTATAAGTCTAAGCGTTTGTTGTGCTTCAGAATAATGCATATTGAAAGCATATAGCCTGCGCTAGATCAGACCCATTAGCCTTTAGGTTAGCGAAGTATTCTTCCCGCAAAATTCCCTGCTAATACCCTATCAGCACTCTTATTTAACTTCGTAAGCCATATCAGCTATTTCAGCCTTCTTTTTCTGTTTTTCCTGCTCATCATCGCATTTTTGAGGATCATCTCCACAAATCGAGCACTTACCCTCGATACCAACATTTGCGAGACCACCACAGGAACCCGCGATCGGCTTGCGACCCATAATTACGCCTACTGCCATACCAATAATTACCAGTCCAAGGACTACAAAACTCAGAACCATAGTTGCCATTTTTTACCTCACTGCACCAGAAAATCCGAAAACCCTGGCGTCATTATCTCTTTAAACCCTGCTTCTGTTTTGACAATTAACAAAGCTTCAACTCCTTCCTGCAAGGCATACTGTTCCGCCACTTGCGGACCTAACACCATCATCGCCGTTGCCAGCGCATCGGCAGACGCACAGTCGGCTGCCAGGACAGTAACGGATGCCAGTTTATGATCTATTGGCTTTGCCGTAGCTGGGTTAATCGTATGGGAGAATCGAACCCCGTCTTCTTCGAAATAGTTGCGATAATCACCCGATGTAGCTATAGCTACATTTTTCACTGCGATAATACGCTGGATCTTGCGCTCTCCAACAAGCGGAGCTTCAATCGCTATTTTCCAGTTATTACCGTCCGGCTTTATTCCTTTGGCACGAAGCTCACCCCCGATCTCAACCAGATAACTGGAGATTCCGACATCTTCGAGCAGCTGCGCCAGCTTATCAACGCCGAAGCCCTTCGCTATGGCTGATAAGTCGATATAAATATCGCCAGACTTATACAGTTCAGTACCCGTTTTCGATAACTGAATTTTTTTATAACCGATACGCTCACTCAGCGCGGTAATTTCATCGTCCGAAGGCGCTTTTATTATACGCCCCTCAGGACCAAAGCCCCACAGATTAACCAACGGCCCTACAGTGACATCAAATGCACCTGCCGAGGACTGGCTAATCTCTAAAGCCCGGGATAACACTTTTGCCAGATCAGAAGATAACTTCACCTCACTACCTGCGGGTAACTGATTAATGCGGGTAAGTTCGGAATCAGCCTGATAGGTAGACATTGCATTGTTTACAGCTATCAGTATCTGATCAATCTGAGCAGGGAGTTTCTTATCTGTCTCAGAATCAGACGATACCCACTTAACAGTAAAGCTGGTACCCATGGTCAGTCCTTGATGACCGACAATTTGAGGTGGTTTACTACAGCCTGGCAAAACTGTAAGAAACAGAAACGAAGCGGCCAGCAGCAGAGCTGCCGGCCGTTTTAGAATATGTCTGAATAATGCAGACATCAGATGATCAGCCACCAAAGTCGTCGAGGAAGATATTTTCCCGTTCAACACCCAGATCAACCAGCATCTGGATAACAGCAGAGTTCATCATAGGCGGTCCACACATATAGTATTCACAATCTTCAGGCGCTTCATGATCCTTCAGATAATTTTCATACAATACATTGTGAATGAAGCCGGTCATTCCATCCCAGTTGTCTTCCTCTTGCGGATCAGACAGTGCCAGGTGCCACTTAAAGTTATCATTTTCAGTGGCCAGCATATCGTACTCTTCATTGTAGAAGCACTCACGCAGTGAACGTGCACCATACCAGAAAGAGATCTTACGCTTAGAGTTCAAACGCTTTAACTGATCGAAGATATGAGAACGCATAGGCGCCATACCTGCACCACCACCGATAAAGACCATCTCGTTATCGGTGTCTTTAGCGAAGAACTCACCAAATGGCCCGTAAACGGTAATCTTATCGCCTGGTTTCAGGCTGAATACGTAAGATGACATGATACCAGGTGCAACGTCTGTACCCGGTGGTGGAGAAGCGATACGGATGTTGAATTTAACCACACCACGCTCTTCCGGATAGTTCGCCATAGAGTATGCACGAATAGTGTTTTCAGACACCTTCGATACATAACGCCACTGGTCGAACTTATCCCAGTCACCCCGATACTCTTCTTCTACATCAAAGTCTTTGTAATGCACTTCGTGTGGAGGACATTCAAGCTGAACGTAACCACCGGCACGGAAGTCAACGTTTTCACCTTCAGGCAGACGCAAAGTCAGCTCCTTGATGAAGGTTGCAACGTTCGGGTTAGACTCAACAGTACATTCCCACTTCTGAACACCGAAGATCTCTTCTTCGAGCTCAAGCTCCATGTCCTGTTTAACCGCCACCTGACAAGATAGACGCCAGCCCTCTTTGGCTTCACGCATAGTGAAATGAGATTCCTCAGTTGGCAGCATAGAGCCACCACCATCAAGAACCTGACACTTACACTGCGCACAGGTACCACCACCACCACAGGCAGATGGGATAAAAATCCCTTTTTCTGCCAATGTCTGCAGCAGCTTACCGCCAGCAGGTACTGTAATTGTTTTAGCTTCGTCTTCGTTGATGCGAATAGTCACATCACCGGAGCTAACCAGTTTTGAACGGGCTGCCAGAATTACCGCGACAAGTGCAAGCACTACCGCAGTAAACATGACAACGCCGAGGACGATTTCTGCATTCATTAGCTAATCCTTCCTTTAGTAATCATGTGACAGCTTTACAGCTGAACGCCGGAGAAAGACATGAAACCCAGAGACATCAAACCAACAGTGATGAAGGTGATACCCAGGCCACGTAAACCTTCCGGTACGTCGCTGTATTTCAATTTTTCACGGATGCCTGCCAGCGCAGTAATTGCCAACGCCCAGCCAACACCTGCACCAGTACCGTAAACAACAGACTCACCGAAAGTATAATCACGCTCAACCATAAACAGTGCAGCACCCATGATGGCACAGTTTACAGTGATCAGCGGCAGGAATACGCCCAATGAGTTGTAGAGTACAGGCACATACTTATCCAGGAACATCTCCAGAATTTGCACCATCGCCGCAATTACGCCGATGTAAGAGATGTAACCCAGGAAGCTCAGATCTACTTCCGGATAGCCGGCCCATGCCAGTGCACCTTCGCGCAGCAGCAGGTTATAGATCAGATTGTTTACCGGGGTGGTGATCGCCAGTACTACAATGACTGCGATACCCAGACCCAGAGAAGTCTGTACCTTCTTAGAGATCGCCAGGAATGTACACATCCCCAGGAAGAAGGCCAGCGCCATGTTTTCAACGAAAATCGCCTTAACAACAAGGCTGATATACTGTTCCATTACACAGCCTCCTTCTTAGAGTTCTTCGCCAGTTCAAATTCCGGCGCTTCTACCTGGTCTGTCTTAAAGGTACGAACCAACCAGATGAACATGCCGATAATGAAGAACGCACTGGGTGGTAGCAGCATCATGCCGTTCGCCTGATACCAACCACCGTCAGTAACCAACGGTAACACTTCGATACCGAACAGCTTGCCCGCGCCGAATAACTCACGCAGAAAGCCAACAAAGATCAGTACTACACCGTAGCCCAGACCGTTACCGATACCGTCGAGGAATGAGATTCCCGGAGGATTCTTCATGGCGAATGCTTCAGCACGACCCATTACGATACAGTTAGTAATGATCAGACCAACAAATACCGACAGCTGCTTCGAAATATCGTAAGCGTAAGCTTTCAGAATCTGGTCTACCACAATTACCAGGGATGCAATGATCGCCATCTGACAGATGATCCGGATATTACTCGGTATCTGATTACGGATAATCGAGATAAACAGGTTAGAAAACGCTGTTACAACGATTACCGCCAGTGACATTACAAATGCAGTACCCAGGTTAGATGTTACCGCCAGTGCGGAACAGATGCCCAGGATCTGCAAACCGATCGGGTTATTAGTAAAAATAGGTCCTAACAGGACTTCTTTAGCTTGAGACATGAGTTACGCCCCCCCTGCTTTCAGGTTTGCCAGGAATGGCGCATAACCATTCTTGCCCATCCAGAACTGAACCAGGTTGGTAACACCATTTGCTGTCAGAGTCGCACCCGCCAAACCATCAATCTGGTGCTTAGCTTTAGGGCTGGTTTTATCAACGCTACCCTTAATCAGGCCCAACTCTGGCACCATTGAGCCGGCAGGATATACTTCCTTACCAGGCCAAACCGCTTTCCAGTTCGGATTATCGACTTCGCCACCTAGCCCAGGGGTTTCTGCATGAGAGTAGAAACCCAGACCCACAACAGTGTTGAGGTCACTTTCCAGCGCTAGGAAACCGTACAAGGTAGACCAGAGGCCGTAACCGTGTACTGGCAAAATCACCTTATCGTAGCCAGTCTCGCTTTCACCTTTAACCAGATAGACAGGCATAACTTTCGCCTGATATTTGATCGAGGCGATATCAATGCCACGCTCCAGAGCGACACCCGTGTCGGACTCTTTCGCTGCTTTCTTAGCATCGTAACGCGCCGGGTCAGACACTTCTGTGTACTTACCGGAACGCAGGTCAACGAAGCGTTTCTCAATTACCTCACCGAACAGCGCCGGAATATCTTTTCCTGCAGTGGCTATACCAGCTGCAGCCAGGATATTGGTCTGACGATCAAGATTTTTATTAGCTATCTGTTTTGGCTTAAGCAGTACTGCTGACGCAGAAACGACAACAGAACAAACCACACAAAGCAAAACAGCAACAGTTATCGTTCTACCGATAGAATCTTTATTCGCTGACATTGCGCATAGCCCTCCGCTTGATATTCGCCTGCACGACAAAGTTGTCGATTAGTGGCGCAAACAGGTTAGCGAACAGAATCGCCAGCATCATTCCCTCAGGGAACGCTGGGTTAACCACTCGAATCAGAACCACCATGACACCGATCAAAGCACCAAATACCCATTTACCCGTATTGGTCATAGACGCGGATACCGGGTCGGTTGCCATAAAGAACATACCGAAGGCAAAACCACCTAACACCAGATGCCAGTAAAACGGCAGAGCAAACATCGCATTTGAATCAGAACCGATAATATTAAACAGGGTCGACAGTGCCGTCATACCCAGGAATACACCGGCAACAATACGCCATGCAGCAACTTTAGCGATCAACAGCACCGCACCACCGATCATGATGGCAAAGGTTGATACCTCACCGACAGATCCCTGGATAGTACCGATGAATGCATCGAACCAGGTAATGTTCTGAGCCAGAATCGCATCAACACCGCCTGCTGCAGCAAGGCCCAGTGGCGTAGCGCCAGAGAAACCGTCAACCGCAGTCCAGATCGCATCACCTGACATCTGCGCAGGATATGCGAAGAACAGGAAAGCACGACCGGTCAGTGCCGGGTTAAGGAAGTTTTTACCGGTTCCACCGAAAACTTCTTTACCAATTACGATACCAAAGCTGATACCCAGTGCTACCTGCCATAAAGGAATGGAGGGTGGCAGAATCAATGCAAACAGGATAGAAGATACGAAGAAACCTTCGTTAACTTCATGACCACGCTTCATTGCGAACAAGACTTCCCAGAATCCACCGACAATAAAAGTCGTCAGATAGATAGGTAGCCAGTACATCGCACCGTGCATGATGTTGTCCCACAGACTGTCCGGGTTAAAACTCGTGAACAGTGCTGCCAGACCACCCTGCCAGGTTGAAGGCTCAGTTATACCCAGGTCAGCCATAGCAGTATTTGCCTGGAAGCCAACGTTGTACAAGCCGAAGAATACAGCTGGGAAAGTACAAGCCCAAACCAGAATCATCATACGTTTCAGGTCAACTGCATCACGAACGTGAGCAGCCGCCTTAGTCACATGACCCGGCGTGTAAAAAATGGTATCTGCAGCTTCATACAGCGCGTACCAGTTTTCATACTTGCCGCCTTTATGGAAATGCGGCTCCATTTTATCAAGAATATTTCTCAAGCTCATGATCAGGCCTCTTTCTCGATACGCGTCAGATTGTCGCGAAGGATTGGGCCGTACTCATACTTGCCAGGGCAAGCAAATGTGCACAGCGCGAGGTCTTCTTCGTCCAACTCAAGACAACCCAGTTCCATCGAATGAACGATGTCGCCTGTTACCAGAGCACGCAGCAACTGCGTTGGAAGAATATCCATTGGCATCAGTTCTTCAAACTGTCCAACTGGAACCATGGCCCGTTCTGAACCGTTAGTCGTCGTTGTGAAGTTAAACTTCTTAGACGGGTTCAGGAATGACGCGAAGATATTCAGTACAGAGAACTTATTTGTGCCTGGCACAAGCCAGCCCATCAGTTCACGCTGATTACCCTCTTCCAGTACAGATACCTGGTTAGCATAGCGCCCCAGGTAGCCCATTGGGCCTGCTGCGTTACGGCCGTTCCATACAGAACCACTGATTACACGGTTATTGGAACCGTTAATCTGACCAACCAGCAACTCAGACAGGTTTGCACCCAGACGAGTACGCAGTAACGTTGGCTTGGTTGCCATAGGGCCACCGACTGCAACGACACGGTCAGTGAATAACTCACCCGTCGTAAACAGTTGTCCAAACGCGATGACATCCTGATACCCGATAGTCCAGACTGTCTTGGTAGCTGATACAGCATCCAGGAAGTGGATATGCGTACCTGCGTTGCCCGCAGGATGTTTACCCGCAAACTCTTCGACAGTAACACCATCGGTTGTTGGAATAGATGCGCCTTCAGCTTTACACAGGAATACTTTGCCTTCTGTGAGACGGGTCAATACAGTCAGACCATTCACAAAAGCATCACTCTGCTCAGCAATAACCACTTCGGGATTTACTGTCAGAGGATTGGTATCTATCGCTGTCACAAAGATCGATGCGGGCGCGCTGCCCGGCTGTGGTACTTTGCTGAAAGGACGAGTACGCAGAGCGGTCCAGGCACCGGACTTAACCAGATTGTCCTGAGCCTGTTCAGCGGTCAGTGATGACAACTGAGATGCTTCGTACTTCGTAAATTGTTCCGCTTCATCGCCATCTATCTCGATAACAACAGATTGCAGAACGCGACGTTCGCCACGGTTAATCTCTTTGATTACCCCCGCAGCAGGTGCTGTAAAATCTACACCTTCAGTTTTCTTATCGGAAAAGATCACTTGACCGAGTTTTACTCGATCTCCCACCTTGACCCGCATCGTAGGCTTCAAGCCTGCATAATCGAAGCCGATCACGGCAACGGACTTAACCTCAACAGCTGCCGATACAGTCTGCTCTGGTGCGCCCGTAATAGGTAGATCCAGACCCTGTTTGATCTTGATCATCCGCCTCACCCAATCACTATTATAATTTTTTTAGGGCCCTAACCCCGCAGAACGCGATGCTCCAGACTCTGCAACATTGTCCCCTGATGTCACAAATCAAAGCAAAATACCCTACAAACGGACAGGACTACCCCAACCCAAAAACCGGTTAAGTATAAAGATCGGGAGGTAATTTTTCTACCAGAGGGGACATTAAAGGTAACTTTTCGGTCACTATTAGCCAAGCTTATTCAGAACTTTAAGAGATAAGCTTATTCTATTTGGAAATATAAAGAAAAACCTAATAAAAAACCGCCCCTTAGGACGGTTTTGCAATTAACCAATAGTCGAATTAACGTACAGCTTTAGGGAAAGCTGGCAGCGTACACTGCGCCATACGCTGAGCCAGACGAATAACCTGACAGCTGTAACCAAATTCATTATCGTACCAAACGTAGAGCACGCAACGATTATCTTCAGCAATAGTCGCCAGCGCATCAACAACACCTGCAGCACGTGAACCAACGAAATCTGAAGAAACAGCTTCAGGTGAATTACTGAAGTCTATCTGCTTTTGCAGTGGCGAGTGAAGTGCCTGATCACGCAGATAAGCGTTCAACTCTTCCTTGTCGGTTGGATTATCCAGATTCAAATTAAGAATCGCCATAGACACGTTAGGCGTCGGAACACGGATAGCATTACCGGTCAACTTACCTTCCAGCTGAGGCAGAGCCTTAGAAACCGCCTTTGCAGCACCGGTTTCAGTGATAACCATATTCAAACCTGCCGCACGACCACGACGATCACCTTTATGATAGTTATCTATCAGGTTCTGGTCGTTAGTGTAAGCATGTACAGTTTCTACATGGCCGTTAGTCACACCATATTTAGTATCCAACGCTTTCAATACCGGAGAGATAGCGTTAGTGGTACAAGATGCAGCGGACAGGATTTTGTCATCATCAGAAATATCAGCATGGTTAACACCCATTACGATATTCTTGATACCTTTACCCGGAGCCGTCAGCGCCACTTTCGCAACACCTTTAGACTTCAGGTGCAGCGACAGGCCAGCTTCATCGCGCCAGATGCCCGTATTATCCAGCACCAACGCATTATTAATACCGTACTGCGTGTAATCAACCTGATCAGGACCATCAGAATAGATGATATTTATCAGGTTACCATTAGCAATAATGGCCTGATTTTCTTCATCAACCTGAATCGTTCCCCGGAAGGAGCCATGAACAGAATCGCGACGCAACAAGCTGGCGCGCTTCTCAAGATCATTAGTCGCTTTACCTTTACGCACAACAATTGCACGCAAACGCAACGCCTGGCCACCGCCCGTACGCTCAATCAGCAGACGCGCCAACAAACGTCCGATACGGCCGAAACCATAAAGAACAACATCCGTTGGTTCTGCAGGAGCCCCACCAATCGCAGGCGCAAGCTCAGCCTGAAGGAAGTCTTCCAGAGAAGCACCCTTTCCTTCTTCACGGAATTTAACCGCAAGCTTGCCCACATCGACATGAGCATTCTTAACGTCAATCTTATCTAGTGCCGTCAAAACAGGATGAGTATCTCTTACAGACAACTCCTGCTCTTCAACCTGACGTACAAAACGATGCGCTTTCAAAACATCAACGACAGAACGCTTGATAATCAGACGTCCATATACAGAGGTCTCAACGTTTTTATCACGGTAAAGACGACCCACAACTGGGATCAATTCTTCAGCTAAAGCTTCGCGACCTTTCCAGTCAGCTAACACTTTTTCTTGGCTCACGGCACACTCCAAAATGGTAGTAGTCAAAATAGTAGTCAAATTTTCGCTGGCCGGTATTATCCTCTTTTCCGCACCTGCGGGCAAATAAGAAACACTACACTTTAGGGTTATTTTTATATTTTATTGCCCAACCATGATCGATCAGGACAAATGCGAGACTGCTGCGGACAGTGACATATTAAACTGTACTTTTATCGCACGCGCCGTAACATAAGCGACCGAATCAACATCACAGGCCGAATAAGGCCTGCCCTGGACAACGGAGCGAGCCTTAAGTGTTTAAGAACGAGTATCAATTACCCAAATCAGACGGTGACATCCGACGCATAGGCAACCTCCCCGGCGCAGGCCGCGGTATGCTGACAACCGATATCGCCAACCAACACCCGGGATTGATACTTTGCATCACTAATGACAGTGATAATGCCACCCGCCTCAAGTCCGAGATTGGCTTCTTCAGCGATAACAGCATTGAATGCCTGCTATTCTCCGATTGGGAAACACTACCCTACGACAGTTTTTCTCCTCACCAGGACATAATATCCGAACGACTCAATACTCTATTCAGACTCCCTCAGCTACAACGCGGGGTATTGATCATCCCGGCCAGCACACTGATGCACAGAGTGGCGCCTCCACGCTTTCTGGATGGCAACACCCTTATTTTAGACCAGGGCCAGCGCCTTGATCTGGACAACACCCGCAACAAGCTCACCGACGCGGGCTATCATCTCACCGAAAGCGTGTATGAACATGGCGAGTTTGCCATTCGCGGCTCCATCATCGATATCTTTCCAATGGGCAGTAAAACCCCCTTCCGGATTGAGCTGTTTGACGATGAAGTTGAAACACTGCGCACCTTTGATCCCGAAAGCCAGCGCTCTATTGATCAGGTCGACAATATCCGCGTACTGCCCGCTAAAGAGTTCCCGTTTGACGAATCAGCAATAAAAGACTTTAAACAACGCTGGCGTGAAACCTTTGATGTCGATTACAAGCGCTGCCCTACCTATCAAGACATTTCCAATGGGCTAACCCCGCCTGGGATTGAGTACTATCAGCCACTGTTCTTTGATACCAGTGCCACGCTTTTTGACTACTTACCAGAGAATGTATTAATTCTCACCGAAACCGACTTAGAAGATCACTGCAAACAGTTCTGGCATGATGTACAGGAACGCTATGAAGAACGCCGCCATGATATTGAGCGCCCTCTTCTCGCGCCTAATAAGCTTTTTGTTCCAGCCACTGAGCTATTTAGCACACTAAAGCCCATGCAACGGGTCCAGCTACAACAAGGCAAGACCCAGGCACGCGCGGAGTCTGGTCGCTATAACCTGTCACTGACTGAACCCCCTGAATTAACGATCAACGCCCAGGCGTCTCAACCACTTGCAGCGATTGATAAATTTCTCAGTAAAACTCAGGACAAAGTACTCTTTTGTGCCGAATCTGCAGGCCGACGTGAAGCGCTGATGGAGCTGCTCGGTCGAATCGACATCAAACCGCATCAGGTCGATAACCTGCCGCAGTTTTTTGATGACGGCTTCCCGATCAATATCTGCGTCTTCCCCCTGGAACAAGGCCTGAGCGTTGCTGGCAACTTTCACCTCATAACCGAAACTCAACTTTTTGGACACCAGGTGTTTCAGCGCAGACGCCGCTCCCGGGAACAGGAGCAGTCTGAGCAGGTTATTAAAAACCTCACAGAACTGAATCTCGGCGCCCCCGTTGTCCACATTGACCACGGCGTAGGACGCTATCGGGGACTGGTAACACTCGAGCTGGACGCTCAAAGCTCTGAGTTTCTTAAGCTTGAATACGCTAACGATGCCAATCTATATGTTCCGGTCTCCTCGCTCCACCTGATTAGCCGCTATTCCGGCGCGGGCGATGAACTGGCACCACTGCATCGCCTGGGCACAGAACAGTGGAGCAAAGCCCGTCGCAAAGCCGCTGAAAAAGTCCGGGATACAGCAGCCGAACTACTGGACATCTATGCCCGTCGAGCGGCCCGCCGGGGCCATCAGTTTGATAAGCCGGACGAACACTACGCCAGCTTTAGCGCAGCCTTCCCGTTCGAAGAAACCGTCGACCAGGCCAATGCGATCCAGGCGGTAGTCAAAGATATGCAAGCAGAACAGCCCATGGACCGGCTCGTCTGCGGCGATGTTGGCTTCGGTAAGACCGAAGTTGCTATGCGAGCTTGTTTTATCGCCGTACAAAGCAACAAGCAGGTCGCCATATTAGTTCCCACCACCCTTCTGGCACAGCAACACTATGATAACTTTCGTGACCGGTTTGCCGACTGGCCTGTCAATGTCGAGCTAATTTCCCGCTTCCGCTCAGGCAAGCAGACGAACACGGTTATTGAGTCATTGAAACAAGGCCAGACCGATATCGTTATCGGCACTCACAAGCTACTGCAAGGTGATATTAAATTCAGCGACTTGGGACTGCTGATCATCGACGAAGAGCATCGCTTTGGTGTGCAGCAGAAAGAACGGCTTAAATCATTACGCTCAGAAGTAGATATACTGACTCTAACCGCTACCCCGATTCCCCGAACACTGAACATGGCGATGTCCGGAATCCGGGATCTGTCGATCATCGCCACACCACCCGCTCGCCGCTTATCGGTAAAAACCTTTGTTCGCCAGGCTGACACTCCGCTTAAAAAAGAAGCTATTCTGCGTGAGCTATTACGCGGCGGACAAGTGTATTACCTGCATAACGAAGTCAAAACCATTGAACAAACCGCTGCCGAAATCAGCGAGCTAATACCGGAAGCCCGTGTGGCGATTGGCCACGGTCAGATGCGAGAACGCGAGCTTGAACAGGTAATGACCGACTTCTACCACAAACGTTTTAACGTACTGGTCTGCACCACCATTATTGAGACGGGCATAGACGTACCTAACGCCAACACCATTATCATAGATCGCGCGGACAAGTTCGGCCTGGCCCAACTTCATCAGCTGCGAGGCCGGGTAGGGCGATCCCACCATCAGGCTTACGCCTATCTTATGACGCCACACCAGAAAGCGATGTCCACTGACGCCGTCAAGCGATTAGACGCTATCGCCAGTGCCGATGATTTAGGAGCAGGATTCACACTGGCCACCCACGACATGGAAATTCGAGGCACCGGCGAGTTATTAGGCGATGACCAGAGCGGCCAGATACAAAACATTGGCTTTTCACTCTATATGGAGATGCTCGAACAAGCAGTTGAGTCTATACGCGAAGGCAAAACACCTAATCTTGAGGCCCCACTTAAACATGGAGTCGAAATCAATCTGCGCATTCCCGCCCTCATCCCGGATGACTACCTCCCCGATGTTCATAATCGTCTCATCATGTACAAGCGAATTGCGAATGCTAAGAATGACATCGAACTGAAAGAGCTTCAGATCGAGATGATCGACCGTTTCGGCATCCTGCCAGAACAGACAAAAAACCTGTTTCGCCAAACCCAGCTTAAACTTCAGGCAGAGCCTCTTGGTATCAGTAAGATTGATGCGGGAGAAAAAAGTGGCCGAATCGATTTTGAAGCCGATACAGTGGTCGACCCATTTAAACTGGTCCAGCTGGTTCAACAACAACCACAAAAATTTCAGTTTGGCGGCGCCAGTCAGCTGAAGTTCACATTGAATATGGCTAAAATAGAGCAGCGCTTCAAAGCAGTAGAACAACTGCTACTCCAATTGACTGGGAATGAATAATGATCAAACTCTATTCAGGGTTTTTACTGGCTCTGTCTCTGACACTGGTTAACAGTGCTCCGGTACACGCCGCAGCTTCAGACTACAAAGTAGAGGTACTGGCTTTTAGTCACCTGTCGTCCGACACACTGGATGACGAAATCTGGCCAGTGATTGAAACACTTCCATCTCGCCGTAGTCGTGCGCTTAAGTATTATAAAAAAGGGCAACAAAATGGTTACTTTACCCGCCTGCCTAAATCATCCCTTAGCCTGAGCGCTAAACAAGCCAGCCTTAAACGCAGCTCACTGTACAAAGTGCTTTTTCATGAAGCCTGGATTCAGCCTATCAACAGCAGAAAAGACCAATACCTGATCCGCATCAATGGCGGCGAAGTTCTGGATAACGGTCTTTATGAGCTGGACGGCTACATTTCGGTCGACAAAGGCCGCTATCTTCATTTCCGCAGCGATCTGTTTCACAGCCGGAGCCTGAGCCCTGCAGAAAGCACAGCACTCTTAAAAACATCAACAGAAACAACAGTCACTGTTCAGGAACCGCTACCCGAAAGCGCCGACACACTGCCCGACACAACCTCAGAGCTGAGTAGTGAAAGCATGAATGGTAACCGTTATCTGAATCAGACAGCCATTCCTGACTTTCTTACCGTTGAGATGAAATCTGCTCGCCGCATGCGAAGAGCAGAATTACACTACCTGGACCACCCACTGTTTGGTGTCCTGGTACGAATAACCCCCATAGAATAAGCAAAAAACGGAGCCCAATGGCTCCGTTTTTTTAAGGCATACAACAGTATGAACCGCGTAAGATTATCTCTTATTCGAGCGCTTCACCTCTTTGGTTAACATCATGTCCAGCTCCTCAGGCCAGACTACCAAACCATCTTCATCTTCTGCCCCAGGGAGCGGAAACACAACAACGGCGAAACCATCCTCTTCCAGTCCCGGAGTCCAGCGATAATTCCACTGCTTCAGCGTGATCGACATCGCCTCGCACTCAGCCCATTCCCCCGTAGCCCATTGCTCAGCAAACTCACGGTCTGGCCAGACAGGAACGCAGTCTTCATCATCTGTATTGAGCATTACACTACCGTGCTGATCGGTCAGAATCCACACCTGACCAGTTTCTACAACCCGGCTTACCAGATGATCGAAACGTTTTTCAGCGTCATACCCTGCAATCAGATCAAGCTCGTTTTGCTCAAGCGTCACGATATTATTCTCCAGTTAAATCAAATCCATAAAACATATCTATTTGAGGCGGCGCTATACGCGCCGCTTAACAAACAATCAGGTTGGCTCTGGAGCCGGTTGACTGGCTTCCAGGTGTATCGTCTGCGTTGGAAAGGCAAAATCAGCTTCGTGCTCGTGTACGATAGTGATAATTCGCCCCATGACGTCCTGCTTTATGCCATGAAACTCCACCCAGTTAGTTGTTTTGGTAAAGGTATAGATAAAGAAATCCAGCGACGATGGACCAAAACTATTCAGATTAACGATCAACGTCTGCTTTGCATCGATATCAGGGTGATTTTGCAGCATCTCTCTCACAGCATCCACCACCGCAGAAATACGCGATGAATCTTCGTAGCGCAGACCGATCGTCTCGTAAATCCGTCGATTGGTCATACGCGATGGATTTTCTACTGAGATATTGGCAAAGGTTGCATTGGGTACATACAAAGGCCGCTTATCAAAGGTACGTATACAGCTCTGACGCCAGCCAATTGCCTCCACAGTACCTTCGATCTCCTGATCAGGAGAGCGTATCCAGTCGCCTACTTTAAAAGGACGATCCAGATAGATCATTAAGCCACCGAAGAAGTTTGCCAACAGATCCTTAGCCGCAAAACCTACCGCAATACCACCGATACCACCGAACGCCAATACGCCGGAGATGCTGTAACCCAGGCTCTGCAGCACCACCAGCGTTGAGGTAATGATGATAGATAACCGTAGCAGCTTACCGATCGCCCCTACGGTCGTTTGATCCATCGGTTTCTTCACTTTATCTTTAGAGACCAGCGCACCTTCTGCCTGACGAATAAAGCGAATCAGGAACCAGGCGATCATTACGATCACCAACACTTTACGAACAGGGCTTACTGCGGTTAACAACAACGAATCCGACTGGAGCTTCATCAACTCCAGCGACAAGCTGAGCCCTAACACCCAGATAAGCAATGCCACCGGGCGCCGAGCCGCATGCAGCAAGATGTCATCCCAAACATTGCGGGTTTTAGCTAATTGCATTTCAAGGCGGCGAAACACCCGATTTGAGAAGAAGTTAACCAGCATCGTCACAAATACGACCAAAAATACCTGAAAAATCCAGGCATCCTCATAGCCAGTTAGCCCCAGCTGGGTAAAGACCTCTGTCAGCTGCTCCCGCATTTTTATTGCTCCATACTTTCAGTTATAAGCTCAATCAAAAGCTCTATTTTTGGGGAATTAGTTGCTTCGTCAGCTCAACGGCCTGCTGCCAACGAGGCGAACTTTGAATCTCAGCAATATCATAGAAACCCTTCGCACTCATTCTGCCTATACGCTCAGAACCCTGATGACTAATCTGCTCCAGATAATTAAGCACCTGCAGTGCCGCTGCGCGGTTATTACACACCAACAACATATCACAACCCGCTTCTAGTGCTTGCTCTGACCGGGACTCAAAACTACCAGCAACACTGGCACCTTCCATCGTCAGATCATCACTGAATACAACGCCATCAAAGCCAATATCGGACCGTAATCGCTGCTGTATCCAATAAGGGGAAAAGCCTGCAGGCCGGTCATCTACTTGTTGATATATAACATGAGCCGGCATAACTGCATCTAAGCCCTTCGCCATCAGACTGATAAAGGGCAACAGGTCCTGAGCCTCGATATCTTCCAGCCTCCGCTCATCAACCGGAATCTCGTGATGCGAGTCTGCAACAACCCAGCCATGACCAGGAAAATGCTTTCCTGTCGACGCCATACCTGCTTCGCGCATACCCGTGATAAAAGCGCCGGCAAGCTCAGCAACATCTTCTGCTGAAGAAGAGAAAGCTCTGTCTCCAATAACGTCACTGACCCCAAAATCAAGATCCAGCACTGGAGCAAAGCTAATATCAACGCCATAGGCGATCAACTCAGCTGCCATCAGCCAACCCAGCTCGGTGGCAACAGCACACCCCTGAGCAGCATTAGCTTCGTGCAATTTTCGCAGTGCAGCCATCGGAGGCAAACGGGTAAATCCGTCTCGAAAGCGCTGCACCCGCCCTCCTTCCTGGTCTACAGCGATAAGGATATCAGGCGAGCAGACACGTATTTCGCGAATAAGATCGGAAAGCTGCTGTGGAGATTCATAATTACGACTAAACAGAATTAGACCACCTACCTGAGGGTTCTGTAACAGAGCTTTATCCTCTGTTGTCAGACTCAGACCGGCTACGTCCAGCATTAATGCTCCAGACATCTGGCTTTTTACTCTTCTATAATGACCCGGGTTCCAACATCCACTTGCTCAAACAGTTGCGTAATATCATTATTACGCATCCTGATACACCCATGAGACAATGGCTGCCCCATCGGCTCAGTATCCGGCGTTCCGTGAATGTATATATAGCGCTGCATTGTATCAACGCTTCCCAGACGATTGCGACCTATTTCACACCCCGAGAGCCAGAGAATGCGCGTTAAAATCCAGTCACGATCGGGGTATTGGCGAGCCAGCGCAGAAGAAAAAACCTCTCCCGTAGCTCGCCGGGCAATATAAACAGTATTCAGCGGCATACCGGCACCAACCTTCGCGCGCACGAGGTGATCACCACGCGGAGTACAGCCCGTATTTTTTTCTTCTCCAGGACCATTCAAGGCCGTTGAAACAGCATAAGAGTTGACGCAGACATCATTCCGCCAGAGCTCCAGGCACTGGCGGCTGATTGAGATTAGGATATACATAGGGTGATTACAGACAACCCATCAAAGACGGGTAAAGGGTGTATGTTCTGCACGCGCCTGAAGACCAGCAACTAAAACAGGAATCATACGGTGTAGCGTACGCTCAACTTCAGCGACGCGTTCAAACTCTCGCATTTCAATCGCGACCAGGGTTTGAAAATTCGACAACGTAAAGACGATTGACCCCAGCAGAAAATGCAACCGCCAGAAAAACTCTTCATCACTCATCACCGCAGAATCAATTCGAAGTAACTCGACATACTCAGAAAACGAATTACCGTATCGGGCAACCATCGCATTGCGAAGCTCCTCCTGATTTTTCATATAGATCAGTTCGAGTAATCGCATAAAGACAGGCAACGCAAACTGCTTCGATTTGCCAATTTTCAGCAGCGAACGCATCAACATCTCAAGCAGCTCTTCGGCAGAAATAGTTCCCGGCACCTGAGCTAACTTACGTTCGCTAATTGCCTCATGCAGCGTCGTCACAAGTGGATTGAGATACTTCTCAGCAACAGCCGAGATTAACCCCTTTTTTGAGCCAAAGTGATAATTAACCGCGGCTAAATTTACCTTAGCAGCACTTGTAATCTCCCGCATCGTGGTTTCTGCGAAGCCCTGTTCAGCAAACAAAGCTTCGGCAGCTATCATGATTTTCTTAGCGGTGGCAGACTGTCGCATCGACGCTCCTGTGTCGAACCAGATCTATAAGACAATACTCTGGCATAAAATTTCACTGTTTTATGTTTTAAACATGCACAATCAAATTATAATCAACATTGCAAGAAATGCAGCACTTTCCCTTACCACTATGGTTACTTAGCCAGTAATCGGACATTCAGAATACGCCCAACCCATTTCGTAAATAAAGAGTCAGTCGTTTTAATCGACATTTCAGAAATACGATCCTGCAGTGTTTTCTTGTACTCATAACGAACTGAATACACATCCGCTTCTTCACAGGCTTTTGCCAGGTACTCATCGCTGGTTAAAATTTCATCTATCAGATTAACTGACAACGCACGACGACCAAACCAGACCTCACCGGTAGCCACCTTCTCCATGTCCACTTGCGGGCGGTATTCGGCTACAAACTCTTTAAACAGACTATGAGTGTCTTCCAGGTCTTCAATGAACTTTTCACGCCCTTTTTCAGTATTCTCGCCCATAACCGTCATGGTCCGCTTATACTCGCCCGCCGTTAGTATTTCATAATCAATATCGTGTTTTTGTAGCAAACGATGAAAATTAGGTAACTGCGCCACCACACCAATAGATCCCAGAATTGAGAAAGGAGCCGCAATGATTTTATCTGCCAGACAGGCCATCATATAACCACCGCTGGCCGCCACTCTATCAACACAAACCGTTAGCGGTACACCATGACGTTTGATCCGTTCCAGCTGCGAAGAAGCCAGACCATAGCTATGCACCATGCCTCCAGGGCTCTCTAGTCGAACCACCACTTCATCTTTTTCGGTCGCCATCGTTAAGACTGCAGTAATCTCTTCCCGCATCGGCTCAAGTTCTGACGCTTTGATATCCCCATCAAAATCAAGAACAAAGACACGCTTTCGTTCAGGCTCCGAAGGCTGCTCCACCTTACCTTTTTTCAACGCTTTTTTACGCGCCTTGGCATCAGCTTTGTCTTGCTTCTCTTCGTCTTTCAGCTGCTGCTTATAAACGTCAGCATCCAGCACAACCTCTTTCAGGGCATGCTCCATGTCCTCAAGTGTCTCATTCAAACTATTAACACTCAGATAGCCTTCTTTATGATCTTTCTTATTGCGGGATGCAACGACCCCAATGACAACGATAACCATAATAATTGCACCAACCACCGTCAGCGCTTTAGCCAGAAACAATCCGTAACTTGCCAGAAAATCGACCACTTCACACTCCAGATAAGTATGCCAATAAAGGCATTTAAGCGAATTCAAGATATTGATTTATAGCCGGGTAATGTAACATAGAACCTACTAAGGCAATATCACTGATATGTAAATTTGAGAAGCTGTATTAATCATGTCTGAAGCAATCACCGTGAGTCGGGTAATCGAGAAACTTTCCAGCCGTTTCATCGCAAAAAACAGTGTCGATATTAACTCGACCTATCAATTTCAACTCCACGATGCTGAAGACTTTTACTTCACTATTGCGAACCAGTCTCTCCTCGTCGAAACCGGTAATCATTCTGATCCTGATATCACCCTGATTCTTGACAGCGAGACCTTCATTCGGGTGGTCACAGGTGAACAAGATGGCATGAGTGCTTTTTTAAAGGGCCAGCTCCGGGCAGAAGGCAATGTAATGCTGGCAACCAAACTCGGTAAGTTTTTCAGTAAAGAGAAGCAGAGCTAACCCCCGTTCGATTCATACTGCTTAAGAAAGGCATCAATCAACTGTCGAGAGATAGTGAAACCCGGCGGGATGGGGGTGTTTTTGAGTTCGCTGTAATGAAACCAGCGCGCATCCACAATTTCACCCGGCTCCGGCACAATTTCGCCCGAGACGTAGTCCGCAAAAAAACCTAACATGAACGAATGAGGGAAAGGCCAGGACTGGCTACAGCGATAACGTATATTGGCTACCTCTACACCCACTTCTTCCCGAACCTCCCGGACCAACGCATCTTCTGCACTCTCCCCTGCCTCGATAAAACCTGCCAAAGTGCTATATCGGGGCTCCGTAAAGCGTATTCCCTGAGCGAGCAGACAGTATTCTCCCCGAATGACCAGCGTGATAATACAGGGAGAAAGCCTGGGGTATTGGGTCAAACCACAGGATTCACACTGCTTAGCCAGATCCTGCTGATGATGGGTAAGCGCATTGGCACAGCGAGGGCAATAAAGATGGTCACGGGACCAGGTCATTACCTGAGCCGCCCGTGACAATAGCGGAAAATATTGCTCTTCAGACTCAGACAGTAACTGTCTTAATCCTCTTGAAGGCGATAATGCCCCTTGTTCATTCTCGGGCAACACAACCAACCGAACCTGTTGCTCAGGCACCAATGTCAGATCGTATATCTCTAACGCCTGCTTATGATTAAAACAGGGAGTGCTAAAAAGCCACTGACCCTGCTCATCTGAACAAAGCCTATCCCCAACAGCATAAATGTATTCAATACCCATAGTTAAACATCAGCCCTAATAAAAACAGATAATTAAGCAGCGTTTAAGCCTTTCTGTATTAAGACCAGCAAGGTACACTCTGCAAGCTATTCAGAATAGTTTATGCAGACTATTGATTTATATTAAGGCCTGCTAATCTAAGCACAATTATAATAACTTTAACCACTTTACTTATTTCATGAAAGCGAAAGATTTATTCTTTATTGAGTCAATCTGAAACTTTCTGGAAGCCCCCGAATTGGGACAGGACCATGGCATCGATGACCACTACGCAGGCTCTTATTAAAAACTTTCTTGGCAACTCTCCAATCTGGTATAAACAGGCAATCATCCTGTTTTTAGTACTCAACCCGATTCTTCTTTACACTGTAGGCCCTGTTGTCACAGGCTGGATTCTGATTTTCGAATTTATTTTTACATTAGCACTGGCGCTGAAATGCTACCCACTTCAGCCTGGAGGCTTACTCGCCCTGGAAGCCATCATCATTGGTCTCGCCAGCCCCCATACTGTCTACCATGAAGTAGAAGCAAACCTTGAAGTCATACTGCTATTGATGTTCATGGTAGCCGGCATTTACTTTATGAAAGACATGCTTCTCATGGTGTTCACTAAGCTGTTGCTTAAAGTGCGCTCCAAGATGATGCTGTCGTTACTGTTCTCGCTCTTCTCAGCAGTGCTCTCTGCATTCCTGGATGCTCTGACGGTCACCGCTGTACTCATCAGTGTCGGTGTCGGTTTCTACGCGGTTTATCACAAAGTTGCTTCAGGAAAGAATTTCCATCATTCAGGCCACGATCACGGCGACGATGACCATGTCCATGAAGACCATCATGCGACGCTGGCACAGTTTCGCGCATTTCTTCGCAGTCTCTTGATGCATGGTGCGGTAGGTACGGCACTGGGCGGAGTATGTACTCTGGTAGGCGAACCACAGAACCTGTTGATCGCACAAAAAGCCGGTTGGGACTTTGTCCAGTTCTTCGTATTAATGGCACCGGTGACTATGCCCGTCCTGGTGGCAGGTTTAGCAACCTGTTTGCTGCTGGAAAAATTAAAGTGGTTTGATTACGGCGCAGAGATACCCCACTCAGTCCGCACAATTCTGGAAGACTTTGATATTGAGCAGGATAAGAAACTGACCAAAACAGATAAAATAAAGCTGATGGTACAGCTTTTAGTGGCAGGTTTCCTAGTCATTGCACTGGCATTCCACCTCGCCTCTGTCGGCCTGATTGGCCTGACTATTATCATCCTGCTAACCGCGTTCAACGGCATCGTTGAGGAGCACCAGATCGGTAAAGCTTTTGAAGAAGCGCTTCCCTTTACTGCGCTTCTGGTGGTGTTTTTCGCAGTTGTTTCGGTCATTCATGAGCAGCATCTGTTCCAGCCAATCATTGCTGCGGTATTGGAGATGGATACGGCAGTTCAACCGGGAATCTTCTTTATTGCTAACGGCTTTCTGTCTGCTATCTCGGATAACGTTTTCGTTGCAACTGTTTATATCAACGAAGTCGCGGCTGCTTTGGAAGCCGGAACGATTACACGGGAACATTTTGACCTGCTGGCTATCGCCATTAACACCGGTACCAACATCCCTAGTGTAGCGACCCCTAACGGTCAGGCAGCATTTCTATTCCTGCTAACCTCAGCCCTGGCTCCACTTATCCGCCTCTCTTACGGCAAGATGGTGTGGATGGCGCTGCCTTACACAATAGTGATGAGTCTTACAGGTTACACTGCGGTAACTCTGTTCTTATAACGTTACTAACAAAGAACACAGGCAAAAAAAGCAGGCTATAAGCCTGCTTTTTCTTTTTTTAAACAACAGTTACTGCTGTTCTTTGACCTCAGCATCTATCTGGCTCCAGATGCTGCCCCCCTTACCATCCAACCTGGCAATATAGGCTGCATGTTCTTCCAGCTCTTCTGCTTTAGCCCGTCGGACATTCAGATTCAGCCCGCTGGTATCGAGCCGATGCACCTGATCCACCCCATCATGTCCCTCATCTTCACCGGCCAGCAGCAAATTTTTCTGGCCACCGGTCAGCATCAGATAAACATCAGCCAGAATTTCAGAGTCTAGTAATGCTCCGTGTAGCTCACGGTGACTATTATCAATCCCGTATCGACGACAGAGAGCATCAAGGTTATTTTTCTGGCCAGGGTGCTTCTTTCTGGAGATAGCCAGAGTATCGGTCACCTGACAGATCTTGTTGATACGCTCAGGGTGCCCTGAAAGCTTGAACTCATGATCCATAAAGCCAACATCGAACGGAGCATTATGAATAACCAGATCAGCACCGCGAATAAAATCCAGAAATTCATGCTGAATTTCGGCAAACAGGGGCTTATCCTGCAGGTACTCATTGGTGATACCGTGTACCTGAATCGCTTCATTTTCAACAATACGATCCGGATTTATATATTGATGATAAGTGCGCCCGGTCAGGCGTCGGTTTACCATCTCAATACAACCAATCTCGATAATTCGGTGCCCCTCTTTGGGGTCAATACCGGTCGTTTCGGTATCCAGTACAATCTGTCTCATTGTTTATCTATCACTTATGCCTGTTGCAGGGCCAGTTCAACCCCTTTATTCGCCAACTGGTCTGCTAACTCGTTACCAGGGTGTCCACTATGTCCTTTAACCCATTTCCACTCTATCGAGTGGCGGGCATTTTGTTCATCCAGCCGTTTCCACAGATCCGCATTTTTCACCGGTTTTTTAGCCGATGTTTTCCAGCCATTGCGCTTCCATCCTGCCAACCATTCAGTAATACCTTTACGGACATACTGAGAATCGGTAGTCAGAACAATATCGCAGGCTTCTTTTAAAATAGTCAGAGCTTCTATCGCGGCCATCAACTCCATTCGATTATTGGTGGTTTCCATTTCGCCACCGAATAACTCTTTGGAATGCTCGCCGTACTCAAGCACTGCTCCCCAGCCTCCAGGACCGGGATTACCTTTACATGCACCATCGGTAAAAATATTAATTCTTTTCTTCACTCACTCTTCCTCGGGCACCACGGGTTGTAGGTTCAACCAATGGTAAATTAATCAATTTTCGTGCCTTACGAACCGGCTGTACCGGTGCCGCACCACCCACATCTTTACGGGCTACCTGTAGTGTAAACGCGCCACACTGGCCTGAGCAGCGACGAGTCATCGCCTCAATTAAACGACCACGCTGACGCCAGGATTCCTTTTCGAACGGCAGACGATAATAATCGGATAACACCTTAACTTCCGTCAACTCCAACAAGGCCAACCAATCATGCATACGTTGAGGACTAATAAAATGTCCCTGCCAGGGCACAGTCTCTTTATTGCATTTGAGTTTGCGATAAATACCCCACCAACTCATCGGATTAAAGCCCACATTTAACAGATAACCACCAGGACGTAGCACACGTGCCGCTTCCCGCAATACCTGGTGAGGGCTTTGAGCGAAATCCAGTGCATGATGAAGTAACACAACATCGATACTATTGTGCTCAAAAGGCAGTTCTTCATTACGCGCAATCACCGCGGTATCTGGCAGCCCCAGTTCAGCCATTGGGTTAACCTGGATTTGATGCCTGACAGAACTCTCTCGCGCTAAATCCAACCGATTATCAAAACTAATCTGCACCAGATGATAACCAAACATAGTTGGCAACAGACGATCCATCAGCTGTCGCTCGGATAAAAGTAACTGTTGTCCCAACTCAGTATCAAACCAGTCACGTAGTTCGGGTAACCAGTCGCCGAGTTGAGGCTGTTGCTTAAATACCATACTGTGTAAGCTCTTAACGCTATGCTGTTAATAGAAACATAGTGTACTACAGTATCTGACAAATCCGATTCAGCCGAGGCTTAAAATGTTCAATATCACGCCAATTTCTGCTTTCAATGACAACTATATATGGGCACTCGCTTCACCAGATAGCAGTGAAGTCGCTGTGATTGATCCTGGCGATGCGGACAAAGTAAATCAATACCTGAAGAAAAACGGTTTTCAGCTCAGCGCAATACTGATAACTCATCATCATGATGACCACACTGGCGGAGTTAAACAACTCAAAGCAGAACATAATGCCACGGTCTATGGCCCGCAAAACTCCCCTTTTGACGGACTGGAGGTTACGCTGAAAGAAGGAGATCAGGTCGAGCTGTTTGGTCAAAGCCTACAGGTCCATGAAGTACCGGGACATACTCTGGATCATATCAGCTATTATCTGGGGGACACGCAACCACAACTGTTCTGTGGCGATACCCTTTTCCTGGCTGGCTGCGGCCGCCTTTTTGAAGGAACGGCTGAACAGATGCACAAAGCGATGGAATACTTTCGCAGCCTGCCCGATACCACTGAGATCTACTGCACCCATGAGTACTCGCTTGCGAATCTCGCCTTTGCCGCAGCTGTCGAACCGGCTAATCCTGCTATTAACGCAGCAACCACTCAGTGTAATCAGCTACGTCAGGCCGGCAAGCCAACACTGCCCACCGATATCGCCACTGAGAAACAGATCAATCCATTTCTTCGCTACGATGAAGCCTCAGTAAAGCAAGCAGCAGAGCAATTTTCTAACGCAACTTTAGCGTCAGAAGTGGCTGTATTTAGCGCCATTCGTGAATGGAAAAATTCATTCTGAATCAGCAGTCAGATCAGCATCTAAGCGATTAAAGCAGATCTACAGTTGACCCCCTCAAAACCGCCCCATAGAATGCTGACTTTTAAATAGTCTACGGGGCGTCTTCGTCAATGCAGTTGGTTAGAAAAATAGTTGTACTTACCACTGCCGGTCTGCTCCTCGCCGGTTGTCAGAATAATCCTTTAATCGGTCAGCAGACACTGACGCCATCCACTCCCACTTCCACAACGGTTGCGGATATATCTGCGCCTTCGGGTAAGACAAAAACGACAGAGGTTTCACCCGCTGCAACCGATATGTGGCAGCTCACCCGTAAACATCTGCAACTTAATCTGGATAATGACAAACCACGCCTGCAAAGCCAATTCAAATGGTTTGCTAAACATCCTGAATATATGCAGCGTGTAACCACACGGGCCAGCCGTTATTACCACTACATTCTCAGTGAGGTTATCAAGCGTGACATGCCCGCTGAAATTGCCCTGCTACCTATCGTTGAAAGCGCCTACGATCCCTTTGCATATTCCCATGGACGTGCGGCAGGTGCATGGCAATTCATCCCGGGGACAGCAAAGCATTTCGGTCTTAAATCCAGCTGGTGGTACGATGGCCGTCGCGATATTGTTGCCTCCACTGACGCAGCCCTGACCTACCTACAGCAGCTTCACAAACGCTTTGGTGACTGGGAACTGGCTCTGGCCGCCTATAATTGCGGCGGCGGCAATGTATCAAAAGCGATCCGCAAGAATAAAAAGAAGGGCCTGGCCACAGACTTCTGGTCGCTGGATCTCCCTAAAGAGACCCGCGCCTATGTACCTAAACTACTGGCCATCTCTCGGCTGATCCGTGATGCTGAACAGCTCAACATCCCCCTTGCACCTATTGCGAACACCCCAGCCTTTGAACTCGTTGAACTGGATAGTCAGATCGATCTGGCACAAGCGGCTGAACTGGGAAACATCACCACCCAGGAACTCTATCAGTTCAACCCGGGCTTTAATCGCTGGGCCACCGATCCTGACGGCCCTCACCACCTGCTAATTCCAGTAGCGAACGTTGATCAGTTTCGTGCCGGTCTGGCTGAACTACCGGCCAATCAGCGGGTTAACTGGGCGCGCTACAAAATCCGTAGCGGCGACACCGTCAGTACTATTGCCCGGCAATATAAAACCACCAGCGCTGTTATACGCAATGCTAACAAGCTGCAGGGTAACAATATCCGCGCAGGACAATATTTGCTGATACCCAGCGCTAAGCATCAATCCAGTGATTACGTGCTAAGCCAAAGCCAGCGTTTTAATCGCAAGCAAAACCAACTGGCTCAAAGCAACCGCACTAAGACCAGCTACAAAGTTAAGTCCGGTGACAGCTTTTGGAAGATCGCAAATCACCACGACATCAGCGTTCGTCAGCTGGCTTCCTGGAATCAGATGGCACCTGGCGATCCGTTACGCGCTGGCCAGACACTGACTATATGGAAATCTCCCTCTAATCAGGGATTGAGTCGCAGTGATGCGCAGCTTATACGCCGTATCGGCTATTCTGTACGCAATGGCGACTCGCTTTATACCATCGCGGGGCGCTTCAGCGTATCAATCGATGATATTAAGCGCTGGAACAAACTAGGCAATAGTAAGTATTTGCAGCCTGGACAAAAACTCACTCTTTACGTTGATATAACCAAGGCAAAGTAAGCCCGCTTTATAACGGAGTACATTCATGGACGCACTCAGTATTGGCATCATCGTTTTTGCAACGGCCACCGCGCTGCTTTTCAAGTTCGTGCTATACCGGAAAATTACTCACTGGATGGACCAGGACCTTATAAAAGGGTTAGCGGGGGGCAACCAGGAGAAACTTCACTACCTCAACGAACAACTACTGCAGATGAAAGTAGATAAAGTACAGCGCAAGCTACAACACCAACAGCTGACCGAACGGGCCACAGAATTTGAACAAAACCGCTAATCCGCACTCATATAACTAGCTATAAGCGAATCCCCCTGTTATAAATTAACAGGTTATCAATCTGGCTGGATAATTACGGATGAATTTCAAACAGTTATCTAAGCAGGTATCAACGCTCTGCCTGTTATCTGCAACTCTGATCTGCACACTCACCTCCCCTGCATACGCCGCTACACCGCTACACGGCATCTCTATGCATGGTGATCTTAAGTATCCATCAGGATTTGAGCATTTCGACTATGTAAACCCTCAAGCACCGAAGGGCGGCACCGTTACTCAGGCAGCCATAGGTACTTTTGACAGCTTCAATCCTTTTATCATTAAAGGCGCAGCAGCAGATGGCATAGGCCTGATCTATGACTCACTGTTAACGCGAGCTCAGGATGAAGCCTTTTCACTCTACGGACTGCTAGCTGAATCACTTGAAGTAGCAGAGGACCGTAGCTGGATCATCTTTAATCTGAACCCCAAAGCTCGCTTTAGTGACGGCCAGCCGGTTACCGCCGAAGACGTGGCATACAGCTTTAAACTCCTGCGGGAGCAAGGCTCGCCCTTCTATCAAGCTTATTATCGTGAAATTGAAAAAATCGAAGCCCTATCTTCAACCCAGGTTAAGTTCAGTTTTAGTTCGACCGAGAATCGTGAACTCGCGCTTATCGTTGGTGAAGTGAGTATCCTGCCTAAGCACTATTGGGAAAAACATGATTTTACCAAACCCGGTTTAGAGGTCCCTATAGGCTCCGGTCCTTACCTGATAGACAGTTTCGATGCCGGCCGCACCATCAGCTATCGACGTAACCCTGATTATTGGGGCGCCGAGCTTGCGGTCAGCAAAGGGCGCTATAATTTCAATAGCATTAGCTATGATTATTACAAAGATGGCACTGTCGCTCTGGAAGCCTTTAAAGGTGGGGAATATGATTTCCGGGAAGAAAACTCCTCCAAGCGTTGGGCGACGGGTTACACCGGTGCCGTATTCGATGAAGGCAAGATCATCACCCAAAATCTGGCTCATGAAAACCCCACCGGAATGCAGGCCTTCATCCTCAACACCCGTAAGCCCTACTTCTCTGATAGTCGGGTCCGTGCGGCATTGGCCTACGCCTTCGATTTTGAATGGACCAACAAGAACATCTTCTTTGATGCCTACACCCGCACCCATAGCTTTTTCTCCAACTCAGAGATGGCCGCTACCGCACTGCCATCTGAAGCAGAACTAAGCATTCTAGAGCCTGTTAAAGACCAGGTGCCATCGGAAGTATTCACTCAAGTTTACCGCGCACCTACCACCAATGGAGACGGCAAAACCCGTAGCCAGCTTCGCACCGCGCTACGTCTTTTAAAAAGCGCTGGCTGGGAACTAAAAAATGGCTTGTTATTGAACAAGGATGGCCAACAAATGGTCTTTGAGATTCTGCTGGTCTCACCCGCTTTTGAACGTGTGGTAGCGCCGTTTAGCCGTAACCTTGAGCGCATGGGTATCAAACCCTCTATGCGGGTTATCGACGCCTCTCAGTACATCAACCGTATTCGAAGTTTTGATTTTGACATCATCGTCAGTGGATTCGGCCAATCAAGTTCTCCGGGCAATGAGCAACGGGAATACTGGCACTCATCCACCGCCGATCAGCCCGGCAGCCGTAATACTATCGGCATCAAAAACCCGGCTATCGATTACCTGATAGACCAAATCATTCAGGCGCCAGACCGGGAACAGTTAGTCTTGCGCACCCGCGCTCTCGACCGCGTATTACAATGGAATCACTATGTCATCCCGCAGTTTCATACCAGTAGTTACCGGGTAGCCTACTGGAACAAGCTAGACTTCCCAGCAATACGTCCGACCCACTCACTGGGATTTGATACCTGGTGGGTTAAGCCAGAACAGCCGGGGCAATAACCGCTATGGCAGCTTATATCCTGCGGCGACTACTGCTGATCATTCCGACGCTGTTGGGCATTCTGACGATCAATTTCCTGATTATTCAAGCCGCACCCGGTGGCCCGGTAGAACAGACCATTGCCAATCTGCAAGGATTGAATACCAGCGCTACAGCCCGGTTTGACGGTTCTTCTCAGTCAGATCTGAGCAGTGCCGCTGAGAGCAGCAATAGTAACAGCAGCGGTTATCGTGGTGGTCGTGGCCTTGACCCACTGCTGGTAAAACAGATCGAAAAACAATACGGTTTCGATAAGCCCGCCCACGAGCGCTTTATCCAGATGTTAAAAAACTATCTGGTCTTCGATTTTGGCGAAAGCCTTTTCAGCGGTAAAAAAGTCACCGATCTGATTATCGAAAAGATACCGGTATCGATCTCTCTTGGACTCTGGACAACCCTGATCACTTACCTGATAGCGGTCCCCCTGGGCATCAAGAAAGCGGTTAGAGATGGCACGCCTTTTGATGTCTGGACCAGCTCAATTATCATCATCGGTTATGCCATACCCAATTTCCTCTTTGCCATCCTACTGATAGTTGTATTCGCCGGCGGCACCTACTTTGATTGGTTCCCGTTGCGAGGACTAACCTCGCCAAATTTTGATGAGCTGAGCACCTGGGGCCAGATCAAAGACTATTTCTGGCATATCACCCTGCCGGTACTGGTATCTGTTATCGGTAGCTTCGCAACACTCTCCATGCTGACCAAAAACTCTTTTCTCGATGAAATTAACAAACAATACGTAGTAACCGCCCGTGCAAAAGGACTAACCGAAAGCCAGGTACTTTATGGCCACGTATTCCGTAACGCTATGTTGCTGATTATTGCCGGTATGCCAGCCGCCCTCATCGGTATTTTCTTTACCGGCTCGATGCTGATCGAAGTCATCTTCTCATTGGATGGCATCGGACTGCTTGGCTACGAAGCGGTCATTAAACGCGACTACCCAGTGATATTCGGTACCCTCTATATCTTTACTCTCATCGGCCTGTTGTTAAAGCTGGTGAGCGATCTGACCTATGTCGCCGTCGACCCTCGCATCGATTTTGAAAGCAGGGAGAACTGAGCGGTATGTTAAAACAGGTCAACCCAAAACAGATGAGCCCCATCAACCAGCGCAGGCTACAGAATTTTCGTAATAATCGCCGAGGCTATTGGTCGCTCTGGCTATTCCTCGCGCTGTTTCTTTTCAGTCTGTTTGCCGAATTTCTTGCTAATGACAAACCACTGGTGGTTCGCTACGACAATACCTTCTACTTCCCGGTTGCCGTAGATTATTCAGAACTCGCCTTCGGCGGGGAGTTCGATACATTCGCTGACTACAAAGACCCCTACATTCAGGATCTGATTACCGACAAGCAGGGCTGGATACTCTGGCCGCCTATCCGTTTCAGCTATCGCACCATCAATCAGGACTTACCAGTCCCCGCCCCCTCTCCGCCTAGCAGTGACAATTTACTAGGCACCGACGATCAGGGCCGGGATGTACTGGCGCGGGTAATTTATGGGTTCAGGGTTTCAGTACTGTTTGCCATCACATTGACACTGATAAGCTCAGTGATCGGCGTCGCGGCAGGCGCCGTACAGGGCTATTACGGAGGCAAAGTTGATCTGTTCTTTCAGCGCTTCATAGAAATATGGTCCGGTATGCCGGTCCTTTTTCTGCTGATCATCCTCGCCAGTATCGTCCAGCCAAACTTCTGGTGGTTATTAGGTATCATGCTGCTGTTTTCCTGGATGCAGTTAGTTGATGTGGTACGCGCCGAATTTCTCCGAGGGCGTAATCTTGAATATGTCCGTGCAGCCCGGGCTTTAGGGCTCAGTAATCGGTTGATTATGTTCCGCCATATACTGCCCAATGCGATGGTCGCCACCCTCACATTTATGCCCTTTATTTTTAACGGCTCACTGGTAACCCTGACCGCTCTTGATTTTCTCGGTTTCGGTCTGCCGCCCGGCTCGGCATCACTAGGAGAACTAGTGGCTCAGGGTAAAGCGAACCTGCATGCCCCCTGGCTTGGCCTGACCGCCTTCGCTGCTCTTTCAATTATGTTAACGCTGCTAATATTTATCGGCGAAGCAGTACGGGATGCTTTTGATCCAAGGAAAGTAATGAATGACTGACGCCCTCCTTTCCGTTCGTAATCTCTCTGTACGCTTCGGCCAAAACAGCCAGACTGTTGATGCAGTGAAACAGGTCAGCTTTGATATACACAAAGGTAAAACCCTGGCGTTAGTCGGTGAGTCTGGTTCAGGGAAGTCTGTAACAGCGATGTCGATTCTTAAACTGCTTCCCTACCCAAAGGCGAGCCACCCTGAAGGCCAGATACTCTACAAGGGAGAAGACCTGCTGCAAAACAGTGAAGCGGAGATGCGCTCACTGCGAGGAGACCGCATCAGTGTGATTTTTCAGGAACCGATGACCTCCCTGAATCCGCTCCACAATATTGCCAAACAGATTGGCGAGACCTTGCTGCTCCATAAAGGCCTGACAGGCCAGCAGGCCCTTCAGAGAACGATTGAACTGCTCGGGCTTGTTGGCATCAAAGATCCGGAGAAGCGCCTGAAGAGCTACCCTCATGAACTATCAGGCGGGCAGCGTCAGCGGGTCATGATCGCCATGGCGCTGGCAAATGATCCAGAACTACTGATCGCTGATGAACCCACAACCGCACTGGATGTGACTATTCAGGAGCAAATTCTTGAGTTACTGCAATCACTGCAACAGAAAATGGGAATGGCTGTCCTGTTAATTACCCATGATTTGAATATTGTGCGCCGCTACAGCGATGATGTGTGCGTCATGTATCAGGGAACTATCGTTGAACGTAACAACACTACACAGCTATTTGCCAATCCGCAGCACCCATACACCCTCAAGCTACTCAATGCTGAACCTTCAGGGCAACCACAACCGGTAACCTTAAATAACTCCCCCCTGCTCGAAACCCAAGACCTGAAAGTCTGGTTTCCGATTAAAAAAGGGCTCTTAAAACGCACCGTTGACCATATTAAAGCGGTTAACCCCGCTAACATTCGCCTGAGTCCTGGTCGGACACTGGGAGTGGTGGGAGAAAGTGGATCCGGAAAAACAACGCTGGGCCTGGCCATTCTGCGCCTGATCAATTCAGAGGGTGGGATAAAATTTGCAGGGAAGGAGATCGATCAGCTAAATCAGCAGGAGATAAAACCCCTGCGTCGTAAAATGCAGATCGTTTTTCAGGATCCATATGGTAGCCTTAGCCCCCGCATGTCTGTGGCTGAGTGCATCAGTGAAGGGCTGGAAATTCATAATACAGGCCAGCCGATTGAGCGAGAACAGATGATTATTGACGTTCTCAAAGAGGTAGGACTGGATCCTGATGACCGGCACCGCTACCCCCATGAATTCTCCGGTGGCCAGCGACAGCGCATCGCCATCGCCCGGGCCGTCATCTTAAAACCGGAACTAATCATCCTAGACGAGCCTACATCAGCATTAGACAGAACAGTGCAGGCACAAATCATCGACCTGTTACGAGAACTGCAGCAACGCTATAAGCTAACTTATATCTTTATCAGTCATGACCTGGCTGTAGTCAAAGCCCTGAGCCACGATCTCGTGGTAATGCAGCATGGCGATATAATCGAGCAGGGAGACGCAGCTCAGATTTTCAGCAACCCAGCTCAGGCATATACACAGCGACTATTACGAGCCGCCTTTGCCGAGGACTCATCCAATAGAGTATAAACTCTCATATAGAAGCGCCCTCTGAAAGAGTATGCAATATACATACTTGTGCGATAACCTCTATTCGGCTTCACTTACTCTAATCAGGGTGCAGCAGGCGAAAGTGGCGGCGGTAGCACCGCTGCCGGGTCAACCGGAATCTTCACGCCCGTATTAGCATCATAGGGAAAGCCTGTCGGAATTATATGTATACCACCCGGACACTTTATCAGTGCAGCAAGACCCAAAACCATACCCTCTCCCGCCGCTCCGTAACCTCCCACAGACACCGCTGTGCAACCAACAGTCTGTGTACGGTTAATGGCTAACTGCAGCTCCTGAGCAGCCTCAGCCCCGGTAGCCATCGATTCACCGATGATGACAAAGCTATTTCCCCCACTCGTTCGGCTTTGGTGATGCTGGCACCCCGAAATGAGAATGATGGCTGGTACGAGTAAAGCTAAACATATTGACCTGGTTTTCATAAAGACCTCCTGCGGCAATAAGTTTGTTTTCTGCATCATCTATAAAATAAAACGCTTAAACCGCCTGGATTAATCCGTTATATAAACGATGAAGATTGCCTATCTGTGATCTGTGAACCTGTCACACGAATATGAGTATAGTATTAAAACAGCTGTTTGAAGATTACAGAAGAGACCGAAAGCGGTTTGTTGGGAAGAAATTACTTTGGGTGACTACTCTGTCCCCTCTAGTTGCCGAGGCTGGTGCTCACGACAAATAAGCTGGATATCCATTTTAGTCAACGGCTCTTTCGTCAGCCCACAGAAATAGTCATCTTCTGCAGACTTTATATTGTGACGACAGCTGTCACATTGCCCAAATGACTTGAAGTTATTGGCCTGCTGTACCGTTCTCAGCAAGGTGCCTAACGTTGAATTAATTGAAACGAGATCCTTATTACCCAATACATCACCGGCTACCTCAAGCAATGGAGAGGGTAAAACGGCCTTAATCAACTGACGCCCCTCTGTAGTCACAGCCATGTGCGCAACACGCTTATCACAGCAATCAGGCGTTTTTACTATCAGACCTTTCTTTTCAAGCACCTTGAGCGTTTGTGATACAGAGCCCTTAGTTTGACCCAGGTATTCGGTCACACTCATCGGCGTATCCGAATATCGATTGCAGATAGATAAATAATGCAAAGCATCAAACTGCACCGGTTGCAGGCCATATTCAAGCAACAAACTACGGTTTTCACTGCGCAGCAAGCTCGCCAGGCGCTCCAGTAACTGTTGTGTAATGATCGTATTCATACGCAAATAGTATCGAATCGAAACAATCTTGACAAGCAGAATTCTCTGTGCAATGCTTTATAGTATTGAGTCGATACTATAAAGGAAGGCAATTATGAAAACATTCAACTTATTACTCACCGGAACGCTGCTTACAACATGCATAAGCCTCCAGGCAAACACCGAAGACTCACACTCAGGGGGAATTAAAGCGGTAGAAGATACGACCGGAAAAACACTGCCTGCGTTTGATATTGTCCACGCCAGAGTTAGCACTCTAAACAATATTGCCACTTTTCAAATGAGCGTTACTGCAAAAGCCGGCTCTAGCAAACCCACCCCCACCGGAGAACTGGCCGGAAGTAGTGCCTTCTCTTATGTCTGGCCAACCAGCCTCAACAGCGCCCTGGTCGGTTTCGAAGACAATGCCGGCATACTCGCACTTGCGGTTACCGCCCATCCGGACTTCGATGATACGCCTTTATACGATGAAAATGCCGATAACAACCCGAATAACGATGGCAATATATGGCACAGCCACTGGGTGGTCCTGGAACCTAATGAACAATGTGGCAAAGGGGCTTTAGGGGTTGTCGATATACCTGAAGGCAGCTATCCAACCTTACCTAAAACATGGCCAGGCCTGCCCATTCTTTTAGACAGCCCGGGATGGGATCCCATATTTAATGGCGCCACCATTGAAGTTAAAGTCGCTTTCAACTCTGCTGATTCGATAGATTCCGCTAGCTATGATGGTGTCACTGCCGGGTTACGAGTTAACCAAAGTGTCCATGCTCCCTTGCTATGCGTAGTCGATGTGAAAGATATTGCCTCAGGGGACTTAAGCCTGCCGGGCAAAGTACATCAGTTACCCGGTGAATAAATATCCATGACTACCACGGCATCATGCCTGAAAGCGCACAGAGGCTAAGTTATGACACAGACAGAACAGGAAGGTATGGCACCCGCATTAGAAATCTCAGCATGGATCAATACAACCCCGCTGATCTTATCTGAGCTACGAGGCAAGGTTGTCATTATTCATGCATTCCAAATGCTATGCCCCGGCTGTGTCACTCATGGAATTCCACAAGCCAGTGCTATACACGAACTATATAAAAACGAAGATGTACAAGTGATCGGGCTGCACAGCGTTTTTGAGCACCATAAAGTGATGACCAAAGAGGCATTAAGCGTATTTATTGGTGAGTATGGAATCCGCTTTCCCATCGCCATAGACAGACCATCTGAACCCAGTTCTATTCCAACAACAATGGCTCTTTATCAGATGAGGGGGACACCAACACTAATCATGCTGGATAAACAGGGATATCTGCGATTGAATCATTTTGGCCACATGAGTGATCTGCAAGTCGGTAGCTGTATCGGTCGGTTATTGGCTGAAAACAATGAAGCCTTACCACTGTGATGTTGATTTAGTACCCTGTCATGCAACCCTCGAACAACGTGCGGCTGCACATCACTCACGACAGGACCGAGCAGTGCTGTCTCTGTTTACTCCTCGCCCGTTTTCTACATGAAAGTGGTGGTAACAGGCGGTGGGGATTTTAACGTTTGCTGAACAACACAACACTCTTTTGCAGCAACCTGGAGTCTCTCTAGCTGCTTTAATGGAGTGCCCTCCTTCACTTTCATCTTCACCTCACAAGTCATAGCCTGAAACCCAACCGGGACCGCTCTATCCATCGCCAAAGCCCCTCTAACATCTGCTGTAGCAGTAACTCGAACCTCTAATTCAAGAAGTTCTATCTCCATCAAGTTTGCCACCATACGAATAGCTGAATCCTGACAAGCCGCAAGCGCGGCACATAACAGATCCCCTGGCGTTGGAGCATCATGCTGACCTCCGACTGCCGCATGGACCCCAACGGGCACTGAGACGCCGCAACCATCCATAGGATCAACTCTGGAATGAAAAGGATCCGAGGCAACCTCACCCGATGTCCTAGCATGATCAATAACCATAGCTAAATCTGGGTGCCGCTGATATTGCTCCTTAAGGGGTTTCTGTGCTTCGTATACCTTTGATTGCATGGTGTGCCTCCATTGATCCACGACCTAACACCGCCATATGAGACACCAGAATATGGAGTTAACGAAGCGCTCTAAGCCTTACAGCTTCATGGCAATGTTAAAGCTTAAACCGGGGAATTCGACAAGATGACATTAACTATTACTACTCAAGTGGCCATAGTGATTATTCAGTGTAGTCTTAAAATTCACTGCGAACCTAAATCCAGACAATAAAAAAGGCTGCATAAGCAGCCTTTGTGTCATCATTTACCCGTGACTATCAAAGCTTTTCAATCTCAGCTGCACTCTTACGTGCTTCTGTCATCGCTTGATAATCGAACTGACCAGCACGCTGTCCCAGAACAGCACGCATCCCTTTGCGCTCGTCTGCAGTGATCTCAGACAGATCTGGTGTACTAACAGCGGTAACAGCAACAATCGCCTTAGCACCATTCTGCAATGTGATCAGCGAATAAGATGCTCCGCTCTCTGGCTTTGGCATTTTAAAAGCGGTAGTCATCACTTCAAATGACTGACTACGATCAGCACGTGTCACCGCCTCTGCAACCGCCCATTCAGCCCCATTAATAGCAACGCGCTCACCGCCTTGTTTCAGTTTCTCAAGTTCGGCTTCCAGTGATGCTTGTAGCGCTTCTCCGGCCTTTTCTACAACCAGCACTTCAGTGATCTGCTCGCTGACTTCCTCTTCGCTCAACTGTCGAGGGCGGATATGCTCTTTAACCCGCAGCACCAGAGTACGACCAGAATCCAGCTCAATCGGATCACTGTTCAGACCATCACGGATCAACTCTTCATTGAAAGCAGTTCTAATAACACGAGCATTAGCGGTAATATCATCATTGCCGCCGGCCGATCCGAAGGCAGGAGCCTCGATGATAGTCAACTGCAGCTCTTCGGCCGGCTCTTGCAAGTCGCCGGCAGAAAATGACAGATCCGTCAGCTGGCCTACTTTCTCGACATACAGCTGCTCAACTTTATTATCCATTTGCTCAGCAATTAGTTGATCTTTCACGTCGTCAAACACCGGCGCTTCAGATGCCGTTAATTCAGTCAGTGTGATCAAGTGATAGCCAAATGAGGTACGTACAGGCTCTGACACTTCACCGACGTTAAGGGCGTAAACAGCCGACTCAAACGGCCCATCCAGCAGCCCCTGCTGGTAAACCCCCAGATCTCCGCCCATTGGCGCGGAACCAGGGTCATCAGACTCACTCTCTGCCAGTGCCGCAAAGGCCTCACCCGAAGCAAGACGCTCTGCTAGTTTCTCTGCTTTCGCCAGTGCCGCAGCATCATCAACCTGATCAGAAACCTCAATCATAATATGCGATACAGTCCGCTGTTCAGCAGATTCAAATGAAGCCAGTACCTGATCGAATTGCGACTGCAGTTCAGCATCATCTACTGTCACTTGTTTCAGCAGATCAGTTTTATTGATCAGCAGATACTCGATTACTACCTGTTCATCCGTCATAAATTCTGACTGATGATCAGCATAATAAGCGCTCAGATCTTCAGCTGTCAGAGAGACTCCCTGCTTGTAATCGTCCAGGGCTACTTGCACATAAGCAAGATCGCGGGTTTCACGATCCAGGCTGATAATACGCTCAGCTTCCTGCTCCAGTGAGAACCCAGACAACAGATAACCGGAACGCTCGTAGCCTATCAGGCTCTCTTTGCGCAACAGCTCCTTATACATCATGGGTGTCAGGCCAGCATTTCGCAGAACTGCAGCATACTGGTCACGGTTAAACTGACCTTCGACCTGAAAGTCCGAAGTATTAATAATCATCTGGTCCAGTGCCTGATCGGCAATCGCCATATCCTGGCTGACTGCAGACTGCACCAGAACTTCCTGTTGAATCAGGTTATCCAGCGTTGCTTTACGAATCAGATTATCATCCAGCAAAGTCGGATCAGCATTTTCACCCATCTGAGCTAAAAGCTGTCTACGCTGAAGGTCAGCGCCCTGAAGCAGATCTCGTTCACTTATTTCGACGCCATTTACAGTCGCCGGCGCATTGGAACCGCCCGTCAGACTGACCAGGGATTCAACCCCGAACAGTGCAAAGGTAACAGCGATAAGACCAACAATGATCTTCGCAACAATCCCTTTAGAGTTATCTCGGATATTCTGAAGCATATTGCCTCTGGGCCTCTAAGCTAGTGTACAAATAGAAAAAAAGCGCACCCCAGTCAGGATGCGCCTTTTATATGTTTGGCAATACGACGCAGTATAAGCACTAATCGCTTCCCTGAGCTTCAGCTGACTAATCAGCAGATCTCACATTTGGCGGAACGGACGGGACTCGAACCCGCGACCCCCTGCGTGACAGGCAGGTATTCTAACCAACTGAACTACCGCTCCAGGTGCCAGCGATCCTTACGGATCAGGCGCTAGCGAATCTTACTTATTTACAGAGTCTTTCAGAGCCTTACCAGGCTTGAAAGTAGGCAGAGTCGCCGCAGCGATCTGAATTGGCTGCCCAGTCTGAGGGTTACGACCTGTGCGCGCAGCACGTTCTTTAACACCAAAAGTACCAAAACCTACCAGTGCTACAGAATCACCACTTTGAAGAGCACCAGAGATAGACTCTAGAGTAGCGTCAAGTGCGCGGCCTGCAGCAGCCTTTGGAATGTCAGCAGAAGCTGCAATTGCGTCGATCAGTTCAGATTTATTCACATTGTTCCCCTTATATGAATCATTTTTATATATATATTCTGTGCCCATGCCCAGCAAGTAGTCCGGACAATTTATACCAAGCCTGCAAATCAGGTGTCAAGCGGCTTACAGCCTGATTTGTCACTATTTTGTGTTAATGCGGTTTTATTTGCCCCCGCTCACTTTTTGCTTGCTTTTTCTTTTCAGAAAAGGTTGCTTTTTGCTCTTCTGTAAGCGGTTCCGGACTATATTTCAACGCAATTTGCAAGACCTCATCAATCCATTTAACTGGGCAAATCTTCAAATCTGCTTTGATGTTGTCAGGAATTTCTTTCAAATCACGCTTGTTTTCGTCCGGAATAATAACCGTTTTAATTCCACCCCGATGAGCAGCCAGAAGCTTCTCTTTCAGTCCTCCAATTGGTAAAACCTGCCCTCGCAAGGTGATTTCACCAGTCATCGCCACATCAGACCGGACCGGAATATTGGTCAGCACAGATACTAATGCAGTACACATTCCAATACCAGCACTTGGTCCATCTTTTGGCGTTGCACCTTCGGGTACGTGGATATGAATATCACTTTCTTCATGGAAATCCGGGTTAATACCCAACGACTCAGAACGGCTTCGCACAACCGTCAGTGCCGCCTGAATCGACTCCTGCATCACATCACCCAGTGAGCCAGTTCGAACCTGACGCCCTTTACCTGGTACCACTGCCGATTCAATGGTCAGAATATCACCGCCCACCGACGTCCACGCCAGGCCAGTAACATGACCAATACGATCCTGCTCTTCAGCCATTCCAAAACTACACTTATGTACGCCGGAATAATGTTCAAGGTTCTCACTATTAGCGATAATAGACGCGTTCTTATCACCGCTCAGCGCGATCTCTTTGATCACTTTACGACAGATTTTCGCGATCTCACGCTCCAGCCCACGCACCCCTGCTTCACGGGTGTAATAACGAATCAGATCCGTTACCGCTTCATCTTCAATCGTCAGCTCATTCTTTTTCAGACCGTTGGTCTTAAGCTGCTTAGGAATCAGGTATTTCCGTGCAATATTAAGCTTTTCATCTTCGGTATAACCCGGGATGCGAATGATCTCCATCCGATCCAGTAACGGACCCGGAATATCCATAGAGTTAGAGGTACAGACAAACATCACATCTGAAAGATCAAAGTCGACTTCCAGATAGTGATCATTGAAGGTTCCATTTTGCTCTGGGTCCAACACCTCTAAGAGCGCGGACGCCGGATCGCCACGCTGATCCATGCCCATTTTGTCAATTTCATCTAACAGGAACAGTGGGTTTTTAACCCCTACTTTGGACATCTTCTGAATCAGCTTACCCGGCATAGAACCGATATAGGTACGTCGATGACCGCGAATCTCCGCTTCATCTCTGACACCACCCAACGCCATACGTACGTATTTACGGTTAGTTGCCCGCGCAATAGACTGTCCCAGAGACGTTTTACCCACACCCGGAGGCCCTACCAGACACAAGATAGGTCCTTTAAGTTTACGCACCCGCTTCTGTACAGCTAAATACTCAAGAATACGATCTTTAACCTCTTCCAGACCGTAATGATCCTCATTGAGGATCGCTTCAGCACGGTTCATATCATGACGTACTTTAGAACGTTTAGACCATGGGACTTGCAACATCCAGTCGATATAACCCCGCACAACAGCCGCTTCTGCTGACATCGGAGACATCATTTTCAGCTTATTGTATTCATTCAGGGTTTTATCTAATGCTTCCTGCGGCATACCGGCTTCATCAATGCGCTTCTTCAGCTCTTCGATATCCGTTGTACCATTTTCATCCAGATCGCCCAGCTCTTTCTGAATCGCTTTCATCTGCTCATTCAGATAGTACTCACGCTGGCTTTTCTCCATCTGTTTTTTAACCCGGCCACGAATCCGCTTTTCAACTTCAACCAGGTCGATCTCTGATTCCATCAACGCCATCAGATGTTCCAGACGCTGCTTGTCATCCAGCATTTCCAGAATTTTCTGTTTTTCATCCAGCTTCAGCGACATGTGCGCCGCGATAGTATCAGCCAAACGGCCAATTTCATCGATTGAACCCAACGAAGTGAGCACTTCTGCAGGAATCTTTTTATTAACCTGTACAAAGCGCTCAAACTGATCCAGCGCTGTGCGTTTATAGATCTCTGATTCGCCCTCCGACACCTCATCAATAGCTAAAGCTGAGATATCCGCAGTAAAGAATTCTTCAGTTTCATGCAGCGTATCAATATGCGCACGGTAGTCGCCTTCAACCAGCACTTTGACCGTACCATCGGGTAGTTTCAGCATCTGTAAGATACTGGCAACGGTGCCGATAGAGAACAGATCCTCTCCTACAGGCTCATCATCTGACGCATTTTTCTGAGCGATCAGAAGAATCTCTTTATCCTGAAGCATTGCCGCTTCCAGGGCTTGAATAGACTTTTCGCGGCCAACAAAAAGTGGGATCACCATATGTGGATAGATAACTACATCACGCAGTGGTAAAACCGGCAATGTGCTGGAAGTGATCTCTTTTTCATTCTCGAGTGGTGCCATAACGGACCTTACTCCTTATTCGGAAGAAACTGCAGAATACTGCAGATACAGACTTGTGCGGTATATCGCTTTTACTGATAGATGGGGCTGGTGCCAAAAAAAACAACCACACCTACATAAAAGTCATATAAAAAAGTAGCAATAACGATCAACTAAGGCATCGACTTAGCTATTCATACTGACACGACCTGACTTAACAGAGCCTTGCTGACCTTATATCAGGTCATTCTATGCGGAACAACGTACTAAAATGGTGGATCAAGACTTGTGCTTTATAAAAACAAGCACCCCGGCTCTATAACGAAATCAAAAAAGCCCGGACAAAGCCGGGCTTAACATACAAAAAACGACTATTTATAGTAGGCATTTTCCCGAACGGAATGATCGGTTACATCACGCACTCCAACCAGACCTTGTATCCGTTCTACCAGCGTTTTCTCTACGCCGTCTTTTAGCGTCATATCAACAGCACTACATCCCTGACAACCTCCGCCAAACTGTAATACGGCGATATGACCAGCTTCCTCTTCTACCAGCTCAACCAACTTGACCTCACCACCGTGAGACGACAACCCTGGATTGATATCGGAATAAAGAATGTAATTAATTTGTTCGTCCATCGGACTATCGTCAGATACTTTTGGCACTTTGGCATTGGGCGCCTTGATGGTTAACTGCCCACCCATACGATCAGTAGCAAAATCAACTGTCGCTTCTTCAAGATAAGGCAAGCTGTTTTTTTCAAAGAAGAATTTAACCTTCTCTTTCTGCATAACGGCATCGTCTTCAACAACTTCATCAGGACGGCAATAAGCCAGACATGTCTCCGCATAGGCGGTACCCGGCTGAGTTACAAACATCCGAACCGCAATGCCCTCTACATCCTGCTTTTCAAGCAGTTCGGCCAGATAATTGTCAGCTGATTCGGTAATAGTAATATTCATCAAAATTCCTGTTAAATCACTCTCGCATTATGTTGCTCAGGATACACTTATTCTAATCCCGAGTAAATTGATCAGTTATTACACACCACTTCGATTCTCTCAACCTCTAATTTCCTGCTGAAAATACTTTATGATGAAAACAACAATCTTCTAATTAACTTAAACTATAAAACGTAACCTGCTGATTTTATTAAAATAAATCATCAAAAAAACCATAAAAAAACACAACCTTCCGCCCACATACAATATGCTACTCCGTTATGATTGAGTCTTTTCCCGCGATCAATTCCTGCCAATTATTTTACTCTGAAAATATCTCGGGTTCATATCCGCATACAGATTCTGTAGACTGGAGTGACGATCAGAATTGACAGGACTTTCAAATATTTATGCTACAACAGAGCCTGGTTTTCTCTTTTTTCCTAATCTTTACCGGAGCCGCCGTCCTGGCATCTGTGGCGCTCTATACACGCCAACCACTCCTGGTTGCTTATATTGTACTTGGAGCCGTTCTCGGCCCTTACGGCTATAGCCTGATTCAAGATACCGCCCTGCTTTCCGATATATCTCACGTAGGCATCATATTCCTATTGTTCCTACTAGGCCTGGATATGCAGCCCAGCCACTTGGTACATATGCTCAAAAAAGCCACGCTAGTCGCTATATTCAGCGCGATCATCTTTATGGCCATCGGCTATATCGTCGGTATTTCCTTTGGTTACACCCGGACAGAAGCGATTATTATCGGTGTAGCATTGATGTTTTCCAGCACCATTATCGGCATCAAACTGCTACCTACCACCGTTCTACATCACAAACATACGGGTGAGCTGGTAGTCGGTCTATTACTGTTACAGGATGTCATCGCCATTCTTGTGCTATTGTTTCTTAACAGCGGCGACAACGGTGCAGATCAGATTACCACCTTCCTGAAAACAGTTGTCGCCCTGCCCCTCATTATTGGCGGTTCGCTGATATTTGTCCGCTATATATTGTTGCCACTGATCCAGAAATTCGATCGTTTTCACGAATATATTTTCCTGGTAGCGATTGGCTGGTGCCTGGGCCTTGCAGAACTGGCCCATGTAGTAGGACTTTCTGCAGAGATCGGTGCATTTATTGCGGGTGTCAGTCTCGCCACCAGCCCAATAGCTCAGTACATCGCCACCAGCCTGAAACCTCTACGGGACTTTTTCCTAATCCTGTTCTTCTTCTCTATCGGCGCCAGCTTCAACCTGGCCCTGCTTGGACAGATCATAGTCCCCGCCATCATACTTGCCGTACTGGTACTGGTCTTGAAACCCATAGTGTTCCGCTTTCTGTTACAAAGCATCAGCGAAAGTAACTCTCTCGCCTGGGAAGTAGGCTTCCGTTTGGGACAGATCAGTGAATTTTCACTACTCATAGCCTATATGGCTACAGGCGCGGCAATGATCGGCGAAGAAGCCTCCCACGTCATCCAGGCTACCGCCATTCTGACGTTCTTACTCTCGACCTATGTGGTGATCTTCAACTATCCTAATCCGATAGCGGTGTCGGATAAGTTAAGACGGGATTAGAGCAGCCCACCCCACCGCCAGACGCAACTTCGACGCTTGCTAGAACGGATCCTTCGGCTCCTGCTAGGAGCTAAAAAAGCAGAATGAGCTACCGGCACCGCGCGTCTAACAAGCGGCTCGGCCGCGTCTGAATACTAGCAAGCTGCATAGCGGCGTCTAGCCACTTCAGTATTTATCTTTATCCCTTTCCTGCCACATCGTCTGTGCAAGCTTATAACAACCTTTGTCGCTATCCGCTTTATTCAGTAATTTCAACAATAGTGCCAGAGTTGAAATAACCGCGCCCTCACCATACTCATGAGTGATTTGACCACGCCACAGGCCGAGTAGATCCGCTGTATCCAGCTCTTGTTTTACCAGCCGACGAGGAAAATATCGCTCCCATTGGGAGACACTATAATCACTACCGCGAGTCCATTGCAGATCACACTCGGTATCAGGTTTTATCTCAGCTTCACCGCCATCACCTTTGATAGTCAGACCGTTTTCAACCCCTAGCAATTGCGCCGTTTTTTGATGCATTGGCCCGTATGCAGGATGGAATACACCGTCTACCGTATGACTGGCACGCAATGGATTAATCAGGCGACACAAAGTATGCACCGGTGAACGCAAACCCAATACCGGTCGCAAGTTGATGATACGCCCCATCTCTGCACTCAGCGTTTCTATCGACATAAAGGCGAACTGGGAAGTATCCAGTGATTCGGCAACCTGCCCCCAATCGGAACAGGCACTAATACCAAACAATGAAAGACAATCTTCAGTATAAATTCGTTCAGGAGTGTGACCACGGGCTCCGTGCATAAAGACCCGAACACCATTTTCAGCCAACAACAGGGAGGTTAAAATAAACCAGGGTAACTGCCGTTTCTTGCCCGCATATGTTGACCAATCCAGATCTACCTGGAGCCCTTCCGGGGCACAGCATCGTCCCCGTACCGCCTCAATAAAACCGGCCAGCTCCTCTGGAGACTCTTCCTTCACGCGCAGCAGCATGAGAAAAGCCCCCAGCTGCTCGGGCTCAACCAGACCATCAATAATCATCTGCATCGCCTCTCTGGCCTCTGACTGGCTCAATGAGCGCGAGCCTTGTTTACCTTTACCAAGAATTCGAACAAAAGGCGCAAACGGATGTTCCAGTGACATAACAAGTAACTCTGACCAATAAATTGAAGTAAAGCCAAGTTTATACCTTGAATAGCAATCGAATGAAGTCCTTATATCGATAAAGCGACTATTATCAGGCTTTTCTTTAACAACTCGGAAGAGATCGATAACTTAGCAGGATGCTTTAACAGGCCGGCACTGGTAGAATCCGCGCTTCGTCAGGAGAAGCCCATGAAACAGAAGCATTCCCATTATCGAGTTCAGCTCCCAGTCCGAACTTCAGAGCAGCCGTTACCTGAAGAACCGGTAGAGCTGACTATAGAATCCCTCAGCTTTGACGGCCAGGGTGTAGCGCACTATCAGGGAAAAGCGGCCTTTATCACCAACGCCCTTCCAGGGGAGCAGGTTCTCGCCCGGCTGACAGAAGAGAAAACCAAGTTTTATAGCGGTCATACTGACACCATACTCACCGCTGACAGCCATCGAATAGACCCCGCCTGCCCTCATTACCATCAGTGCGGCGGCTGTGATCTGCAACACCTGGACAGTGAACGTCAGCTGGAACTAAAGCAGACGCAGGCACTTGATCAGCTTAAACGCATCGGTCAGTGCAAACCGGCAAACATCATCACACCTCTGGCCGCAAACAACTGGAGCTATCGCCGTAGTGCGCGCATCGGCATCAACCAATTGTCGAATGACGAACCTATTATCGGGTTTCGCCGCCGGGGCAGCCATTTGCTGACGCAGATTGATAGCTGTGCAGTGATGGATAAGCGTGTGAGCGACATCTTCAGCAAAGTACGGTACGCGTTAACAGATACCGGTGATATTAAGCACATCACTCAACTCGACGTTGATCTAGGTGACGAGGGAGGCTATCTCTCACTACGGCTTAAGAAGGAACTAAACGATCAGCATCTGGAAATTTTTAACCACCTTGCTGCGCATTACGGTTTAAGCTTGCAGTTACAGCTGATCGGCACAGATCACTATACCACCCCAGCTCAGCTCGCCAGCTATAGATTAAACCAGCAGGAACTCCAGTTTCGTCCCGATGATTTTATTCAGGTAAACGCTGAGATTAACCAGCAGATGGTCGACAAGGCCTGCGAGCTATTAGACCTCAGCCCGGAAGACAACATCCTCGAGTTATTCTGTGGATTGGGGAATTTCTCGTTGCCTCTGGCTCAATCCGGAGCCAGCGTTACCGGCATCGAAGGCAACCTGACGATGGTACAACAAGCCGAGTTAAATGCCCGACACAACAGCGTAGACAACTGCCGTTTCTTTTGTGCCAACCTGGCAGAGAAACTCGCTGGTTTGCAGTGGTTTAAAGGCAGCTATAACAAAGTCCTTCTTGACCCGCCCCGTTCAGGTGCCGCTAAGCTTATTCCCCAGATCACTAAACAACGACCCGAGCTTATTCTCTATATCTCTTGTAATCCCGGCTCACTGGCACGTGACAGTAAATTGCTTAAGGATGAAGGCTACAAGCTGCAAGACTTTCTAGTCATGGATATGTTCCCCCAGACTCATCACATAGAATCGATGGCGCTGTTTGTCCGAGGCAAAAAGAAGAGTCAGAAAAAGAAGCTATTTTCCGGCAAGGGTATAAGCCGCTGAGATGATACCGACGATTAACGAGAAGGACATTCTCTTCGCCGACGCAGCAATAGTTGTCATCAACAAAGCAGCTGATCTGTTGTCGGTTCCTGGACTTGGAGAAGAAAAACAAGATTGTGTCTGGCGCAGGGTCCAGCAGCGCTTCGCTACAGCTAAAACCGTTCACCGCCTCGACTATGCCACGTCCGGCGTCATGGTACTGGCACTAACCGCTGAAAGCCATCGCCACATTAGCATCCAGTTCCAGGAGCGACAAACAGATAAGGTCTATCAGGCTGTAGTGGCAGGCAAACCTGATGCCGAGTCAGGCCTGGTCGATCAGCCTCTGCGTTGCGATTGGGACAACCGCCCCCTGCAGATTATCGATCATCAACAAGGCAAATCAGCACAGACTCACTGGCAGGTTATTGAAGCGTTAGATAATGCCTCGAGACTGGAGCTAAAACCGATTACCGGCCGCTCACATCAGTTGCGGGTGCATATGCAGCACCTGGGACACCCAATATTAGGTGATCGCTTCTACGCTTCATCGGAACAAGTTGCCCGCTCTCCTCGACTACTACTTCATGCCCAAAGCCTGAGCTTCAACCATCCGGTTAGCGGGGAGAGGTTAAGTTTTACGACAGCAACTCCTTTTTAAGACAGCCTTCCGCCATTAATTGACCCACCTGATCGACTCGCCCTTTTTCAAACCCTCAACTGTCTCTACCATCTGATCAACAATCCGCTGACGGGCCTGAATACTCCCCCAAGCGCTGTGAGGGGTAATAATCAGATTGGGTATATCATCCGCCAGCAATGGATTACCGTTTATCGGGGGTTCCTCAGTCAACACATCGGTGGCCGCACCAGCTAATTTACCCCTACGCAGCGCGTCGGCCAGGTCAGTTTCATTAACCACACCGCCCCGGGCCGCATTTATAATGAAAGCACTGGGTTTCATCTGAGCAATAGCAGCGGCATCAATCAGGTCCCGGGTCTGTTCCGTCAAAGGACAATGCAAGCTCAACACATCGACCTGAGGCAACAACACCTCCATCGCCAACCGGCCTCCCACTGTTTCACCCCCGGCCCGTTGAGCAATCACTACATCCATTCCAAACGCACCGGCCAATTGTGCAACACCCGACCCAAGATTGCCGTACCCGACAATACCCAGCGTTTTACCCCGTAATTCCTGAATAGGGTAATCAAGCAGACAGAACTGATTAGCACTGGCCCACTGGCCGTCACGGGCAGCCCGGTTGTATTGAATAAGGTTAGTATGCAACGCCAGCATCAGAGTCATTACGTGCTGCGCAACCGAATCTGTACCGTAAGCCTGGCAATTAGAGACACTGATACCCAGTTCGGAAGCAGCCACCAGATCAACATTATTTGTACCGGTCGCAGCAATACAAATATGCTTCAGCTTGCTGGCTGCCGCTAAGACAGCCCGATCAAGCAGTACCTTATTAACAATCACCACCTTGGCGTCTTGAATTCTTGCAGACACCTCAGATGGTGCGGTCGCCGGATAGCCGGCGAAATCAGTAAACAGCGCGTCAAGTGCTGCCAGATTAAGGTCATTGCAATCGAGGCTTTGAAGGTCTAGAAATACGGCTTTCATAACTTTGCTCCACTGTGCGACGATGAGCGGATCGAAAAATTGCTCAATTCAAAAATTCCATAAAAAAAGAGGCCTGCAATTCAGAAGGCCTCTTTTGTTTAATTATCAGACACGCTGGATCAGGAATAATTCCCTACCCGTATGTTTCTGATATCTACTCAGATGTAGCTCAACATCAGAGTTGCTCTTTAATTTCCCATAAGATCTCGTCAGCAACCACAACTGGTGCTGACAAACTTTCCTGATTTTTCACCGAAAGGAAAACGCCATTAGCGGTGCGATTCATATGCAACTGATACTGTCCTGAATGCTCGTATTGCCCTGAAGACTCATTATACGCTCCATCCTGGTCGTCACCAAAGACATAGATAACTTCACCTGCAAACCAGATTTTGAAACCTTTACCATCGGTTTTGCTTGCTTGCTCTTCAATACTGTACTGTTCTACTTCGCTCTCGTCTTCTGGCTCTTCAGTCACAACCTCTTTAGAGCTATATACAGGCCCTTCAGCTTCTTTACTGCCAAAGCCTAACGCCTTACCAAAAGAGCCAGAGCTCAATGTCAGCGCCTTACGATCAGAGTTCAGCCACTCAAAGAAACCCATTTTTTCAGTATCTTCAAATGCAGTTGAGGTGGTGTACGTCATATAGATAACACCCATCTGCTGATCCCGGGTGCCAACATCCAGTGACGTTCTATCAATCGCAGCATTAACCTGATTCCAGGCCTGATCCACAGGCACTGTGATTTTGAGGGCTGGGAAGCCCTTAGAATCGCGACCCATCTGTGGTCGACTCTTCTGCTGACGCTTCATTGCCACCAAGCTATGAGTATTCTCATTAGTGCCGGATTTGCTCAAATAACGCAACATCTCAAACATCATGTCGGTTTTATAGCCCACATTTTCCGCATCATCAGACCAGTTAACCACCTGACTTTTATCGTCTTGGGGGACTCGTATATGCTGCATAGCAATAGTGGTTCGGTTGAAGTCATCAGCAACCGGGCGCAAAGACACCCGAAGCTTATCGCTAACAGCGCCTTCAATATCCTGGAACGTTAGTCGCTTAATCATACTATCGATAAAGCTAAGATCTTCACCTTCGGTATCGATCCAGGCAGTCTCCATCATTCCCTCTTTAGGAGCGGACTTTGCCAGACCAACATTATTAAAGCGCCAAAAATCTTGTAACTGAACCCAGACATCTGCAATCGGCTCATCAACAATCAAAACTTTGTCGCTGCCCTGTCGCTTCAGGTTAACCGTGTCCGTACCAGAATCAGCATAGAAAAAATCCGGACGGGGAACAGTAAAATCACCTCTGCGTTGAGAGGCCGTCTGCCCAGCGGTAGGAATATTAAGGCGGTCCTGCGTCAATTTTGAACGGGCCTGAATCGCGGGAGGCAGTTCAAGTCGTTTGGTTACCTCAGCCTGCTCATAGTCCTGGCTGCGATCGTTAATAATTCCATTCTCACCGTAGATCGGATTAGAATATGAACCACATCCGGCAACACTCAACACTGCAGCTGCCAAAGGCAGCAAAGTGATTATTCTCATTATGCTCGTCCGTTAGTTTCAAATAATTTCGCAGGTTTTTAACGCATCACGTACCTGAGAGTGATACGGCTCTGCCAGAACGGTCAGCGGCAGGCGAATGCCCTGCCCCATCATTCCCATTTCTGCCATCGCCCACTTCACCGGAATCGGATTCGCCTCAACAAACATAGCGTTATGCAGTGTTAACAAAGAAGTCTGAATAGCCCGGGCAGCTTCAGCCTCACCGGCAATCGCCAGACGGCATAGCTCGCCCATTTGAGCCGGCGCGACATTAGCGGTTACCGAGATATTACCATCCCCCCCTAACAGCATCAGCTCAACAGCGGTACCATCATCACCCGAATAGATAGCAAACTCTTTTGGCGCGGACTCGATAAGCGCTTTAGCCCTGACCAGATCTCCAGTCGCCTCTTTAATACCAACAATGTTTGGCACAGACGCTAAACGAAGCACGGTCTCAGGCAACATATCGCAAGCGGTCCGCCCAGGAACATTGTATAGGATCTGTGGAATATCCACTGCTTCAGCAATGGCTTTAAAGTGCTGATACAAACCTTCCTGAGTTGGCTTGTTGTAATATGGCGTCACCAGCAGGCAGGCATCAACACCCACTTCTTTGGCTGCTGCCGTCAGTTCAATTGCTTCCCGGGTAGAGTTTGCACCGGTACCAGCAATCACTGGGATAGCGCCACTCACACGCTCCACAACCCGTTTGATAACCTGGCAATGCTCATCACAGTTTAGCGTTGCGGATTCGCCGGTAGTACCGACGGCGACAATTGAATCCGTGCCCTTTTCCAGATGAAAATCTACCACTTTATCCAGCGCGTCCCAATCGACCTCGCCGTTAGATGTCATCGGGGTAACAAGAGCAACAATGCTGCCAGTAATCATCATGGTCTCCATAAAGAGGTGTACAGTTCGGCCTATGGTACTTGCCTGCGTTTACCGGCTCAACCCATTTAAGCTCAATAACATAGCGCAGTCTGAATATTCAAAAAACCGAGCACTAAGGGGCTGCCAAAACTGTTTAATCTGTTATCGTATAAAAAGCGTATCATTCTAACTGATCTCGGTCAGATAAGCGTAGTTTTTAAGACAGATTTTTTAAGGATATAACATGAGTCAGCCAATTATTGATCAAGCAGTAACCGACTTTACCGCTGCGGCCACCAGTGAAACCTCTGTAACCTTGTCTGAACTGAAAGGTTCTAACATTGTTATCTACTTCTACCCGAAAGACAGCACCCCCGGCTGCACCACCGAAGGACAGGATTTCCGCGATCTATTTACCCAGTTTCAGGACGCCAGCACTATCATTTTTGGTGTCTCCCGCGACGGTATGCGAGCCCATGAAAACTTCAAAGCCAAACAGTCTTTTCCCTTCGAGTTAATCAGCGACCCGGATGAGACATTGTGTAAGCTGTTTGATGTTATCAAGTTAAAAAAGCTCTATGGAAAAGAGCATATGGGAATTGAACGCAGCACTTTCCTGATCGATGCAGATGGCGTACTTCGAAAAGAGTGGCGCAAGGTCAAAGTGAAGGGACATGTGGCTGAAGTACTGGAGACGGTCCAGTCACTTTAAACTAAATAAATCCTATAAAAAAAGCCGGCATGTGCCGGCTTTTTTCGTTAATCAGTTTCGGGCCCTGCCTGAATAAACGAATGGCTTTTCGGCCAGGCATTCAAGATTGCCTTAATCAGAGTCGCCAGTGGAATGGCAAAGAAGACACCCCAGAACCCCCAGACACTTCCGAACACCAATACTGCGATAATGATTGATACCGGGTGAAGGTTAACTGCCTCAGAAAACAACAACGGCACCAGCACGTTACCATCCAGCGCCTGAATAATGCCGTAGGCAAGCATCAGGTACCAAAACTCATTAGTCCAACCCCACTGAAAAAAGCCGATCAGAGCAACCGGCAGTGTAACCAGCGCAGCACCAATATAGGGAATTAATACCGACAGACCCACAATAATACCCAGTAGTGCCGCATAGTTTATACCGAGTAACGCGAATGCCAGATAAGTCACCGAACCTACGATAACAATCTCAATTACCTTACCACGCACATAATTCGCTATCTGTTGATCCATTTCGGCCCACACCTGGCTCAGCATCTCTTTTTTCCGGGGAAGGAAAGAAACCCACCAGTTCACCAGACTACTGCCGTCTTTCAGGAAGAAAAACACCAAAATAGGCACCAGTACGACATAAATGAGTAGCGCGACTAAACCGGCAATAGAATTCAACGAATAGGTCACGACCAACTGACCCAACTGGCTCAGCTCAGCGGTGGCGAGGTCAATAATCTGCGTAATCAACTGTTCAGAGAAAACATCTGGGTATTGTTGAGGTAACAGTAATAAGACAGATTTTGCCTGGGCAACCATTCGTGGCAATTCGTTAAACAAATTGATCGATTGCTTCCAGACCAGCGGCATAATAAACAGCATTAATGAAAGCAAAATACCCACAAACAGAGTAAATACCATCAGCACCGAGGCAAAATGAGGCACATTACGCTTTCTCAACCACTCGATCATTCCCTGCATCAGAAACGCCAGAATGATACTTGTAAATACAGGTGTCAGTGTCTGGCCCAAATAAAGTATGACACCCAACGCAGCGGCCAACAGCACCAGTAACAGCATTACCTCTTCATTAGAAAAGTAATTATCGATCCATTTGCTGAAAATTTTTCTCACGCTCTGCTCCCTTGTTAGCCGCGCTGAATAATGTAGGTATACTGACCATCATTGCTGAACGATTCCAGCATCTTATGGTCTGATTGGTCAACAAATGCCTTAAAATCCCGTTGAGAACCGGCATCAGTGGCCACCACTCTGAGGACCTTACCCGGCGCTAGCTTATGCAACACCTGTTTCGCTTTCAAAAGCGGCAGAGGGCAGCTTAGTCCACAGGTGTCGAGTTGTTCATCCCAGCGGGGCTCAGTCATGGAATTTTTTCCAGATACAGGTACGAGGCCAGCAATATATACCAAAAGCCGGGCTAATATAATGCACAATTATGATTAACCCGACCTTACCACCAGAGAAAATGAGCATAAGGATCATAAACTTGCGCACTGGACTTTCACCCTATCTATTAGCCGGCTTGCTGACCCTAAGCCCGCTTTGCGCTATTAAAGCTACCGAGCTACCCGTTATTGCCAACAGTTCCGCCACCATATCATTGGAGCAGGAGTATCAACTGGGGCGTACCTGGGCGCGTTTATTACGTGGCCGGGCACCCGAATATAGCGACCCTCTGGTCGTCAATTATCTGGAGGGACTGTTGTGGCAACTGGCAGCAAACAGTCAGTTACAGGACCACCGTCTTGACCTGATCGTACTGGATAATCCAACCCTGAACGCCTTTGCTGTGCCCGGCGGTGTAGTCGGCATCAACTCAGGTTTATTGCTTGGCGCCAAAGATGAGCAGGAGCTGGCATCGGTCATCGCTCACGAGCTAGCCCACCTATCCCAACGTCATTATGCCCAACAACTAGAAGAGAGCCGGCGTAACACTCCGCTGATATTGGCAGGTATTCTTGCCAGTATTGTGCTGGCTACTGCGGATACCCAGGCAGGTATGGCGGGTATCAGCTCTTCCATGGCAGCGGGTCAGCAAGCTGGGCTTAATTTCAGCCGTCGCAATGAACAGGAAGCCGACCGCATCGGCATGCTTAACCTGGTAAACTCCGGTTTCGATCCCTTTGCAATGCCACGTATGTTTTCCCGCATCCAGCGCTCGAGCCGTTTTCTGGGCCAGAAACCTCCGGAATTTTTACTAACCCACCCGGTGACTGAATCACGTATTGCAGACGCTCAGAACCGCGCAAGCCAGCTGCCACCTCCGGCGTACAAACCCCAGCGGTACGATTTTCAGTTACTCAAAAAACGGATCGAAGTTTTCTATGCCAGCGACCAGCAACAACTAATAAAAAGCTATCGTGAAAGCGCAGCAGATGACGCGTTAAGCAGCTATGGTCTGGCTATGGCGCTGATCAAATCAGGCCAGTATATACAAGCACAGACCACTTTGGAGAACCTGCCAGCTAAGCTTCGTCAGCACCTTTACATTCGGCTTACCAGCGCCGAACTAGCCCTGGCAAGTGGTAACGTAAAACAAGCGATACAACAATTGAACGGCCTTAACGATGTGTATCCTGACAGTTACCCGGTCAGTCAGCTGTATGCTAAAGCGCTGGCCGCTGATAACCAGTTCAAAAAAGCGGCCAGCGTTCTCACCAGGCTAAGCCAGCAGCAGCCAAATAATAGCTATATCTGGTACGAACTGTCTGAAATACGTGGTCAGGCAGGCGATACACTAGGGGTTCACGAAGCCCGCACCGAGTATTTTCTTCTTACCGGCAACACCACTAAAGCCCTGCGACAGATTGAGTTTGCTCTGCGCGAGAAAAATCTAAGCCACAGTGATATAGCGCGGCTTGAAGAACGCCAGCGGGAAGCGGAATCTATAAGGGATGAGATCAAGAATGCCTTTTAAGCAGTCTGATTACGACGCTAGTTAGGCCGCACACTTGAGCTGTCAGATGACAGCTCTGTCGCTCAAAGCATCACTGAATAGGGAAGTAAGGTTTATCTTTTCCCTCACTTTCCCAGTTCACCCAAAGCTTATGATCACTGCCTACTTTCAAGGTGACGTAGTTACGACAACGAATATATTTATCCGAAGCAAACGGGCTCAGCATCGAAATCTGAATATCCCGGTTTTCATCCAGATACTCGTCCCGGTCATTAGTTACAGCCATGATACCGATCCATTGAAGTTTACTGGGGGCTGGATGAACAATACCCGAGGAAACGACCTGATGAATCTTACAGCTTCGGGCCTTATCATTGATCACGCCGATGCAACCCAGATGTACGTCTCCTGACAAAATGACGGTTTTACTCTCGCTATTCACATCGGCACGGCGTTTAGCACTATCCAGCAATCGATGGATCAATCTCGCCCTCTCCCCCTGATGCTCCTTTGAACGCCAATGGTCCTTTAGGTCGTCGGTCAGCTCTTCCTCCCATGGCGTCGCATCAAGCACCCCCTCCGCAAAGGTAAAATCACGATACACAACCGGCACGGCAGAGAGTACTAACAGATGCCCGTCTTCATCCAGGTTATCCAGATAACGGTTAAGCAACGGCCACTGTGCATCACCACTCATCACCTGCTTCAAAGAGCGTTCGGTACGGTTATCCAGTGTCAGAATATGATAGTTACGAAATCTGAACGCTGACGCATAATGCTCTGCATCCTGTTTCAGGAGTGCTGTATTCTCCCGGGAGCGAACCTGAAACAACTCAAAATACCGCTTAGCTGTTTTAAAAATCAACTGAAAAACATCACAGCTCTGTAGCGCTTTGGGGAAGCTTCCCCAGCCATCGAAAATATCATGATCATCCCACATCATCACCGAAGGAACCGAGGCTAGCATCAGACTCATCTGCTCATTACTCCAGCGATCCTGATAGAGGCGATCATAAAAACGATCTACCTGTGCCTGTAGTGTTTTTGAGGCTTTACGTGCAATCTTCTTTTTGTAGGATAGATCGTTCCACTTTCTCAGTTCGGCGACTTCGGTCCAGAGGCTATCAGCGTATAACTGATCACCGCCCATTAGCATGATCGAGACAGCCTCAGTCAGGTGCGCTTTCGCCATCTTCTTCCACAACCGAAAAGGCTTCTGAGTTTTATGCATCAGATCAAGTGAGGAAAAACCGTTACAGGAGGTATAAACAATCTTCGGTTCTTCGCGTCGCCCAGGTGAATAAAGTTGCCAATGGTCACGGCCATTTCGGCAACAAGCCAGCTCACCTGCAATTAAAATCTGATAAGTGATCGTTTTTCCATCCTCGGCCACCGGTAAATCGATACTAACGCGCCACACCCTGGACGACGGCGTATCACCAATCTGCTGACATGCCACGACTCGACCATCGAAGTTAACTTCAGTTTCAACAATACCCGGCTCAGTGGAAAAGCACAGTGTATACCGGGTGTCTGACTCTACTCCCAATACTGGCCCTAGTTTCAGTTTATTCATAAGAAGATCTCCCTGTCCTTATATGAGCATGAAAAGGTTCAATAACCCGAAGCGTTGCAATCCCAGGCTAACGCTCAGGATAGATGAGTCTGCGCAGATAAAACAAAAAAAGAGGCCAAAAGGCCTCTTTTAAATATTTATCAAATTAAAAATTTTGCTCTCTTACCGTTCATCCACGCATCATTACGCTGACGAATTTGCTTTATCACGTAAAACAAATTTCTGAATTTTACCGGTAGAGGTTTTAGGCAACGCACCAAAAACAACTTTTTTTGGTGCTTTAAAATTGGCCATGTTTTCCCGGCAGAAATCGATAATTTCCTGTTCGGTGACTTCAACTCCATCTTTCAGACTGACGAATGCACAGGGCACTTCTCCCCATTTATCATCATCGCAAGCAACCACAGCCGCTTCCATAACATTTCGGTTACGATACAGAACATCTTCCACTTCAATGGAGGAAATGTTTTCTCCGCCTGAGATGATAATGTCCTTAGAGCGATCTTTAATGTCGATGTAGCCATCCGGATGCCACACCGCCAGATCACCAGAATGGAACCAGCCACCCTCAAAGCTTTCCTCAGTCGTTGTTGGGTTCTTCAGATAACCCTTCATAACCAGATTACCCCGCATGAAAATCTCCCCCATAGTCTCGCCATCCTGAGGCACTGGCTCCATCGTCACCGGATCAGCGACCATCAAACCATCAAGCATCGGCGCTCGGACACCCTGACGGGATTTCAGCCGGGCAATCTCTTCATCACTGCGATCGTTCCATTCCTGATGCCATTCACAAACAACCGATGGACCATAGGTCTCTGTCAGGCCATACACATGGGTTACACTGAAGCCCATCCCTTCCATGCCTTGAATAACTGCTGCAGGTGGCGCAGCACCTGCCGTCATCACTTTCACAGCATGGTTGATACCTGCTTTCATCTCTTCCGGTGCATTATTCAGCATATTCAGGACAATAGGAGCCCCGCAGAAGTGATTCACCTTCTCATCTTTGATCGCTGCATAAATGTCGTCGGCCCGTACATGGCGCAGACATACACTCACGCCAGCAGACGCTGCCAGACTCCAGGGAAAACACCAGCCATTACAATGGAACATCGGCAAGGTCCAGAGATATACCGGATGCTGACCCATGTTCCATGAAACGATGTTACTCATTGCGTTAAGGTAAGCCCCTCGATGGTGATACACCACCCCTTTAGGATTACCCGTTGTGCCTGAGGTGTAGTTAAGACTGATTGCGTCCCACTCATCGCCCGGCATCTGCCAGTTAAACTCAGAATCACCCTTACCGATAAAAGCCTCATAATCTGAGCTACCGATTAATTCACCGCCCTCGTAGTAAGGATCATCAATATCAATAACCAGTGGCCGGTGTGGAATCATTTTCAGTGCTTTACTGATCACCTCTGAAAATTCCCGGTCCACAATCACAACTTTGGCTTCCGCGTGCTGCAAAATAAAAGCGATCGCTTCAGCATCCAGACGCACATTCAATGCATTCAACACCGCACCGCACATCGGCACGCCAAAATGCGCTTCGAACAGTTCAGGCAGGTTTGGTGCCATCACTGCGACTGTATCACCCTTACCTATTCCATTCTGGCTCAATGCGCTGGCCAGCTGGCGGCAACGTGTATAGGTTTCAGACCAGCTACGTTTAGTTTGCTGGTGAATGACCGCCGTATGATTAGGAAAAACAGACGCGGAACGTTCAATAAAAGTTAGAGGACTCAGCGCAGAGAAATTCGCCGCGTTTTTTTCCAGCCCGAACTGATAGGGATTCGAGTGTGTTGACATAGTTGTTGGCCCTGAAAATTGCCACGCCTGGATTTAACCGAAAACCGTAGCATTGTTGTTCTTACTTTTAGCGCTTTCATCAGTCATTTGAATTTAAAGAATTCAAATGAACAGCTCATAGCTAACACCGACATAAGGGTTTACACTTATTGCATCAATTATGATACGTAATTACCCTGATTTAACAAGCTAGTCTTAAGTCAAATGCTCTCAGGGACCGCCCCTGAATAGAGATTCCCTGATCAGTGAGATTCAATGAGTATAGAACAAGATCTTAAAGCGATCAGTGATATGGATGAGGGAGAGCGCTCCCGTTTCCTGGTAGAACAATCTACCGACATGATCTCCCGCCATACCCCTACAACCGAGTGGACCTTTCTCGATGTCAGCCCGGCGGTTGAACGGATGCTCGGCTATACCGTCGATGAAATGATCGGTACAGCAGGCTACGACCTGTTTCATCCGGAAGATGCCGACAACCTGATAAAACGTTCTGACTCAGTACGTTACCGTAAAGGGATGTACACCAATGTTTACCGTTATAAACACAAAAACGGTCACTATATCTGGCTCGAAACCACCAGCCGTACCTTAAGAGATACCGAAGGCAAACCCATTGAAGTGGTTTGTGTCTCTCGTGATGTGACCGAGCAAACGCTGGCACAGCAGGCCACTCGCCGTCTGGCCCGAGTGGTTGAAGCGTCTTCCGACATGATTATGTTCTGTAACCATAAAACGATGCAGCTCACCTATATGAACGAGGCAACCTACATCACGCTGGGCACAGAAAAAGAGAACCCTGTCGTGTTCTATCTGGAGCAAATGTTCGAACCCAAAACATTCGCATCTCTGGTACAGGATGCGCTGAATCACGCAGCCTCTCATGGCACCTGGTATGGCAGCATTCAGATGCAACTGCCCTCCGGGAGAGACCGCACAGCAGAGATACGGGAAGTTATTGCTCATCGGAATCTAAACGATGATATGCAAGTAGAGTATTACTCTATTATCGGCCGGGATATCACCCTCCGCCGGAAAGCTGAAGACGAAATGAAACGTAACCAGCTGGAAATGGCCCACATTGCCCGGCTACTCTCGGTGGGTGAAATGGCATCAGGACTGGCCCATGAGATAAATCAGCCACTGGCTGCCATTCTCAATTACTGCCGCGGCTCGATGCGACGTATTGAAGAAGGACGTATATCCTCGGTCGACGAGATAGGTAAGTCGATGGAGCTGATTACCCGACAGGCCAAACGGGCTGCAGAAATTGTTAAACGGATGCGTAGTTTCGTTAAGAAAACAGAATACCAGCGCATGGAATTCTCCCTCAACGAGAGTTGCAGGGAGATTGCCGAATTCCTCAAGCAGGAAGCATTGGACCACAACACCTCATTCGAATTTGAGCTGGAAGGCGGCGAACAGTTAATCGTGGCCGATAAAATTCAGATCGAGCAGGTACTGGTCAATCTGATCCGTAACGCGATAGAAGCCTATAACGACTGTGAAAAAAATCATCGACCCGTTATCATCAGCACTCGCAAAGCAAAAGATTATGTCTATATCTCAGTGGCAGATCATGCCGATGGCATCAGCGCTGAGGTATTAGCGAAACTGTTTGAACCCTTCTTTACGTCCAAATCCACAGGGCTTGGCATGGGGCTATCAATCTCCCGCACCATTATCGAGGCCCATGGTGGGCAATTATGGGCAGAAAGTGATGATCAAACAGGCACCCAGTTTCATATAAAGATTCCTGCAAAGGGATAGGATCTAAGATAAATGAGTAGATACAACGGTACCGTTTTCATTGTTGATGACGATGATGACTTTCGAGATTCCATGCAGTGGTTGTTGGAAAGTGATGACCTGCCCGTCGAGAGTTTCTCCTCTGCCCGGGATTTCCTGAGCAATTATAAGGGCGACAAAGGCTGTATGTTACTGGATGTACGGATGCCTGAAATAAACGGACTCGCGTTGCAACAGATTATGCTGGAACGAGAGATCAACCTACCCATCATCGTGCTCAGTGGCCACGGGGATATTCCTATGGCCGTCACCGCGATGAAAAACGGTGCCATCGATTTCCTCGAAAAGCCCTTTGATGATGAAGTCCTGATCCCGCTGGTACAGAACGCGTTGAAAAAAGCCGATGTGATGTTTGCCGATCAGCAACAGCAAGAGCAGATAATCAAACGCTACGAAGACTTAAGCCGTCGAGAACGGGAAGTCATGACCCTGGTAGTATCAGGAAAATCCAATCGTGAAATTGCTGAAGAGCTGGGCATCAGTCCGAAAACCGTTGAGGTTCACCGCTCCAGAGTAATGAGTAAAATGCACGCAGAAAGCCTGCCAGATCTGGTCAATCAGGCCGCTCAGTTAGAAAACTGAGCGGTTGTTGACATAGGTTAAGCAAGAACCTCCGGCGTGTTTTAAAACCACTGTTCAATTCTTATGATGCCATTCCAGACCTTTCCCAACAGGGAAGGAAAAAAGCGCGGTATAAATAGAGAAACAAAGGCGAAACAAGCCAGGATTAGCCAGAAGCCTGTTGCACCAATGAACGCTCCGCCTGGCCCCCACAGGGCTAACTGCTTGTTTGTCGCAAACCACAATAGTGCAGCTGTTGGCACTGCAAACAATGCAGCTGCTAACTGGCCCATTAGGAAACTAATCAACGGGCCTTCCGGCTTCTCATTCCTTTGACAGCGTCTGCTCATTTGATCTCCATATAACGTTAACGCCAAACACAGAATAGCACCGTATCCATCTTCTCTATCAATCAATAATCCACTGTACAGACATAGCTGACGCTAGCTTAGCGCCATCCTTATCTTCAGCCATAGCTTCAAAAAACAGTTGTCGTTTCTTTTTCTCAATAAACCGTGCTGTCACATAGATATAGCCAAGATCTGGCGTGATAACCTTCCCATATTTTATTTCCATATAGCGGGTAAAATTAGGGGGGTGAAACCAGCATACTCAGTGGACCACTGAGTATTATCCACAATTGCCGATACGACACCACCCTGCATAGTGCCGTAGGGATTCAACTGCTCGGTTAGGATGGGAAACCTATTGATCAGTACCTTATTCTCGGCGTCATTACTAATCACCTCTCCCTGCATTGCGTCAAACACAGGAGGTGGAAAATTAGTTTCGTCGGTTCGCCTATATACGTTTGCTAAAGCCTTTCAACATAAACTTGTGTCATGAACATTAACCTTGACTGAAACTCGTTCCAGGAGAGTTTCTGCCTTGATGGACTACCAGGCCACGGATCACGTAAAACAACTCCGTTTAAGATCGGATTATTAAATTGGTCTACTGAGTAATAAACGGCTGTAAGAACTACAGCGTGACCAATACCTCCATTAGGATTTCGAAGACCAACTATTAAAGGCCACTTATTTGCCAATGCTTGCACAAGCTCTCTACCTGAAGATGTATATGGTTTTGCATAAATAGAGGAGCTACGGCCTCTATTATCGGGAGCCCATCCTGTTAATGCGTTCAGAATTTGATTGGAGTTTGCAGGCTGGTCGATTTGACCGCCATAGATTTTTTGGACTACTTGCTCTTGAGAAACATAGAGCCCATGGTAATTAAGAACCATTTGAATAGAGGCTGCCCAACACCAATTAGCCTGCCGCTGCCTCCCATTTTTATTTGGTGATGCAAAATAGTCAAACTCACCCGACTGAATTCCAGCAACAAATAGATTTTGCTGAAGCTGATAAATATCTGCATTAGATATAGCGCTGTGAGCCATAATAAAGCTCATAGCTAAGATACGCATTAGTCCTTTCAATTTCATTTTTTCCATTTCTTGGTACTTAACCCAAGCCACGTAAAGGACTAATAAAATTGATTTTTTAGCAGCCCTTGCCCGCTACGCGATCTTTATTGTTTTAAATATTTCATGTCAACGCCACAACTGCCACAAAAAAATGAAATATAAATGATTATCCCCCTCTTACATCTGCATGAATAATTTTTCCTCAGGAATAAAAACGAGTAGTTAACACGAAATATACTTCCCCTCTGTGTGACTGGCTTAGCAGCGGATTAAGCAAGGACTGTTTGTGGGTGTGTTAAGGCCACTTATTTTTAATAAATGGCGCAGCGCCGTTTCTAAGCGAAACACCCAGGGAAGTCGCTGCGCCCGCGCCCGCCCGGCAGGCCGGGCTGTGATATTGGATTTATTACAAAAATGAATGAACGGTGTAAATTGAAGCCATAAAAAGAGCCAGCGTAACTGGATAGACCCAATCACTCTGCCCCCTTTGTTTACCGTTGATTGATCCGTGCTAAGACGTTGCTGACAACTGCATCACAATGCTCACCCGCAAACTCAAACACATCAAGGCCTGCTGCTTGAATATGTAGTTCTAACTGTTGGCGAAGCTTCTTTTTCGCTCTGGAATATCGTTTTTTAACGACATCAATTTCCAGATCAAGCGAGATCGCTGTTTCCTGCGTTGTTAATTGCTGTACACCCCGCATCACAAACACACTGGCATAACCATCAGGTAACTGATCAATAGCTTGCTCAATTATTGTCGTCAATTGCCCTTGCGCCAAAATCTCAGAAGGCCCCTCTTTATTTAAAGAGAGTGGTTCATGATCCTGAATGGAACAGATATCGACAAGTTTATTTCTACGTATTCGCATAAGCGCCTCGTTGCGTACGATACGAGACAACCAGCCCACAAACCCATCGGGCCCGGAAAACTGCGCTAGTTTTTCATAGGCAACAACATAGCTGTCCTGAAGAATATCCATCGCATCGGAGTCGTTTTTACACAGGCTACGCGACAAACGAAACAGTCTTTGGTTATAGCGCCTCATTATTGGCTCAAAGGCCGCTGAATTACCCGACCGGACACGAGTTATTAATTCTAAATCCGACTCGGAGAAATATTCTGCATGTAGCCTATTCGATGCTAATGCCTGTATTGAATAATCCATATAGATCCTATCTTCATTCACAATCTTTATGCTCTGGCGCCAATGTGACCAGATAGTCAATCAACTGCGTTCTGACACTGGCATCAGGGATGCCCGCGAAAGTCATCGAGGTTCCAGGCACCATTTTAGTTGGTGCCTCAAGAAACAGGTCGAGAGCTTGCCGATTCCAACGTAGAGATGATGCTTTTAAGGCCTCACTGTACTGGTAACCTTCCTGACTACCGGCCTGCCGACCGAACACACCACAGTGCATAGGGCCGGTGCGGTTGTAACCGGGAGAATGGCAACCCAAACACATTGCATAGTGAGCCTTTCCAGCCTGTACTGATATGGTTGTCTGCACCTCTGAAAGCGGCCTGGAAAGAGGCTTTGAAAGCAGGCCCAGTGCCTGCTCTTCCGCGAGTATGCCGCTATTCCATATACTCAATATACAACATACAAATACCGGCAGCACACGGCGATATATCATGAAAAGAATGCACCCGGCACTGGATCAAGCCCTAGCACCTGCCTTAATACCGCCCAATGCATGGCTTCATCCGCAAGGATACTGGCTGCGGCTTTAGATAATTCTCGCTGCTCAAACAGCGGTATTGCCCCGGCATAGGCGCTGACAGCTCCCCGCTCCAAACTAGCCGCAAATGTTAAAACATCAGTTTCTGATTTAAGTTTTTCAACTGGAAATTCATACTTCGCCAGCGGGTCTACCGCCTCAGCACCTAATGACTTAATCGCTTGGGTCAGGGCATCGATGTGTTCTTTATGATGGCCTTGAAACTGTACTGCGACATTCAATACTGGCGTTGATAACAAGCCACTTTCCGCACCCAATTGATAGGCTGCTACAGCTTCATGCTCCGCAGCGATCGCTGTATTGATAATTTGAATATCAATCATTGTTTGCTTATCTGATGCACTCGCCACTTTAGCGTTAAGACCTGACAACATAGCGAGGCTCATCGCCGAGAGTGTTAACTGCCCTCCCGAACGAAAAAAACTTCGGCGACTGGGAACTTCTAGCGTAGTAGCAGATGACGTTTGAACTTGCTGTGACAATAATTTTGACATAAGGCTCTCCATTACGACTAAAAAGATTAGGTATACCCATAAAGATGCGTCGCGAAGGAAAAGGTGACAAAAACTTTTAATTTTTTACTCTTTGCTGTTGGGTTGGCAGAGATGAAGCATCGTCACGTACAGTCCGACGATGTTATTTAGAGGGGATGTGGAATTTTTCAGATGCTACCAAGCGCCATCATAGTACTCCCCATCATATGTATTTGTTGGCAGACTGTATGACAGATCGATTTTATGTAGTGACTGCTGCTGATGAGACAGAAGAACACTACGATGATATCAAAGTGCTCTTCAGGATAAGTATTTTAGTTGGAATGCCCCCCATCAACTTATAGACAATCCTTTAAGGTTAGGTCATATCAGTGCTCAGATATCAGCACGGACTAATGCATATCAACACAGTCAGATCTCAATGCCCCATCGAATAACGAGCTTATAAATCCAAAGATTCAATAAACGCCTGCATCGCTGCCAGCGTCGCAGCGGATGCCTGAAGATGCGGTACATGACCACAGCCGGGAAGAAAAAGCGCGTCTGCTTTCTCGCCAATGCCACTGACAATATCTTCAACCTGTGCCACTTCCCCATACTGATCATCAGCACCCTGAATAATCAGTGCCGGACAGGTTATCTGATTCAGATAGCCGGTCAGATCTAAAGGCTGAAATCGATCTCGCAGCCAGGTTTCACTCCAGGCCCGAAATATCAGATCGGTACGCTCACCGTGATAGCGGGCCAGCCGCTCAGGCAACTCAGTGGTTTTATACAACTCAACCGCTTCGACAATACCGGCGGTGGTTAACGCATCAATACGAATATGCGCCGCTTCAGTAATAATAGCGACAATCCGATCCGTCAGACAGGCTGCGCCTACCAGTGCAATCGAGCCTCCATCGCTGTGGCCGACCAGAATAACCTGCTTCAGCCCCGCAGCATCCAGGACCGGCTGGAGCCAGTATTTTCCCTCTTCCTCCAGATAATCATCCGGGCGTGGTAGTGTAATCGGTGATGAGCGTCCATACCCCCGGCGCTCATAGACCAACAGATCCAACCCGGTCGCTTCCGCCAGCTGTTGCGGAAAGTTTTTCCACATACCGATATGCCCTAACGCCTCATGCAGCAATACCAGCGTTGGTTTGTCTTTAGCTGTATTGTCAGCATGACAACCGTGCAAGCCGAATATCTCAGTACCATCCGCCAGGGTAAACAGGCGTTCCTGCCACTCAATAGACGCCATCGTTAACGCTCCACGGGAATTGAATAAGTTAATGTGGTGTGTGCGACTATCTCTTCGCAACCCTCTGACCGAATCCACACTTCTCCGACCGCCAGTCGCTTACCGACTTTCATCAGATTACAACGGGCTACCAGATCCCGCCCGGATTCAGGCTTATTCATGAAGTTGATATTCAGATTAGTCGTCACCGCCAACGGAACCAGACCAATCTGCCCCAACAATGCGGCATACATACAAACATCGGCCAAGGCCATCATTGACGGTCCTGAAACCGTACCACCGGGGCGCAGATGTTCATCATCTACCGGTAGCCTCATCTCCGCCCAGGCATCGCCCATGCCAGTTAAGACACCAAACTTTTCACCCTGGGGAAAATGTTCGTTCAAGAAAACGTTCATCTCCTCAACTGTTATGACAGGCATAGAAAACTCCGTAATTTTTTATTATTTGTCTTACTGTCAGTGATATTTCTATCAGGCTATATGAGACAAGCTGCTAACCCGTCGCTGACGTCTTAGCAGGGTCTTTCAATACTGTTTTTTTAAGAGACGAGAGATCATGGCAGTGTTGAGAGGCACACTGTATGTCAATTTAAAGCATCAACGCTTATCAACCACCGCCAGGGTAACGGTCGCTTTTGAGACCAGCTCAGCTTTCTCTCCCGCGAGACAAAAGAGTTCTGACTCTGCAATGATCAGTTGCCTACCCGGCTTAAGCACCCACGAACGGCAGTACAACTGTTCACCTTTGGCCGCCCTGAGCAGATTTACTTTAAACTCAGCGGTTAAAATTATCTGCCCTTCGGACAGCAACGTGGCCGCCGCTGTGCCTGCTGTATGATCTGCCAGCGTGGCCTGCACGCCGGCATGGACGTAACCATCCTGTTGCAGGTGTTGTGCCTGCAACAGCACCCTTGATTCACAGCGCCCCGCTTCAAACGAGACAAGTTCAAAATCCAGGTGGCGCACAAAAGGTGCCTGATAGAAAACCCGTTCTACCTCTTCGGCGAAGTCAGGATTTCGTATCTGATACCCAACGGGGGTTGACGGCAGATCAGGCACCACTTATGCCAACCCATCCGTCTCATCTTTAGCTTTATTGCGCAGAATAAAGCGTTGAATCTTACCACTTGGCGTCTTTGGCAGTTCCTCCATAAACTCTATTTCACGGGGGAACGCATGGGTCGATAGCCGATTACGTACATGGGTTTTTAATTCAGCGGCCAGCTCATCACTTGGCTCATATTGTGACTTCAGCACCACGTAAGCTTTGATAATCGCACCCCGTTCAAGATCCGGTTTACCGATTACACCACTTTCAGCTACAGCATCATGCTCCAACAATGTACTTTCAACATCCGATGGCCCAACCCGATAACCCGCCGTGGTGATAATATCGTCATCCCGGCCGTTAAATGAGTGGCTGCCATCGCCGTGGCTGACCACTACATCACCGGTCAGATAATACTTACCCCGGAACGGATTCTTTTCACCCCAGGTGTACCCCGGAAAGAAGAACAGTGGTGATTTTTCCATATCTACTGCCAACTCACCGATCTCGCCTTCGCCCAGCTCATTCAGGTCATTATCCAGCGTGACAATCCGATGCCCTGGCATAGAGAAGCCCATGGAACCGACCCGCACAATTCGCTGCTCAAGCTCATGGTGATTACAAGCGGTCATACCGGTTTCAGTCTGACCGTAGTGATCCATTACCGGGCAGCCTAAGCGACGTTCAACCCAGCCAATCACCTCCGGATTCAGTGATTCACCAGCACTGCTGGCCAGCCGCAGGTTAAAGCTGTCATCCCCTTCAAGAATGTGGTCATTCGCCATCAGCAAACGATACGCGGTCGGTGCTGCAGCCAGGTTGGTTATTTTATACTTACGCAACATGCCATAAGTAGTTTCCGGCGTAAAAGCGTTCTCATTGAAGTGAGTGGTGTTGCCCAGCAGCAATGGGCCGACCACTGCGTAATAAAGGCCATAAGCCCAGCCTGGATCGGCTACATTCCAGTAGCTATCTTCAGGCAGCAATCCCACCGCATAACGCATGTAAACATAGAATGACAACAAGGCACGGGCTGGTACTGCAACCCCTTTAGCTTTACCTACGGTACCCGAGGTAAACATCTGCAGGAACGGATCATCAGCGCCGATTTTTACCGGTTCAAAATCACTGCTTTGAGCGGCTAATTCGGCTTCAAAATCAGGCAGATCAGCATATTTAGCATCCGCTATACCACGATTAAACAACAGCACCGGCGGGCAACCATTGACACTGTCCAGCTTGGATACATTATCCGGATCGGTCACCAGTAACTTAGTCTCGGCCTGGGTGACACGATATTCGATAGCCCCGGCACCAAATGCGGTAAACAGCGGCTGGTATACAGCGCCTGCTTTGAGCGTACCCAGCACTACTACCAGCAATTCGGGGGTTCTCGGCATCAGACAGGCAACTCGATCACCCTTACCGATACCTTTGCTCTTCAGTAGATTGGCAAATTGAGCCGCGCGCTGCTGCATCTCGGCAAATGTATGACTGGAGGCTTCCCGGGTAACCCCTTCATAGTTAAGCGCAACCCGATCAGGATTCTCTGCCCAGCGATCACAGATCTCTTCACAGACGTTAAAACCCTCTTTGAGACTACCTACCAGCTTTTCCTCTATCAGGGCTGGTGTAAAAGAGTCATAAAAATCCTGATAATTAGAAATAGTCATTATTAGCCTCTTATCTTGTTTATTCAGGCCCAGCAGGGTTTTCCAGCTGCTGGTACTTAAAATTAACTCACAACTATCGAACAAATACGGTCAATAGTTCTTGCAAACGGGTGCTGTAACTCATCAATCAAACAAACCCGCTAAACGAAGTTTCTCTATCTCTGAGGCGTTATAGTTCAACCCCTCCATTACTTTTTCAGTCTGCTCGCCACAGCGGGGCGCAGGCCTTATTGTTTCTTGGGCAAACCCTAATGCAGAAGCGATCTGCTGTTCTCCACTCGGCTGCGTGACAATCATATTGCGCGCGGCAAACTGTGGATGAGATGCAGCTTCAGATACCGTCAGTACCGGTTCAACACAGATATCCAGGTCGGCCAGCTGGTCGCACCAGTTGGCTAAATCCTGCCGCCTGAATTTCTGCTGTAGCAGGGTTTTAAACTGAGCCGTTTCCAGAGGGGGTTGGTCCGGTATATTCAGCGCATTCGCCAAACCCTTGCGAAACTGGGGTTCCAGGCTTCCGACAGCTATATACCTGTCATCGGCGGTACGGTAGTAATCGTAAAAACTACCGCCATTGAGAAAATTGCTTTCGGGTGTGGGATCTGCCCCGCCATTCAAAGCGCCGGGGGCCATTAACGCCTGCATTGCCAGAGTATTATCGGCCATAGAGATATCGATATAACAACCCTCACCCGTCGAGTGACGCCCAATAACGGCTGCCAGAATGGAGATCACTGCAGGATGGGAGCCTGCGGCAACATCGGCAACCTGCAGTCCCATCGGCGCAGGACCTGCGTCCATACGTCCCATATGACTGGCAGCACCGGATAACGCTAAATAATTCAGATCATGCCCGGCTTTATCACGATAGGGACCGGTCTGACCGTACCCCGTTAGTGAACAGTAGATAAGCGCCGGATTAGCCGCTTTCAACGTATCGTAATCCAGCCCTAAACGAGCCATGACACCTGGCCTGAATTGCTCAATCAAAATATCGTATTCAGCAACCAGTTTCGCAATCAGTTTACTTGCCTCCGGGTGCTTAAGATTAAGTGCAATCGAGTCTTTACCGCGATTAAGATAACTAAAAGCGGCAGACTGTCCATCAACCTGGGGTGTCATATTACGCACCAGATCAGGTCGGGACGCTGATTCAACCCGTAACACCTCAGCCCCGAGATCGGCTAGCAACATCGTTGCATAAGGCCCCGGCAACAAGGTCGACAGGTCAAGTATTTTTAATCCCTTAAGCGGTAAGTTCACTGTCACACCTCAGCCTGCAGCCTGTAGAATTTCACGAGCAATGATCAGGCGCTGCACCTCACTGGTGCCTTCATATATTGAAGTAATCCGCACATCCCGTGTCATGCGTTCCAGGGGGTATTCCTGCATATAGCCATAGCCGCCCAATAACTGCAGCGCGGAATAACAGGCCTGATTCGCTTTTTCGCTGGCAAACAGCTTTGCCATGGAGGCTTCTTTTGCATAACTCAGGCCGCGTTCTTTCCGATCCGCCGCACTCATCAATAACAACCTGGCGGCTTCTAATTCAGTCATTCGGTCAGCCATCATCCATTGCAAGCCCTGAAAGTCTGCTATCGGCTTACCAAACTGCTTCCGCTCTTTGGTGTAGGCAACGGCGTATTCCATAGCGGCCAGGCCAATTCCCAATGCAAGAGAACCAATACCGATACGTCCACCTGCCAGTTCAGTAACCGCGATACGGAAACCTTCATTCAGGTTACCCAAAATCGCAGAATCCGGAATCTCGCAGGCGTCAAAGTGAACTTCGTTAGTCGCAGATCCGTGCTGGCCCATCTTCTTTTCAGCAGGCCCAATCGTAATGCCATCCGCATCTGCGGGTACCAGGAAACACGTGATACCCTTGCCTTTTCTGGCCTCTGCATCAGTGACGGCCCAAACCACAAAAACCCCGGCAAACTCTGCGCTTGTGATCCACTGTTTAGTTCCTGATATGGCCCAACCAGTATCAGTTTTGATTGCTTTAGTGCGCATGGAAGCAGGATCTGATCCCGCTCCGGCTTCAGTCAGGCAAAAACTACCGCTGAGATATTCGCCGCTGCAAATTTTTGGCAGATACTGCTGCTTTTGTTCGTCACTACCCACTACTTGTATGACTTCAGCAACCATGTTCGTTACCGACATGGTAACTGCCGTCGATGCACAGGCTTTAGCAACCTCGGTCACAGCCAGACTAAAGGCAACGGAACCGGCTTCAGTGCCACCATAATCAGCATCGATATTCAGGCCCATAAATCCAAGCTCTGCCAGTTGCTGGCAGTGACCTCTGAGAATACTTCGATCTTTAGTCTGATCCAGTGCTTCTGCCTGCGGTGCCAATTCGTTTTCTGCAAATCGTTTCGCGGCATCCTGAATCATCTGCTGCTCTTCAGTGAAACTCAGATCCATTGGGTATTCCTGTTCTTATTATTTATGACCTCACAGAACCACCCAGGCGCTATAAGGGTATTCCCCTAAGTATATACCCAGAACAACCCCCGCCGTAAACAGAAAACTGAAGTTTTTTTCATACGCCAAATACCGATCTGTGCATATTTCTCCTGCCTTAGATCATATAATCGTCATATTCGTGCTTTAGTTTTATTGCTCTATGCCTCATAGCTGTTAGAATCCGCGCCGACACTTAATATCTGAACAAACTGAATTATGAATAAAAAAAATAAAATACTGATCAGTGCGTGTCTACTAGGGAACAAGGTCCGTTTTGATGGTAAGGACAACCTAATAGATAACGATTTAATACACCGTTTAAACAGACAAGGACGCCTTGTATCTGTCTGCCCTGAAATTGAGGGAGGCTTACCGATTCCCCGCCCGCCTGCTGAAATCCAGGATAAATTTCCGCTGCGCATCACCGGCATTAACGGTGAAGACGTTACCCCACAATTTTTAGCTGGGGCAGAACGAGCCATCGAGATTGCTGAGCGAGAAAACTGTTGCTGTGCACTGTTAAAATCCCGCAGCCCCTCCTGTGGTAACCTTGAAGTCTATGATGGTAATTTTACCGGTACAATCAAAGCTGGTTCCGGTGCTACTGCCGATGAACTTATGCGTAATGGACTTCCGGTATACAATGAAAGGCAGCTCGATCAATTCATCGAATTCATTGAGTTGCTGGACAGTAGTGAACCTGAGTTAGGTCTCCGCGCCAGCTAAGGAAGCCAGGATCAAGTCCCTGGGTTAATCAAATGGACTGTGCATAGCTTTCCCACCATTTGCTGCCCGGCGCTGTATTGCCGGTGCACCGGAGTCAGGAGACGCCCCCCATGATTCAGGAAGAACTTGCCACACTGACCCACTTTTACGGTCTGATCATCGATTTCTTTGTCAACTATAGCTTTCAGGTAATCGGGGCGGTGATCATTTTGATCATCGGCCTTATTGTCGCCCGCTGGGTAGGAAGACTCACGCTACGCCTCTGCCTGCGCCACAACGTAGATGTCACCCTAAGCAACTTCATCAGCAGTACTATCAAACTCTTACTGATAACGATGGTTGCCGTGATCTGTTTAGGTAAGTTTGGCATTAGCGTTGCCCCTTTTATAGCGGCGATCGGTGCAATCTCTCTAAGTATAGGTCTCGCGCTTCAAGGGGTTTTTTCAAATTACGGAGCAGGCTTTACCATCATCATTACCCGCCCCTTTGTCGTGGGCAATACTATTCGTTGTAACGACGTGTGCGGTGTCGTTGAAGAGATTCACCTGGCTTATACTCAGCTTTCAACTGAAGATGGTGAAGTTGTCACCATCCCCAACAAACATATTGTCGGCGAAGTACTGATTAACAGTTTTGAAAATACTATCGTTGAGGCATCTATCGGTATCAGCTACGCAGCCGATCCGGATAAAGCAATCGAGCTGATCAAAGCATTACTGGAATCTAACAGCGCTGTGGTTCAAACGACGGCACCACAGGTCGGCATTGCCGATTTTGGCGACTCCTCGGTGAATATTGCCTACCGTTACTGGGTACCTTCAAAGCAGCTGTTTGAGATACAATTTCAGGTAAATAGCGCAATCTATAGTGCGTTCCGCGAAACGGGCATTGAGATACCATTCCCTCAACGCGAAGTAACCCTTAAGACAGTTTTACAAGAATAGGAGCGGTTATGAACGATACGACTCTTGATAACAACCAGCAGGAAGAGGCTATTCAGGGTAGCTGTCTCTGCGGTGCAGTTACCTATCAATACACCGGCGAACCTAAAGGCTTCCAATACTGTCACTGCTCACGTTGCCAAAAGGTCAGCGGCAGCGCACACGGCTCAATTATGTTCGTTAAGCCCGAGCAATTCAGCTGGCTCAGCGGCGAAGCTCTGGTTCATCGTTTTGAAGTACCCGAAGCAAAGTTCTATGCCTCCTGCTTCTGTAGCAATTGCGGCTCCTCTCTTCCCTGGGAAGTAAAAGGTGCTAATAATATCGCCATCCCTGCAGGTACATTAGATAAAGACCCCGGCATCAAACCCCGCCGTAATATTTTCTATGATTCAAAAGCCAGCTGGTTCGAATCCAGTGGTGACCTGAAGTGTTTCTCTGAAGGTCCGGAACGCAAATAAAAAAGGCCCCTCAGGGCCTTTTTTAATATCAACCGCGTATCAATACTTATCCAGCATCTCCGGCTTAAAATCATCGGTACTGATTGAAAAGCCATGCTCATCGATCACCTTCTGAAGCTCCCGCATCGATTTATGCAGATCTTCCATAGTGATCGTATTATTATCCAGGTTGTATAACTGTTCAGAGCCATTATAACTCCAGTTCATGATGACCATCGCATCCCGATCGCCCGTCTCAATCGAGGCCTTAACCTTTTTCTGTTTGCGATAGATCCGGTTCAGCATCTGCTTAAGATCCCATACGTAGATCACTTCATACATAAATTCATGATCTCTGTTACGACGCAGCAGAGAGACAATTACAATACCCCCAACGACAACGCCAGCCAGATTGAGCCAGAAATTACTACCGTCAGCATTACCGACCAATTGGATCAAGATTGTCGATACTGATAAAGCGATCACCATGAGCACAATCACAATGCCGATCATGATCTGCTTATAATGTTTAGCGTACCGCTCTTTATTAATCTTTTTCAGCTGCATATCTGTATACCGGAATAAATGAATGGCGCGATTATAGTCGCTACGAGGTGTGGCTCCAAGGTAACAGATCAACTATCTTGTAAGCGCCATAAAAATATCCGATGAGAAGCCTGATGTATCGTTTTACATTAATCCTGCTAGCGGCCCTGATTGCGACCGGGTGCAGCTATAATCGACAACCGGAACTGCCAGAAAGCCAGCTGTCTGGCGACAATTGCGTTGCGGCACTACAGGAGATGCAGCAACTCAGTCTAAGCTATACCGGTTTCCAGCAAGGCGAACAGGTGGACGGCGCTCCCTGGTTGCGCAGCAACCGTTTAGTTGACTACTTCATCCGTCAGAATGAACTTTCTGAACCACAGCTGGCTGACCTGCTTAATTATATGTCGCTGCAGGCAATCAACGGGCTAACACTGGAGTTCCAGCTTCTCCCGGCAGCACAGCAACAGCAATGGCAGCGTCAATATAAGATCACAGACCCCGGCCACTACATCGACCGTTGCAGCCGACAGCTGGTTCAGCAACAAATAGGTATGCCACATCAATCCCTACGTTTCCTGCAACAGCAGTCGACAGATGATGACTATCAGTCGCTTGCCAGAATATTGGGATTATATCCGCTGACCGCTCTACTCTTTAAACAGGGCGTCATCCAGGAACACCACTGGCTATCCCGGCAACCGGAAGCACTGCAACACAGTACATGGACTATCTATGGACCGCAGATCACCCAGACAAAGACACCGGATCTGCAAAAACTGCCGGTAAACAGCCTGGGAATTCCAACCCTTAACACAACCCAGCGACAGGCACTCATTGAGTACCATGCACCACTATGGCAGCTTCCGGATACCCTCCCGGTAAATATTCCGGGGCAACCCTACTGGGACGCCAATACGCTCAAGGTTGATCAGCAACCGGTCAGCTTCAACTACATCAGCCACGGCGTTCATCATAACCAGACAACCCTGCAACTAAATTACCTGATCTGGTTTCCGGAACGCGCACCTGAAGGTCGCTTTGACCTGCTCGCTGGCCAGCATGATGCGGTACTGTTTCGCGTTCACCTGACACAGTCCGGGAAGTTATTGGCCTATGACAGTATTCATCTATGCGGTTGCTGGTACAGCCTCATTCTGCCCCGAACAGAAGACTTTCAGGAAAAAGGTAAGCTCTACCGGGAACCCACCTTTGTACAACGTACCGAACCCGGTCGGCAACTTATCTCCCTGACGTCTAACAGTCATCTGTTAATCGCCAGCCAGAAGGCTGACACAGCATTGTCGCTACAACACCAATACCAGTTACGCCCGTTCAGTGATCTGCTGCAACTAAACTCAGGCTCCATCCGCCGCTCAGCATTTAACCGGCAAGGGTTTGTAGCAGGCTCAGAGCGCCCCGAGCGCTGGTTCTTCTGGCCTATGGGAATCCGTAACCCAGGCGCACTGAGACGCCCCGGTGATCATGCGATCCGCTTTGTTGGCAAGCTTCATTTTGATGCCCCTCTGATTTTAGAAAAGCTCGGTGTTGGCAAAGAAGCGGACTGATTTAAACTGATTTCCTATTTTCCCTCTCTGCCCCTTGTTCAAAAGGCTGACCCCACCTAAAATGCTCTGTCTTTAAAGTTCAGAATATCAGGTAAAAAATCTATGCGCGCCAGTCAATTTCTGATTGCAACACTGAAAGAAACACCATCCGATGCGGAAGTTATCAGCCATCAGCTGATGCTACGTTCTGGCATGGTCCGTAAAGTCGCTTCCGGGCTGTATAACTGGTTACCCGCTGGCCTGCGTACCTTGCGTAAAGTAGAACGGATTGTTCGTGAAGAGATGGATAAGTCCGGTGCCCAGGAAGTATTGATGCCGGCGATCCAGCCTGCCGAACTGTGGCAGGAATCTGGTCGTTGGGAAAAGTATGGCCCTGAGCTGCTACGGGTACATGATCGCCATAACCGAGAATTCTGTGTCGGCCCGACCCATGAAGAAGTTATCACTGACTTGGTGCGCAATGAGATTCAGAGCTATAAACAGCTGCCTGCGAATTTCTATCAGATTCAGACTAAATTCCGTGATGAGGTTCGTCCGCGCTTCGGAATCATGCGCTCTCGCGAATTCATTATGAAGGACGCCTATTCCTTCCACAGCAATATGGATTCGTTGCAGCAGACTTATGATCTGATGCACCAGACGTATTGTAATATTTTTGACCGTATCGGCCTGGATTACCGTCCGGTGTTAGCCGATAACGGTTCGATTGGCGGCAACTCATCTCACGAGTTTCATGTACTCGCCGCTTCCGGTGAAGATGATATCGCGTTCTCAGACAGCAGTGATTACGCTGCCAATATTGAAAAAGCTGAAGCGGTCGCGCCTGTCAGTGAACGCTCAGCCCCAACCGCTGAGATGGCTCTGGTTGATACGCCAAACGCAAAAACCATTGCGCAACTGGTTGAGCAACACGATCTTGCCATCGAAAAAACCATTAAGACCCTGTTTGTTAAAGCCTCAGAAGCCTGCGAAGCTGAGTTTATAGCGCTGCTGGTACGTGGTGATCATGATCTTAATGAACTGAAAGCCGAAAAACTTGAACAGGTTGCGGAACCACTGGAAATGGCCGATGAAGAGGCTATCAAAGCACTGATCGGCGCTGGCCCAGGCTCACTTGGTCCGGTTAATTTGCCAATTCCCTGTATCGTTGATCGTACCGTTGCACTGATGTCTGATTTTGGTGCTGGCGCCAACATCGAAGGCAAACACTATTTCGGTATTAACTGGGAACGTGATGTTGCACTACCTGAGATTGCGGATATTCGTAATGTCGTTGAAGGCGACCCAAGCCCATGCGGCAACGGCACACTCAGCATCAAACGCGGCATCGAAGTGGGCCATATTTTCCAGCTAGGCCAACAATACGCTAAGGCGTTAAACGCCACTGTATTAGATGAGAACGGTAAAGCGGTTGTCATGGAGATGGGGTGTTATGGTATCGGTGTAACCCGGGTTGTGGCCTCTGCGATAGAGCAAAACTACGATGACCGGGGTATTATCTGGCCTGAATCAATCGCGCCATTCAGCATCGCTCTGATTGCCCTCAAATATGAGAAATCGGACGCCGTTCGCGAGCAAGCGGATAAGCTTTACAAAGAACTAACAGCGGCAGGGTATGAAGTCATCCTGGATGACCGTCCTAAAGTTGGCCCTGGCGCTAAAATGGCCGATATGGAGTTGATGGGAATACCCCATCGTATCGTCATCTCAGACCGGGGCATTGAAGCAGGCACGCTGGAATATAAAGGTCGCAGGGATCCTGAAAAACAGGAGATCGCCATCGCTGAGCTGAACGACTTCATCGGCAAAACAGTAAACCAATAAAATTAAAAGCAGGCCTCAGGCCTGCTTTTTTTTGTTTTAATTCACCCTGACCTTCCAACCAGACCGGACGTTATGGAAAAGATTCGACTGCTGATTCCTCCCAGTGATACCGCGCGTGATTCAGAACGCTGGTATGAATTCGCTATCTATCTGAGCAAACGTTCCGGGCTGTCTGTTAGCCCTATCATCAGCGCAACGACTGAAGAATACCAGGATCAAATACCCTCTGCAGATCTTGTCTATTGTGCCCCGGAACAGATCCCAAAGTTGATCAGAGATCACCGTTTCTCCCCTCTTATGCAGCCCACAGGAGTATTTGAAGAAGTTGCGATTGTCTCTGGCCCCGGGGCCAATCAGCATAACTTGCAAGGCATCGACGGCGAGATTCTGGGTGGGATTAAAGGCAGTTTCGCCAACCGATTAGGGCTAACTACGCTAACACAGAGACAGATTCATCCTGCTGCGATGGAATATAAAGACAACTGGCTTCAATTGCTCAAAGCAGTGCAACAGGGTGATCTTCCTTACGCACTGTTAAGCAAAAGCTTCATCGATCAGCTTTCAGCATTAAGCCTTACATCCGTGAACCTCCTGGCCCGTAGTAATCTGCAGAAAGCCTTTCCCCTGCTGATGTATGCCCCACCGCTCAAATCCCAGACAGCGGAATTGCGACAGATTTTACAGGCGATGATTGACGAACCTAAAGCACAGCCAATTCTGGAAAAACTAAAAAATCAGGGCTGGCAAAAACCCTCAGAGCCAAGCATCATAACGATGGTTAAACTACTGCGCGGAAAGTAGCCTCATCTGAGCGAACTTTAAACAATAAGCGTTAGTCGATCTGGGTTAAGCTTTCAGATCAGAAAGGAGCTATATAACAATGTACATCGCAATGAACCGCTTTCACATTAAGCTGGGCCATGAACAGACCTTCATTGAGATCTGGCAAAACCGGGACAGTCATCTGGCGCAGGTTCCCGGCTTTATCTCCTTTAACCTGCTACAAGGCGCAACCAATGACGAATTCACGCTGATGTCATCCCATGCCGTTTGGCAGGACAAGGCCGCCTTTGACGCCTGGCTGAATTCAGATGCCTTTCGTAAAGCCCATGCCAATGCGGGCAAAAGCTCTAACAAAGAGATCTATATGGGCCCTCCCCGGTTTGAAGGTTTTGAAACAGTTATCTAGGACATTAAAATGCGCTTAACTCTCTCGTTGCTGATCCTGCTGTTTTCATTACCGCTGTTCGCTGCCGCTCAGGAAGTTGATCCGGAGCTACGGGAAGCCCTGAAACAGGCGTTTGCACAAAGCAGTAGTTTTGAAGACCGGTTCGCCGCAGAAGTCTGGCTAACGGATATGTCGGGGCGGACACACCGCTATGTAACCAATGATCTTGAGCGGATTGAAATTCTCCGCACCGTTCATGCAGAAGCTGAGCGGGTTGAGCTGCCCGTATCGCTGATACTCGGGCTGATCCATACTGAGAGCCTGTTTAACCGCTTTGCTGTCTCGGTCGTAGGTGCACAGGGGTTGATGCAGATTATGCCGTTCTGGAAAAAAGAGATCGGTCGTGACGATGACAACCTCACCAACATTCAAACCAATATTCGTTACGGCTCAACCATTCTTAAACACTATATCAAACGTTCAAAAGGGAACCTGACAGAAGCATTAGCCCGCTACAACGGCAGTTACGGAAAAGTTTGGTACCCGGAAAAGGTCTACCGTAACCAGCGGCGCTATCAAAACTAGAGATTAGATAATCACAAAGCCATCAAACTCTTCAGTGTTTTCAAGCCGCTCGCTTTTCACCTCAGCGACGGTCGCCAGTTTAGGCCCGATACTGAGCCAGGCTTCAAGTTGCAACAAACCATGTTCATTACCTTTCGCCATCAGCTCAACCCGTCCGTCATCAAGATTACGCACCCAACCATTCAAGCCATGCGCCACGGCCGTTTCTACCGTTGACTGACGAAACCAGACTCCCTGCACACGGCCACTGACAAAAGCATGCAAACACTGCATCATTAAGACTCCTCTCGCTTATTCCCACTATCATTCTGATCTCCCGGGACCGCCTGTTCTGCCCCCTGGACGATCTTCGAAACAAACAGCGCTTCGAGGGTCAGATCGAGCTGCTGTTGGCGCACCTGGCTCAGACTCTCTAATCGCTGGTCTAACTGTCGTTGCCAGCCAGCCATCGACTCTACCGGCGAAGGCTCTGGCATCGGCCAGGGCAATAATTGATTCAGCTGTTCCAGGGTGAAATTGCCCATATCACGGGCCAGAATATAGCCTCCACGATCAGTTCTACTCATCACTGAAGCGTTGAGCAGAAGCTGGCTGTAACTGTCCCATTCGTTCTGCTCTAACCCTTCCACCTGCTGTAGTAGCTGCCTGTCTGACAAAACCTCACCCTGTTGCTGCGCCTGCCACAGTCGCTGCAACACCGCCACCAGCGTGTGCAGATGGGATAGTAGTTTGCCCCGGCGATGATCACGATAGACCGTCAATGCCCGGCTCAACTCTGCCCCCAACAAAATAATCGTCCAGGAGATAAAGATCCACACAAGAAACAGAGGCACGGCTGCGAATGCGCCATAAATAAGCTCATAGGATGGAAACTGCGTTACAAATAGCGCAAAACCCCGTTTAGCCGTTTCAAACAGAATGGCAACAACCAATCCACCAATAACAGCATTGCGGAGCGGCACCTTACAATTTGGTACGGCAGCATAAAGTAACGTAAAAGCTGAAGCCGACATCACCAGCGGTAAAGCCGACAATAGTCGCGCCCTGCCCACCAGCTCTGTCGCACTGGTAAACAAGGATAGCGAGGCTATATAGGAGCTCACCAGCAACCCAACGCCGATTAATAGCGGACCGAGGCTCAAGACTGCCCAATAGAGAAGAAAGCTGGACATCCCTTTGCGTGGTTCACTAACCCGCCAGATACGGTTAAACGCGCCCTCAATATTTTTCATCATCATAATCGATGTGATAAACAGAAAGACCAGACCCACCGCTGTCAGTTTACTGGCCTGCGCCGCAAAATTTTTCAGATACTCCTGCACGACCGCGCCAGTCGCAGGCACAAAATTATCAAAGATAAGCCCCTGAAGTTGCTCGCCCGCCCCCTGAAACGAAGGAATCGCGGCCAGCATCGCATACGAAACCGTCATCAACGGAACCACGGCAAACAGCGTTGTATAAGTCAGTGCTGAGGCGTTAAGTATCCCCTGATTATGAACAAACTGGCGACCCAGATAGAGAATAAAATTCCATATTCCTCTAAACGAAAGCAGATGATTGCCCATCACGACGGTCCTGTATCTTCGAATTAAATAGATATATTACCCTGCCAGTCTTTTGGCGGGTAGCTAAGCTGTATACAATATCGCACTTACATCATAATCTGTCGCGACTAACAGGGTATTTCTATGTCTGTTGAAATCTATCATAACCCACGCTGTTCCAAATCCCGTACCACGCTTGCTTTACTGGAAGAGCAGAATATCACGCCGGACGTACGGCTCTACCTGGAAAACCCACCAACGGCTGCTGAGCTCACCGAAATCATTACTCAACTGGGCATTTCCCCTCGCGCACTACTGCGCAAGGGCGAAGCGGAATACAAAGAAAATAACTTGGCAGATAGCAGTCTGAGTGATTCTCAGATTATTACATTAATGACCGAGTTCCCCCGGTTGATAGAACGCCCAATTGTTATCACCAACGGCAAAGCCCGTATCGGTCGCCCACCGGAATCTGTACTGGAGATTCTGTAAGTGGCCAGCAGCTATGTTCTGGTACTCTACTACAGCCGCCATGGCGCAACCCGTAGTATGGCAAATCAGATAGCGCGCGGCATCGAACAGAGCGGTACCGAAGCCCGCTTGCGAACGGTTCCGGCCATTTCTGCCAACTGCGAAGCCAGTGAAGAAAGTATCCCTGCCAACGGTGATCTGTACTGCACCGAGCAGGATCTTGCTAACTGCTCAGGACTGGCTTTGGGGAGTCCGACCCGTTTCGGCAATATGGCGGCACCGCTTAAGTATTTTATCGATTCCACCAGCAGCCTCTGGCTCAGTGGTGCATTGATCGATAAGCCGGCCGCCGTATTCAGTTCCAGCTCCAGCCTCCATGGAGGACAGGAAACAACGTTACTGAGTATGATGTTACCTTTACTCCACCACGGTATGGTACTTTGCGGCCTGCCTTACAGTGAAGCGGGACTGATCAGCACCCGCAGCGGCGGAACGCCCTATGGCGCAACTCATGTGGCAGGCCAGGATAGCAACCTGCCACTGGATGACACAGAGTCAAGCCTTTGTCTGGCACAAGGTAAACGCCTTGGCCATCTGGCACATCAATTACAAGCATAAAAAATTCAGGATTTAATAATGCAGGCAACACTCGCAAAAAAAGTCGCTATTAGCCGGGCAGCAACCCTGTTTAGCTATTTCGGTCTGTTATTTCTGCTAACGGCCTGGCACTTAGTGATCGCACCACCCGCAACGGCTAACCCTTATATCATCTGGGCTTTTCAGGCGGTGCCGCTGATGATGTTTTTCCCGGTAATTTTAAATAAGAACCTGCGCGGTCATATCTGGCTCTGCTTTTTCATCACGGTCTACTTTATGCATTCGGTTACTATTGCCATGTCGTCTCACAGCAGCGCTTATCTGGCACTAATAGAAACCCTGCTGGTAACATCACTTTTCACCGGCGCCATGATGTACGCTCGCTGGAAAAGCAAGCTTAATAAACTTGAACAGGGTCAGGCATAGACTGTGGATCAACTTGGCACCATCAGAAAGCAGTTTCCTGCACTACACCAAACGGTAAACGGTCACCCTCTGGTATACCTGGATAATGCGGCCACCAGTCAGAAGCCGGAAGCGGTCATCCGCGCAGTTGAAACCTTTTATCGGACGCAGAATGCTAATGTCCATCGTGGGGCACACCAGCTGAGCGATCAGGCAACCGGCGCCTTTGAGGCTGCCCGGTCGAGCGTTCGTCGTTTCATCAACGCAGCCAGCGATGAAGAAATCATCTGGACGCGGGGTACCACTGAAGGGATCAACCTGATCGCGCAGAGCTACGCCCGACCACTTCTGAAGGCCGGTGATGAAATACTGTTAACCGAATTAGAGCACCACGCCAATATTGTTCCATGGCAGGTGGTTGCCGAGCAGACCGGCGCTAAGATCCGGGTCGTCCCGATCACTGAAAACGGTGACCTCAATCTGCCTGAATTCAGCGCCCTGCTCAGCAACAAAACCCGAATTGTCAGCCTGACACATATCTCCAATGCGCTGGGCACGATCAATCCGGTTGCCGGATTAGTCAGACAGGCCCATGAGGCCGGTGCCGTCGTCGTGATTGATGGCGCTCAGGCAGCTCCCCATCTGGAAATTGACGTTCAGCGGCTGGGCTGTGATTTCTACCTATTTTCTGGCCACAAACTCTTTGCACCCACAGGTATAGGCGTTCTCTACGGACGCAAAGCCTTACTGGAGGCCATGCCACCCTGGCAGGGCGGGGGCGAGATGATAAAAAAAGTCTCTTTCAGCGGCACAACCTACAACAAACTGCCTTTTAAATTTGAAGCAGGCACGCCTAATATTAGTGGCGCTTTGGGTCTGGCCGAAGCAATTCGCTTTCTTAGTAATCTGGACCGTAAAGCCCTGGCACGCCACGAACGGGCACTAATGAGTAAAGCCATTGAGCTTTGTAGCAGCATTCCAGGCTTTACCCGTATCAGCAGCCCAACCGCCTGCGCATCAATTCTCTCTTTTCAGTTAAACAGCCATCATCAACAAGATGTAGGGCTGATGCTGGATCAGCAAGGCATCGCAGTTCGCACCGGCCATCACTGTGCGATGCCACTGATGGAGCGACTCGAGCTCCCGGGCACAGTGCGGGCCTCATTCTGCTTCTATAACACCTTCGATGATGTTGAGCGCTTTGCCAAAGCACTGCAACAGATCGCTGCGGGAGGGACATTCAGCCGGGCAGAAACCGTTTCTGATCAGGCCGTGTTTGATAATTCACCCTTTGGCCGGGATATTGACGATCAGGAAATTCTTAAACGCCTTACCACCATGGGCAGCTGGAATGATCGATATCGGGAAATCATGTTATTAGGCAAGAAACTGCCGACTTTTACCGCGGCGATGAAGACAGAACAAAGTCGTATTAGCGGTTGCGAAAGTGATGCCTGGCTTCAAGTCACTCGGGATAAACAAGGCGCACTATGGTTTGCGGCTGACTCCGACGCTCGAATCATTCGCGGTTTGATCGCTCTGGTATTGGCTGCCTTCAATGGCCAGCAACCAGCGAACATACTGAGTTATGATGTTGAACGCTATTTTACTCAGCTACAGCTCACCCGACACTTAAGCCCCTCGCGAGGTAACGGCTTAAAAGCGATCATTAATGCCATTAAAGAGATCGCCAGAAAGCAGGCAGGTAACGAAATCTAGGAACCAGAACCATTCTGTTTACTCAACGTTACGATTATCTTCACTGATCAAGATGAGGTTACGGCCTGATTCTTTGGCACGGTACAACGCATCATCAGCACACTTAATCAGCCCATCAAATGTCTGAGAGTGACCCGGATAGCCTGCCAGACCGGCACTGAAGGTATAGCTCAGTTCCCCACCTTCTAATGTAACCGGGTTTTCCTTAATTTCATCTTTAAGCTTGTTGATCCGCTTGATTGCACTTTCAGAATCGGTATTCGGCAATAACAGTAAGAACTCTTCCCCGCCCCAGCGCATAAGCGAATCTGACTTGCGCAGAGTATGGCGCATGAGGCCAACGAAATGCGCTAACACCGCATCACCGACAAGGTGCCCATAGTTATCGTTAACCGATTTGAAATGATCCAGATCGATAAGACAAACCGTCAGTTGCTGCTGATAACGCTGCGCATAACTGAGTTGTTGCTTAAAATGGATATAGCCGGCTCGCCGATTCAGCAAACCGGTCAGATCATCGTGACTGGCCTGTTCACGCAACTGCTCTTCAAGGCCTTTACTGTGAGTTATGTCGTGACACATACCGACAACGCGTACCGCCTCACCCGCTTCATTTCGCTGACACACCCGGCCACGGTCCCGCACCCAGATGTAGTCTCCTGAGCGACTCCGAATCTGATATTCTGCTTTGTAACTATCAGCATGACCATTCAAGTGGCTATCTAGACTGTCCAGTACACGCGTCTTATCTGACTCATGAATGGAATCCGCCCAGGTTTCCAGAGTAGGCGTCATCTCATGGGGCAGATATCCCAGCATCCGTTTAAGCTGAGGTGAGAAAAAAACCTCTCCGGTTGTCACATTCCAGTCCCAAAGACCATCTGCCGCCTCATTCAACGCATAGGTTAATCGGGCATCTTTTGTACGGAACTCCTCTCTCTGAGAGGTGGTCAGATCAAGATTACGTGCAATAGAGATAAAGAGCTGTCGACCTTCAAATTCGACCACACTGGTATAGACTTCAACCGGGAAAAACGTACCGTCCTGATGACAGTGACGCCCAATAAAAGTAAAAGGATCAGCTTTTATAATCTCAGCTGCGATCATTTCCCAGTGTTCTTCATTTTCAACATCATTCTGCAGGGTAACAACGCTATGCTCCAGCAGTTGCTCACGACTCATCCCCAGATCGAGCCACGCCCTGGTATTCGCATCTACAATCTTCGAGCTTTGCGGCTCTATCACGTAGATAGCATCACTGCAGGCGTCAAAAACAGCCTTATAGAATCCATTTGAAAATATAGAAGACATAGAAATTGCAAACTATCCATTTGCGTTGAGATTACAACACAGAATAAACAGCTGCCTGTAAAGATCAACACCTCCGGCAGGATACCCTCCCAGAATAGGTAATCAGTCCTTCTTAGCGGCCTTCTTCTCGCGGGCGGCCCGTTCCAGCATCTTTTGTAGTACTCGAGACACTGCAACAAAGCCAAACGTAGCGGTTACGCAGGTAGAAGCACCAAAGCCACCACTGCAATCAAGACGGGTATTGCCATCCTCTGTCGATTTTAACTGACAGACACTGCCATCTGGCTGGGGATATACCAACTGCTCGGTGGAATAGACGCAGTCCACCGCAAAGCGGCGACCACTTTTACTGAAATTATAGAAGCGACGTAGCAAGGAGCGGGTTTTAGCGGCCAGGGGGTCATGATTCGTTTTACTCAAATCGACGATAGAGATCTGCGTAGGATCTGATTGCCCACCCGCACCACCTACGGTAATCACAGGAATTTTACTGCGCTTACAGTGAGCTATCAGTGCTGCCTTCTCGTTGACACTATCGATACAATCAACAACATAACTGAACTGCTTGCCGATCAGTTCGGGAATATTATCCAGCGTAATAAAATCATCAATCACATTGACCTGACACTCTGGATTTATCTGTCGAATTCGCTCGGCCATCACCTCAACTTTCGGCTCACCCACCGTACCTTCCAGCGCATGAATCTGACGGTTGGTATTAGTGATACAGATGTCGTCAAGATCGATCAATGTAATCTGCCCTATAGCCGACCTCGTCAGAGCTTCCGCTGCCCAGGAACCAACGCCCCCGATGCCGATCACACAGATATTAGACTGACGGAACAGCTCTACAGCTTCCACACCATAAAGCCGTTGAGTGCCCCCAAATCGTTGTTGAAAAGAGTCAGACATACGTAATAACCGATCCTAAAAGTCGTCTTCAGTCAGTTCTGTAAGCACAACATGCCCACAGCGATTACACTCACCCTCAATAAAGATGATGCCTTTAAACAGATATTCATTGGGGTTCGTCATACCCAGATTAACTTCCTGACACTGGTCACACCAGGTCTGCTCCAGAAAAGCCTGTTGTTCCTCTTCACTCCGGGCACTAAAGTCTCGTTCGATTCGTTCGTCCTGCATTACACCACTCATATTAAGGTTTTGGCCAGGGCTGCTCACCTGGCGGTTGCCAGCATAATAGCTGCTGCTTAACTGATGCACGCTGATATAGCTCACCGACATCCGGGTCACAAAGATACTCACAACGCTCACCCTGCCACTCAAAGGCCAGCGACCAGGCATGCAGATAGCCGCGATCCATAGGCTCCGCTGAAACCCCATGGTAGCGGTCATCACCAATAATAGCCGCGCCGATACTTTTTAAAGCAACCCGCAGCTGGTGTGTTTTACCCGTCAGCGGCTTAAGCAGGAAAAGCCTCAACCCTGGCTCTACAGAACAACTAAAAAAACGGGTAATCGCGGGATTATGAGTGGTCGTACTTAACTTCCAACTGCCCCGACGGGTGCGCTCCATATCCCCTTTAATTAGTCCTTGTTTCTTGCGCGGCTTCTGATCGGACAGAGCGAGATAGTATTTATTCACCTGTCGTTCCTGAAACTGCCGGGACAGATAGGAAGCCGCTTCAGCATTACAGGCCAGCAGCAGTATCCCAGACGTCATTTTGTCCAGACGGTGGACCAGATACAGTGGAGCACAACCGAGATCCGCACGGATCTGCTCTAACAGGCCTGTCTCGGACTGATCACGGTGCACAGACACACCCGGAGCTTTGTTAATAATCAAATAATCGTCTTTGCGTACTAACAACTTGTATGCTGACATAGCGGGGCCTCTAAAATAATCCGACGTATGCCCGCAAAGTATGGCCGCGCCAGTATAACCCGGTTAAACGTCGACTCACCCAATGCGCTTCCGCATTGGTTGCATCAATGGTTAACACGGCAACTGTTTGCTCTGGTAAATCGCCCGCTATCAATTCAAGTGTTTCTAATTTCACATAGCGCGATAACAGATTTCTCAGATCATCAGCCGTTGCCTCGGAGGGAAATCCTGCCAGAAAGATATTCATGATGGGGAGCTCATCCGATTACAGATCCAGAACCTGTTTCACAAAAGGAATTGTTACTTTGCGCTTAGCACTTAAAGAGGCTGAATCCAGTTTATCTAACAGATCAAACAGGTCAGCCATACTGCGACTAGAGCGGTGCATTAGAAAACGGGCCACCTCATCACTGATGGCAAAACCCCGCGCCTGTGCACGTATCTGTAGCACCCGCACTTTACCTTCATCATCCAGATTGTGAACCTGAAACACCATACCCCAGCTTAGCCGGGAAGCAAGGTCTGCGAGATTAAGCCCCAGTTGACGTGGCGCCCGATCTGCCGCCACCAAGAGTCGATTATTTTCTGCCCGTATCCGGTTAAAGAAATGGAATACACCCTCTTCCCAGAGCTTGTTGCCGACAATGGTTTGAATGTTGTCCAGGCAGACCAGATCAAGGTGTTCCATACCATCCAGAACACCCGGCCCCATATCAATCAATTCATCCAACGGCAGGTACACCGCTGTGCGGCCCGCAGGGTCGGAGGCATGACAGACCGCCTGTAACAGATGAGAGCAACCACTGTCGTGATTACCCCATATATAGAGGAACTGCTCACCCTCTCCATGGGCCGCCTGGTCCAGAGTATTACACAGTAATTCATTCCCCTGGCTGAGGAAGTTTTCAAAACGGGCATCATCCCGCAGAGTGATACCCAGGGGAATCTGAAAGGGTTTTGGACTACTCATTCAATATCAGTACTTGTTGTGGCCTGAGACGTTAATCTCAGGCTTTTTTAACTCAAATATTTATATAAAAATCTGCATAACTGTCTGCAGCCTGCTCAGCAATCATACAACTTACTGCTTTTATATCCCTGATGCAGGTGACGAAGGAGCACCATAATAACCGCCGCTACGGGAAGTGCAATCAAAATCCCCACAAAACCAAACAGTTGCCCTCCTGCCATTATTGCAAAAATTACAGCAACCGGATGAAGTCCGATACGATCCCCTACCAACAAGGGTGTCAGTACCATCCCTTCCAACGCCTGCCCCACTGCAAATACAGCTCCAACCCAGGCCAGCATTGTCAGATCATTAAACTGCAGCATAGCAGCAACAGCCGCCGCAACAATACCGACAATAAAGCCCATATAAGGCACGATGCTTGCCAACCCTGCCAGCATACCAACCAGCAGCGCCAGATCCAGCCCGACTGACCACAACCCAAGTGAATAAATAATACCCAGCGCTAGCATGACTAAGAGCTGCCCTTTTATAAAGGCACCCAACACCTCATCACACTCTTGCGCCCAAAGCTTAACCTTTTGTTCGATGTTACGGGGAAGCAGGTGGCCGATCCGCTCCATCATCAGGTCCCAGTCTCTCAACAGGTAAAACATAACGACGGGGATCAACACTATATTAGCAACCCAGGCCGCCAGCGCCATGCCTGACTGAGACACGCTGCTAAAAAGATCTTTCACCAGGCCTCCTGTCTGTTGCCAATGACCCGTCATTAATAACTTAATGCTTTCCAGATCAAAGCCTGTCAGCGAAACACCTGTATTAGTTTCAAGCCAGGGAATCCAGACCGTTTGAGCCATAGTGAAAACTGCCGGCACCAGTTTAATCATCACCTGAATCTGATGCCCAAGCTTCGGCAATAACCAAACCACTAATAACAGCATCACTGTGGTCATCACCAAAAAAACAACAACTACAGCCAGGGTGCGGCTTAACCCTTTCAATTCCAGCTTATCCGCCATAGGGTCCGCCAGATAGGCAAGCAAAGCAGCAATCAAAAATGGCGATAGAATCGGTTGTAGCAGGTAGATTAAAAAACCTGAAACCAGTACAAATATTAGAAAAAACCAGCGCTGTGAATCACTCATAAAAACTCCCTGTTCATCCTCAGGATTAAGACCTTCTATTCCTGCCAGCGATAAGCAAGTATCGGATCAGCAGTGCTACCGCCGATACGAGGCATCGGTGACATCCTGGGGTTCAGTCGAACAGCCTGCTCCATCGCCTGCACGCCCCCCTGCAGTTCTACCCGGAAAAGCACCCGGTCCGCATCTACAACACTCACTCTGATCGCTTCAACTGGTGGTAACTGATTCAGGTAATCCAGCAACTGAAGATAGTCATCGACGCCATCAATATTAGTAACCTCAAGTTGCAACCCTGTTTCAACATAGTTAAACCGGGATGAACCTAATGAAGATAAAACAAAATCAGCCGATTCATTGATCACCTGCTGGAACTGATTTGACAAAGCGCCCGTCGGCGAGAATGAGCGGGCCTGACCATCCTTGAGTAACAACCATTCCGTTTGCCAGCCGCCACTCTTACCTTGAATCAGGCGACCTGCCAGAATCGCTTCCGGCTTATATCTGTCCGATGCTTCTTCTATCGGCTCCCTGAAGAACCCCCACAAATCACTGACATTCAACGCGGTCTGGTCATTAAGATCCAACAGTGGTGCATCCAATGGTAAACCGCGCGCCTTAGCCAGCTGGGCCAGTTCGGTATAGAGCTTGCTTTCTGGGGCAACAAAATCCCTTGCAGCATTATCTCGCTGAGCTGCCAGCCAGACCATCATTACTGGGCGGGCATGACCGATAGCTTGCATCCCTGCACTTTGCAGTAGTTGATCAATGAGCACCGGATCGAATTCGAGTAACAACAACTGGCCTAAAACTTCACGACCGTCGCCAGCGGCTACAGGGGTTTGAGTTGATTGATAACGGAACTGACTTAATAGCACTGCCGGACGACGTAGCGCTTCAACAACTGCAGGTTTATTAATCACCTGGCTACGTCCAGACACCTTGACCAGCACTCTTTTTAAGCCCTGTTGCAACTGTGTATCGGCTGGTTGAGCCTGCTGTTCCGGCACCAATAGCTCTGCAATATACAACCCACTCACAGTAGCCGCCTGTGTCAGACTGCATAAGCCTGTTAGAATCAGCACTAACATGCCGTTACAAAGTGTACGCATCATGATTGGTTTATCGTCCTGTTTTGCCGTCGGCATTGTAATCCAGACGGTCTAAAAAAAAGTATCCTTTAAAAACGGCATAAACTTTAACACACAATAGCCGCCTCACCAGCAACCTGATAGAATACGCCTCAAATTTTTCTATCTGTAAATCACCACGAACAGGTCTACACATATTATGTCTGCTACTGACAATAACTCATCTATCAGCTACAAAGACGCCGGCGTCGATATTGACGCAGGAAACGCACTGATTGACCGCATTAAAGGTGTTGCGAAACGCACTGCCCGTCCTGAAGTAATGGGCGGTCTGGGTGGATTTGGAGCCCTGTGCGAGATTCCAGAAGGCTATAAGAAGCCGGTATTGGTTTCGGGCACTGACGGTGTTGGTACTAAACTGCGTCTGGCGATGGACCTGAACAAACATGACACTATAGGCATCGATTTAGTGGCTATGTGCGTAAACGATTTAATTGTAGCAGGCGCAGAGCCGCTCTTTTTCCTCGATTATTATGCAACAGGAAAGCTAAACATCGACGTAGCTGCCGACGTTGTAACCGGTATAGGCACAGGCTGTGAACTGTCTGGCGCCGCATTAGTTGGTGGCGAAACAGCTGAAATGCCTGGCATGTACGAAGGTGAAGATTACGATCTGGCCGGCTTCTGTGTCGGCGTGGTAGAAAAAGACGCTATCATTGACGGCTCAAAAGTAAGCGTCGGCGACAAGCTTATCGGCTTGCCATCGTCCGGCCCTCATTCGAACGGTTACTCTCTGATCCGCAAAATTATAGAAGTACGTGATGCCGACCTCAGTGGTACTGTTGACGGAAAGCCTCTGACCGAAGCGCTCATGGAACCAACCCGCATCTATGTTAAACCGGTTCTGGAGCTGATCAAAAACAGCCAGGTAAATGCACTGTCCCACATCACCGGTGGCGGCCTGTTGGAAAACATTCCTCGTGTACTGCCTCAAAGTGCTAAGGCAGTCGTCGATATTAACAGCTGGAAAATGCCAGAGGTGTTTAGCTGGATTCAAAAGCTGGGCAATGTCGATTCTCGCGAAATGTACCGCACCCTCAACTGTGGCGTTGGCATGATCATCTGCGTACCCGCTGACACCGCTGATCAAGCTTTACAGATCCTCAAAGAGGCGGGTGAAGAACCATTCATCGCGGGCGTAATCGCCGCCGCAGCTGAAGGCGAAGAACAGGTTGAATTAGTAGGCCTGGAGGCCTGAGAATGGCAGAAAAAAGCATTGTAGTCCTGATTTCCGGCAGCGGTTCAAATCTGCAGGCGATCATCGATGCTATCGCGAGCGGCCAGATCAATGGTCGCATCGCTGCGGTACTCAGCAATAAAGAAGGCGTATTTGGTCTGGAACGAGCGCAAAAAGCGGGCATTCCTCAAATAGTCATCAGCCACAAAGACTTTGACGACCGGGAAAGCTTCGATGCAGCGATGATGCAATCAATCGACGCCCACAATCCCGATCTAATTGTTCTTGCCGGGTTTATGCGGATACTGACACCTGAATTCGTGCGCCATTATCAGGGCAGGATGTTTAACATCCATCCCTCCCTGTTACCCAAGTACAAAGGGTTACATACGCATCAGCGCGCACTGGAAGCCGGCGACAAACAGCATGGCTGTACAGTCCACTTTGTTACCGAAGAACTGGATGGCGGACCATTGGCAATACAAGCGCCGATCGATATTCTGGCAACAGATTGCGCCGATAGTTTGCAACAGCGCATCCATCGTTCTGAGCATCAAATTTACCCACTTGCGGTAGAATGGTTTTGTGCTGACCGCTTAACGCTTCCTGTTTCAGGAACGGTTCAGCTCGATGGCGATAATCTGCCCCCTGAAGGATATCAATTTACTCAGGAGTAACCGATGCGATTACCCAGCCTAATTATCTCAACGCTACTGTTTACTCTGGCCCTGCCAGGTCAGGCAGCCGACCTGCTGAAACCTTACAAAGCAGTCTACAAAGCCCAATGGGATATGGGTATATCCTTCGGCGGAAACGCTGTTCGTGAACTCAAACGAAATGGCGATCAGTGGACGCTATCACTGACCGCTGAAGCTTTGATCGCCAAAGTTAACGAGTTCACTGAGTTCTCCATTCAGGATCAAAGCATCCAGCCTAACCATTATGAATATCACCGAAAGCTAATAGGCAGCAATAAGGACGCGGTACTGCAATTTAACTGGAGCACACAGACAGTTCTTAATGATATTGCTAATAAGCCCTGGACTATGGATGTTCCATTAGGGACTCAGGATAGTCTCAGCTATCACATGCAATTAAGACTGGATCTGGCTGCTGGCAAAGAGACTCTGGCCTATAAGGTAGCCGACGGCGGCAAACTGAAAACCTATCCTTTTATCCGCCTTGGCACTGAAACTGTCACTACACCGGTCGGAACATTTGAAGCGATAAAGGTTCAGCGAGACCGCGGTACCAACAGCAAGCGCAACACCTATATCTGGTGCGCACCCGAGCTGGGCTACATGGTGGTCAAACTACAACAAGTTGAGAAAAGCGGCAAAGAGTACAGCCTGCTCCTCGACAAACTCGAATTTACGGATCACTGATGAACCCATATCAGCAACAGGCAGACAGCCTGTATAACCACCTGATCACAATGGAATCAGGCGCCGAACCTGAGCAACTGTTTCTTTGTAGCTATTTACTGGGGCATATCAGCCTGGCCAGCGCCGAACAAGGTGATACAGCAGAACAGTTTGATCAACAGGTGGAACACAGCCTTAACGATGCATTTAAAGTCGACAAACTAAGTGAACAGGATATCAGTGATATCCGCTCGCTATGGCACACGCTGACCGAGACCCACACATGAATTTTGAAAAAGAAGGTATCGTTTCTGTCTGGTACTCTACTGCCGACTACGCAAGCATTCCCGATAGCTACTTCGAAGAAGACGAACAAGGTCTTGACCAGTGGGCCAAAAACTATCAGATTATAAGTTACGATCCTGAAAACATGGAGACCAACGGTTGCGAAACTGGCTGCGCTCCCACCAAAGACATTATCGGGCCCTGCTCATGGTCCGGCTCCTACGGCGAAGCCGTTATCAAAAAAATTGAAAAGATTGGCGATAAAAAAATCAGCTGGTTAATCTTATTATTTGATTTTGAATACAGAGCAAAGAAGACTCATATATTTCAGGATGAATATGTCAATTTTGTTGGCTGCTTCCCCTTTGATATAGACGCCAATCAACTCGACTAACCGGTTTTAAAAAAAGAAGACAATGGTTAAGCGATATATTTACTCTACCGATGAATACAATGTCAGAAATTATGGCACTGTATTTCTCGGCTTTCTGGCTTTCATCCTGCTTTACAGCCTTATTGCCATCCTATCAGTACCACTACTCTGGTTTGAACAACTCCATCCTGGAGCCAACATTCTGACTTACAGCGATGCATTCTGGGCATTGCAGATGAGCGCCAGCACCATTGGCTTCGGTGACTTCTACCCGGTCAGTCAGGGTGGGCGATTAATCGTTGCTTTGATGTTTTACATCGGCGTCGGCATCGTCGGCTTTATCGGCGCACAGATTGCCAGCAAAATGATTGGCTTTGCCGATACCAACGTAAGAAACAGAGAACTGCGCCGACAAAATGAAGAGATACTGCAGCATAATAAACAGCTGGAACACAAACTTGACCTGCTTATTGCACAGATAGAAGACAAAAACCGGCCATAAAATCTAAATCCAATCCCGGTAAGCAGCACTCTTAATTACAGCGCACATCTACCACCTGAATTTTGCCAGACTAATCCGGCCATTCAACACTACAACACCCTCCTCTTGCAGTAATGCACGCTGCTTTTGGTAACCTTCACTATCAACCGGCAACGAGATCTTACCACTGGCATTAATCACCCTGAACCAGGGCAACTGACTGTCACCGGGAAGCTGACTCAGACAACGCCCCACCATTCTTGCCGCCCCCGGAATACCCGCTAACTCAGCAACCTGACCGTAGGTAGCTACCTTCCCGGACGGGATAGCCCCAACCACCTGCCATATCATTTCATACGCCGGATTCTGCGCCATGAGAACACATCTCTTAATTACCCAAAAAGCCTGCTTACAAACGGCAAGAGGCCTGGATAACCAGGCCTCTTAGCGAGTGAAGAACATAACGATAATAAGCTGCCAAGGCAAGGGGAACGCACCAGCAGCCCTTTCACTCGCAGTTATAGACCAGTATTACCTGTCACCTGTAAGCAGATTACCGGGAAGCAACTTACTCACTATGACAGCAGACCAAAACAGAGTTTTGCCAGAAGGGAAAATAGGCGCTAAAACTCTGATACACTGATCCTAAACGTAACATCAGTATAGTTGATTTTTTAGTCTGTAAAGCTTTATATAATATTCAGAGCATCCTTTATGACAACTTTACATCTCGCGACATTCTCGATTCTACTGACATTTTTAACTACAACCCTGCCAGCACAAGCTGTAGCAACCGATATCCCCAAATTTGATCCATCAGGCATTAATCAGTGGCAGAGTGAAAGTTTTTCCGGAAACAGCCAATACGCCATCATCACCGAAGGCGATAACGAAATCCTGGAAGCCAGGTCCGATGGCAGCGCATCCGGACTTTTCTTTAAGAAAAAAATTCCAATTAATGACAATACAACCCTGAACTGGCGTTGGAAAATAAGCAAAGTCTGGCCTACAGCTACAGAAACGACGAAAGCCGGGGACGACTTTCCTGCCCGGGTCTACATCGTGGTTTCGGACGGGCCTTTCTTTTGGCAAAAACGCACACTTGTATACGTATGGTCGAATAATCAACCCGTCAACACCACCTGGCTCAATGCTTACACTGACAGAGCCTACATGTGGGCACTCGATAGTGGCACCACAGATCTTGGCCAGTGGGTGGATCATAATCGTAACATCCAAAACGATCTTAAAGCCGCATTTGGCGAAATCTACACTGAGCTTGAAGCGATCGCCATCATGACCGACAGCGACAATGGCGGTCAAAGCTATCTTAGCTGGTATGACGACATTCAACTGTTCGAATAAAATATCGACTATTAGCAAACGAACGCTATAAAAGACGGGCTTTTATCCCGTAACAGGCGTATAATTTCGCGTTTTACAATTCCATCCTTCCGGTACCTTCAAACATGTCAGACACACCAGTCGCGTTTAGCGATCTTGAACTCCCCTCTACCGTTCTTAAATCCATTACAGAGCTTGGTTACGAAACACCTTCTCCAATCCAGGCTGAATGTATCCCATTGCTGCTGAACGGGCAGGATGTTCTGGGGATGGCACAAACAGGTACCGGTAAGACAGCTGCATTTGCACTGCCCCTGCTAAGCCGTATCGATCTGAAGAACAACAAACCTCAGGTACTGGTACTGGCTCCAACACGCGAGCTTGCGGTTCAGGTAGCAGAAGCCTTTCAAGCATATGCACGTCACATTCCCGGCTTCCATGTTCTACCAATCTACGGCGGCCAGAGCTACACGCTACAGTTAAAACAATTGCGCCGTGGCCCACACGTTGTTGTTGGTACACCAGGCCGTGTCATGGACCACCTGGACCGCGGCACTCTGAAGCTGGACGAGCTTCAGGCAATGGTACTGGACGAAGCCGACGAAATGCTGCGCATGGGCTTTATTGATGATGTCGAAACCATCATGGCTAAAACCCCGGCTACGCGCCAAACAGCGCTATTCTCAGCAACTATGCCTGAGCAGATTCGTCGTATCACAAAACGTTACATGCGCGAGCCTCAGGAAGTTAAAATCGCTTCCAAAACCACCACGATGGAAAATATCGAGCAGAAGTGCTGGATCGTTTCTGGCACTAACAAGCTTGATGCGCTGGTGCGCATCCTGGAAACAGATGAATTTGGCGGTATCATTATCTTCGCCCGCACCAAAACAGCCACCACTGAGCTGGCTGAAAAGCTTGAAGCCCGTGGCTATGCTGCTGCTGCATTGAATGGCGATATGAACCAGCAACTTCGGGAGCGCACCGTACAGCGCCTGAAAGACGCCAAGCTGGACATTCTGGTAGCAACTGACGTTGCTGCCCGAGGCCTCGACGTAGAACGTGTTGGTCTGGTTGTAAACTACGACATTCCTTATGATACCGAAGCTTATGTCCACCGTATTGGTCGTACCGGCCGCGCCGGACGCGATGGCAAAGCAATTCTATTTGTTGCTCCGCGTGAGCGCCGCCTGCTGAAGCAGATTGAGCGCGCTACACGCCAACCGATCAAGCAGATGGATCTTCCATCACGCGATCTGGTTCAAAACAAGCGTCTCGAATCTTTCCGCGAACAAGTAAGCAATATCGTCAGCAAAGAAGATATCGCTCCTTACCGTGAACTGGTTGATCAGCTAGCGGTTGATACTGAACTGGAAACGCTGGATCTGGCCTCAGCCCTGTTATACATGGCACAAAAAGAGAAACCTTTAATTCTGCCGCCTGAGCCGGAACCTCGTCCACGCCGTGAACGTGATGATCGCGATAACGATCGCGGTGAAAAACGTGAACGCATCAACTATGCTGACCTGGATGTTTATCGCCTGGAAGTAGGTCGCAGTGATGGCGTACAGGTTAAGAACATCGTTGGCGCTATCGCCAACGAGGCTGATATCAACAGCCGCCATATTGGTGATATTCGTTTACACGATAGCTACAGCACCGTTCAACTGCCAAAAGGCATGCCGCCTGAGGTTCTGCAGCAGCTTAAAGGTGTATTCATCTGTCGCAAGAAGATCGATATTAGCTTGATGGAAGGCGAAATCGCTCGCCCGGCTCCACGCAAGCCACGTGGCGAGTATAAAGGCAAAGGCCGTGGCGGCAACGACCGTGGCGCACCACGTAAGCCTCGCCCACGTCGTGACGCTTAACAAAGCACTAACCCGCGACGTCGTCGCTTGTTAGACAAAAAAGAGAGCCTTATGGCTCTCTTTTTTTCTCTTCAAAAGCAACGCCTTAACAACGTGACCACACCCTGATTCGCTGAACTTCGTCCACCTCAATTTGTAGCGATTCCAGAAATTCCTGATGAGCTCCTGGCTCCAGCTTTTCAAACTGAATATGCCAGTTATGCATATCATTTTCACTTAAACCCGCTGCGCTCATTATCTCTGTCCAACGCTCTTTAGTCACCATCCTGTCCTCCGCAATATCTGGCTGTTGAATAAATTGAAGAATCGCCACTTGCTGCTGATGCAGCCGTTCTACTTCCTGCTGTAGACGATGGAGTTGACCCTGGAGAATTCGCTTTTGCTCCCCCTCGCCACTACCCTCTAGCAGAATAGCAATATCCGACACAGGCACGCCCATCGCCCGATAATCAACAATTAGCGCCAGCCTTTCCAATTCCTTCTGACCATATAGCCGATAGCCATTACCGTCTCTTACTGCAGGCTTCAATAACCCTTCCCGCTCATAATAGAGAACAGCAGTACGAGACAAATTAGCCTTTTTAGCCAACGCAGAAATAGTCAGCACATCAACACCTCCGTAACAATTCAGAGACAGTGTCAGGGCATCACCCGTAGACAGGTCAAGAGACAGCACTCATCTAATACTGAAAAATAACATATTGTCATCTTCGAACACCTATTCTGAATAAACATCACTTTTGTTCAATACCTGATTAAAGCATCACTACATACTCACCTCTTCCATGAAGGAGCATGTAATGAGTCTATCTATAATTTTATCTATGTCAGCCTTTGCGCTTGCCGCATCCATTTCACCCGGGCCAGTCAACCTGGTCTGCCTGAGCAGCGGCACCCAACACCCGGTTTACAAAGGAATGATATTTGTCACAGGCGCTACTCTCGGCTTTGTAGCCCTGCTTATCGCTATCGGACTCGGCCTTTATACCGCTCTTGAAATGATACCCGCATTACATAGCTTTCTACGCTGGGGAGGGGTTATTTTTTTGTTTTATCTGAGTTTCAAACTGGCTGCCTTTGACGGTCAATTACCAGAAAGACAATCAGAGAAGGCCCCTGGCTTTATGGTCGGCGTGATGATGCAGTGGCTAAACCCCAAAGCCTGGTTAGCTTCAGCATCCGGCATAGCGGCTTACACCAGCGGTAACGAAATTCAGCAGGTGCTTATTTTTGCAGCAATTTACCTGCCTATTTGCTGGCTATCTTTAGGAAGCTGGGTTTATGCAGGCGCATTCTTACGTAGATATATCACCCAGCCATCGATACTTAAAACAGTCAATCGAACGCTTGCGGTATTACTTGTGATCAGCGGCTTTTACCTCATTACTGAGTAACGATTGTCTGTACTGGTTTGGAGTAGCTGCCACAAGCTTTTTAAAAACACGCTGAAAATGCGGCTGATCCGTGAAGCCTTCTGCCAATGCAACATCGGCAATCGGTCTTCCCCTCTTTAATTCCCGCTGTCCACGCTGAATCCGTCGATTTATTTGGTATGCATGGGGCGTTAAGTTGAAATGCTGTTTAAATGTCCGGATAAGATGTCCGGCGCTGTAGCCCGAACGAAGGCACATATCTTCCAGCAAAACCTCTTCTGCAGCGTTCTCATCGAGATAAGCAGCAAGATTTAGCAACACACTGGGTATTTGCTGAGCTGGCTGAATACATCTGCCAGCAAGAGCCTCCATCAGGCTTGATATAAAATCAATGACAGCAGCTTGCTTTTCTTTCAAGTCAATCTGTGAACTCAGCAGGCAGGACGCCATCTGACAATACCCAAGATAAAACTGATGCTCTGAAATGATAGCGGTACCAATATCCTCCCACACAGGCTCATCAAGCACACCCAATTGATACCGCAGCACTGCTAACCACTCAGTATCGATATAAAGCATATAGTAAGACCAGGGCTGATCATCAATAGGGTTGCAAGCATGAACCCAGTCAGGATTAAGCAACACAAGATCACCGGCACCCACCTGACACCGATCATCCCGGTAACAAAACGTGCTTATGCCCCCGGTAATTGCACCGATTGACCACTGAGCATGACTATGAGGTGCATAGCACACCTCTCGCCCATCACTAACCAGGCGCAATTCAACATAGGGCATTCGTGCATCGCGCCAGAATATTGGCTTAGCTTTGCTCATACGACCTTTACTCGCTTTAATTAACAAGTGAACTTCAGCTAAGCAGTAACACTCAACTCTGCACTGGCGTCAATTGATCCCCAACCACCACACACCCAGACTGAATGACACGGGCACAGAGGCCTCCATACCCCAACATTGCAGCCGTACCACCCTGCCCCAGCGCCTGATCCATACGCACACAGGGATGACATAAGGCTGTAGCTTCAAATACAGCAGCGCCAATTTTAAACCGCTGATGCCTCAACGCATTAAGGTTAATACCACTGACCACTAAATTACGACGCAACAGCGCCGGATCTATATGCTCAAGACCTGTATAACTTTCTATTATCTTGATAAATTCTGAGGATATTATCGTAACCTGACGAGCAGAGCCCGGCGTCTTGCTGCAACGATGATCTCCTTCAAGCCCGAGGCTCTGCAACGCCTGGACAGAATCCACAACCTGCACGGCCTGCTTACGGCCTGGTCGCAGCCCAATCCACTCCAAACGGCCCGGTTTGAGGTCTTTTAAGTAGCGGGAGAATAGCTGTTTTTGTGTCATAACAACTAAAAGATTCCATCACCCTGCTGATCAATCATCTGCTTCGCCTTTCTGACCATTTCCACGCCACAACTGTCACTGGAAGGAAGCATATCAGCGCGAATAAAGTCATGCTGCCGATCACCCTTTGTGATCAGTCCATTTACACGATACCCCCCATCTTCCTGAATAGGCGCGGGCGTTATAGTAAAGCCCTGATACTCCTCAGATGGTAATATTTCTGGCTCTTTAGGGCTGCTTGGCGCAGATGAAAATATCGATTTAATCGAAGAAAACAGACTCATAAAAAACTCTCAATAGATATTTAATCTTAAATTTACCTGATTCTATCCGGAACTCAGAAAAAAACTCTCCTTTTTTATGACAAAAAAAAGCCACCGATAAGAGGCGGCCTTAGTATCGGTCAAATTTACACAATTATTTAATTGCTTCTTGCTTCCTAATTGCAGACGCGAACTTGTTACCCAAGTCGGTAGATGCTCGCCGGGCAGACAATCCAAAGTCATTTTTGAATTCAGAAAACTCAGCAGCGCCTTCACCAGAAACCGTTACATTAGCAACATTTTGTCCCTTTTCATCATTCACCGAACAAGACAAGTTCACTGTAAACTTTGTGGGAGGCCAGGTAAACATAGATTCTGAGCTAGATGAAGTTGAAATCACCGGAACATAGATCAGCTGAATATTATTCGACTCAATGGCCTTAAAGTCAGTAGTACTGTTAATAGCATAAACATCATCATAAACAGAACCCAATACGCTGCGAATAGTTTTTTCTAAATCCCTATATGGGTAATAACTTACTTTATCACCACCACCACCAGCAGAAATAACCTCTTCCTGCTTTTGAGCATCTGTAATGACATATGCAACCGTCTTAGAAACCTTATCGCCAGCATAATCAGCTTGATCATCCAATTGGGTGATATTAATCGGATGAGCACATCCTACTACCAACGCAGCCAGAGCAGCCATCAAGATCACTTTGATTTTAGGGAGAAAACACTTAACACAGGTGCTCATAACGATAATTCCTTAATAAATGCAGAATCAGAATAAACTTGTTTTAATACAGCGCGAACTAAGAACGGATACTCAGTCTGTGCCTTTGGTATAGCAACAGCTCCAGCGAATGATGACTCAAACCCTGTCTTGGCAACATACTCTTTTTGAAATGTAGACTTTCCTAATTTTACAACCTCAAGATTAATTACCATCTTGCCTGCCCCAGTTGAGAAACTAGATATATCAATATTATTTTCAACAAGCACTACGCTTATCTGGATATCTGAATCTGCTTGATATATCCCCATCTGCGAGAGGTCCTCAATCAAAGCAGATTCTAGATAAGCTGAAAATGAGCCTTGCTCAGCAACCAGAGACATCGCTCTCAGGGCTATTTTATTCACCTCATGCTTAGGATCACGCGGCTCAACTTGGGCAACAGAGACATTCACTAACTTATTATTCTTCAAACTATCTAACGTCTGGTAGTCCGGTGAGTAAGCCGGAGCTTTTAATGTACCGCAACCTGTCATAAGCAAAACCAATGCTGAGATCAGCAACAGTCTAAAACTATTCATTCCCTTGTAACTCCTTGTAAAAGACCACTGAAGTAAGATTCATATATTGAATCGACAAGTGATATTAAGTCAGTGATTAGCACCAAGACAATACGCTATAACCAAAAGAGATTAAAAAGATACTCATTATGAAAACAAAAAAACCGCCCTAAGGCGGTTTTTTTATAGCTTCTGGCGACCAGCAAGTGACACTGTCACGTCTAATCACCAGAAAATCGCATAGCGATTATTTCCAGCCAGTAATCTCACGCAGGCCGTCAGCAATCTGAGCCAGAGAGCGAACAGTCTTAACGCCAGCAGCTTCAAGAGCAGCAAACTTCTCGTCTGCAGTTCCCTTACCACCGGAGATGATCGCACCAGCGTGACCCATACGCTTACCAGCAGGTGCAGTTACACCAGCAATGTAAGAAACAACAGGCTTAGTTACGTTAGCTTTGATGTAATCTGCAGCTTCTTCTTCAGCTGAACCACCGATCTCACCGATCATTACAATCGCTTCAGTCTGAGGATCATTCTGGAACATTTCCAGAATATCGATGAAGTTAGAGCCTGGGATTGGGTCACCACCAATACCTACACAAGTAGACTGACCAAAGCCAGCATCAGTTGTCTGCTTAACCGCTTCATACGTCAATGTACCTGAACGGGATACGATACCCACTTTACCAGGCAGATGGATGTGACCAGGCATGATACCGATCTTACACTCACCCGGGGTGATAACACCTGGGCAGTTTGGTCCAACCAGGCGTACACCCAGGTCGTCACATACAACTTTACACTCAAGCATATCCATTACTGGAATATGTTCAGTAATACATACGATCAGCTTGATACCACCGTTTGCAGCTTCAAGGATTGAATCCTTACAAAAAGCAGCAGGTACGTAGATAACAGATGCTTCAGCGCCAGTTTCTGCAACCGCTTCGGCAACAGTGTTGAACACTGGCAAACCCAGGTGCTCAGAACCGCCTTTACCAGGAGTTACACCACCAACCATCTTAGTGCCGTAAGCAATTGCTTGTTCAGAGTGGAAGGTACCCTGACCACCAGTGAAACCCTGACAGATAACCTTGGTGTCTTTATTAATCAGAACGGACATTGTTATTTACCCTCCGCTGCTTTAACTGCTTGCTCAGCAGCATCAGTCAGGCTGGTAGCGGCAATGATAGCCAGACCAGACTCAGACAATAGCTTAGAACCCAGCTCTGCATTGTTACCTTCCAGACGTACAACTACAGGTACTTCTACGCCTACTTCTTTAACCGCACCGATAATACCTTCTGCAATCAGATCGCAACGTACGATACCGCCGAAGATGTTAACCAGAACAGCTTTTACCTTAGAGTCTTCAAGGATAATCTTGAAAGCCTCGGTTACACGCTCTTTAGTCGCACCGCCGCCAACGTCCAGGAAGTTAGCCGGGAAGCCACCGTGCAGAGAGACGATATCCATCGTACCCATTGCCAGGCCTGCACCGTTAACCATACAGCCAATGCTGCCATCCAGAGCAACGTAGTTCAGATCCCACTGCGCCGCACGAGCTTCACGCTCGTCTTCCTGTGATGCATCATGCATCGCCTGAAGATCTTTGTGGCGGTATACTGAGTTACCGTCGATCGCTACTTTAGCGTCCAGACAGTGAAGGTTGCCTTCGTCAGTAATAACCAGCGGGTTGATTTCAAGCAGCGCCAGATCTTTTTCTTTAAACATCTTAGCCAGACCCAGGAAGATCTGAGTAAACTGCTTAATCTGAACACCTTCCAGACCCAGTTTGAATGCCAGGTCACGTGCCTGATAAGGCTGCGCACCGGTAACCGGATCAATAGTCGCTTTCAGAATTTTTTCTGGCGTTTCTTCCGCAACTTTCTCGATCTCAACACCACCTTCAGTGGATGCCATAAAGACGATACGACGTGAAGAGCGGTCAACAACCGCACCCAGATACAGCTCATTCGCAATATCTGTGCAGTCTTCTACCAAAATTTTAGATACAGGCTGACCGTTTGCGTCAGTCTGAAAAGTAACAAGGTTCTTACCCAGCCAGTTAGCTGCGAAAGCTTGCGCTTCAGCAGGGGAATCAACCAGCTTAACACCGCCAGCTTTACCACGACCACCTGCGTGAACCTGAGTTTTAACAACCCACTTGTCACCACCAATTTTCAGAGCCGCTTCAGCAGCAGCTTCCGGAGTATCTACCGCGATTCCATTAGAAACCGGCAGACCATATTCAGCAAACAGCTGTTTGCCCTGGTACTCATGAAGATTCATGCTCTAATCCGTCGTTTTTTCACACTTTTTTGAGAACCCTGCAAAACGATATGGAGAGAGTATCTTTTCACAGCCCAAATGCGCACACAAACTACTGTATACACAATAATCGACCGGGGATGGCCCGGTCGAAATTTAAGACATTTTAACGATTACTTACGCTTCTTGCGATTAGCCATATGGATAGCATGCCCATCTACTGCAAGTGCAGCTTCATGAACAGCTTCCGATACAGTTGGATGCGCAAATACAGTTAGCTGCAAGTCTTCAGCGGTTGAGCCGAATTCCATTGCGATCGCTGCCTGAGCAATAAGCTCAGATGCGATACCGCCAACCATATGAACACCCAGAATGCGGTCAGTCGCTTCGTCGGCAATCATTTTGACGAAACCATCAGTATCATCTGCTGCCATCGCACGGCCAGACGCTGCAAATGGGAACTTACCCACTTTAACCGCTACGCCTTCTGCTTTAAGTTCCTGCTCAGTCTTACCAACCCACGCCAGCTCAGGGTGAGTGTAGATGATGTTAGGAATCACATCGTAATTCATCTGCGCATGGTGACCGGCAATAATATCCGCAACCATGATGCCCTCTTCAGAGGCTTTGTGCGCCAGCATCGGGCCACGAACTGAATCACCGATAGCATATACGCCCGGCGCTTCTGTACGACACTGGCCATCAACGAAGATGAATCCACGCTCATCCAGCTTAACGCCGGAATCATCAGCCAGCAGACCTTGCGTTGAAGGACGACGGCCAACAGCAACAATAAGCTTGTCAACAACCAGCTCTTTATCGCCTTCAGAATCAGTATACTTAACCGTCACTTCCTGACCGTTAATCTCAGTACCGGTACAACGCGCACCCAGCTTAATGTCCAGCTTCTGCTTCTTAAAGATCTTAGCCGCTTCTTTAGCAACATCTTTATCCGCCAGCGCCAGGAAATCATCCATCGCTTCAAGTACGGTAACTTCAGTACCCAGACGCGCCCATACAGAGCCCATCTCAAGTCCGATAACACCCGCTCCGATAACACCCAGACGCTTAGGCGTCTCATTGATATTCAAAGCGCCTTCGTTGTCCAGAATCAGACCATCAGTCAGCGGTGCAGGCGGAATATTTACAGGGACAGAACCCGATGCCAGAATAATATTTTCAGCATCATAAACTGTTGCAGCACCGTCAGCGGCAGTCACTTGAACCTGCTTGTTGGCCAGCAACTTGCCCATGCCTTGCAGCAAAGTAACACCATTGGCTTTAAATAAACCCGCAACACCCATCGTCAGGTTGCCAACAATCTTATCTTTACGGGCAACCATCTGCTTAACATCCATACTGACTTCGCCAGTCTGGATACCGTGCACATCGGCGTGCTGTGTTTTATGGAACTGGTGAGTAGACTCCAGCAGCGCTTTAGATGGGATACAACCCACGTTCAAACAAGTACCACCGAGAACGGCACCACCTTTCGCATCAACCCACTTCTCTACGCACGCAGTTTTAAGACCCAGCTGAGCGGCGCGGATAGCAGCTACGTAACCACCAGGGCCCGCACCTACTACGATTACATCAAATTTATCTGACATTATTTCCTACCTATCAATTCGTTCAAGTAATGGACTAAATCAGACTTCCAGCAGCATACGTGCAGGATCTTCCAGAAGATCTTTAATAGTCACGAGGAATTGTACCGCTTCCTTACCATCAATCATACGATGGTCGTAGGAAAGCGCCAGATACATCATCGGCAAGATTTCTACCTGACCATTAACAGCCATCGGACGCTCCTGGATTTTGTGCATTCCCAGAATGGCAGTCTGCGGCGGATTAAGGATCGGAGTAGACATCAGAGAGCCGAATACGCCACCGTTAGTGATAGTAAAGGTTCCGCCCTGCATATCATCCAAGCCAAGCTTTCCGTCACGGCCGCGTGCACCGAAATCAGCAATAGTAGACTCGACATCTGCCAGCGTCATAGCATCGCAATCACGCAACACAGGCACCATCAGACCGCGCGAAGTAGAAACTGCTACACCGATATCCTGGTAACCGTGGTATACCATATCATTACCATCGATAGAGGCATTTACAGCTGGGAAACGCTTCAGCGCTTCAGTAGTCGCTTTAACAAAGAAAGACATAAAGCCAAGTCGAGTACCGTTATGGGTCTTCTCGAACAGGTCTTTGTACTGCTTACGCAGCTCCATAACCGGCTTCATGTTAACTTCGTTGTAGGTTGTCAGCATGGCAGCTGTCTGCTGTGCTTCAACCAGACGCTTAGCAATCGTGGCACGCAGGCGAGTCATTGGAACACGCTTTTCTACACGCTCACCGGAAACGATGTTAAGTGCAGCAGCATTATCAACCTGAACAGGCGCTGCAGGTGCTGCAGCTGGCTTATTCTTAAGGAAGTTAACAACATCTTCTTTGGTGATACCGCCATTCTTACCCGTACCTGGAATCTCGCTTGCAACCAGACCGTTCTCTTCGATCAGTTTACGTGCAGCCGGGCCTACTTTATCAGCATCTGTCGCCGCTTCAGCCGGCGCTGCAGTTGCAGCCGCCGCTGGGGCAGCAGACGCCGCAGCACCCGCTTCAAAGATAGCCAGTATCTCTTCACTTAATACAGTGTCGCCTTCGCCTTTAATGATCTCTTTAATCACACCATCAGACGGCGCTACAACTTCTAATACAACTTTATCTGTTTCAATATCAACGATCAGCTCATCGGTTGAACAAGCCTCACCCGGCTGCTTGTGCCAGGTCGCTACAGTACCGTCGGCTACGGATTCAGGGAAGGTCGGCGTTTTGATTTCGATTGACATGTCTTTTCCTTTCTCAGTGCTACTAACAGGCGCTTTTATCCGGCCTGTTAGCCATTGATTGCTTCATTAACCAGTTTTTCCTGCTGCTCAAGGTGTACAGAGATGTAACCTACGGCAGGAGCTGCGGCGTGTGGACGACCCACACCTTCCATATGAATCTTGTCGTTATGACGAGCCAGCGCGTGGCGCATATGATGCTGCGAACAGTACCATGCACCCTGGTTCATCGGCTCTTCCTGACACCAGACAACCGATTCCAGGTTGGTGTATTGCTTAATCGCATCAAACATTTGATGTTCCGGGAACGGATACAACTGCTCAATTCGGACGATAGCAACATCATCTTTTTCAAGTTCCGCACGGCGGTTGTATAGATCGTAATAGACCTTACCGCTACACAGCACCAGACGCTTAACCTTCTTAGGATCCAACTGATCAGTCTCAGCGATTACCGGCAGGAAGCCGCCATCGGATAACTCATCCAGCGTGGAAACCGCTTGTTTGTGACGTAACAGACTCTTAGGTGACATAACAACCAGAGGCTTACGCAGCGGGCGTACAACCTGACGACGCAACAGATGGTAGATCTGCGCAGGCGTTGTTGGTACACATACCTGGATATTATGTTCTGCACAAAGCTGCAAGTAACGTTCAAGACGGGCTGAAGAATGCTCAGGCCCCTGCCCTTCAAAACCATGCGGCAACAGCATAGTCAGACCACAGACACGGGCCCACTTATGCTCACCACTGGTGATGAACTGATCAATTACGACTTGAGCGCCGTTGGCAAAATCACCAAACTGAGCTTCCCAGATCACCAACGCATTTGGCATGGTGGTCGAGTAACCGTATTCAAATGCAAGCACCGCTTCCTCAGAAAGGAAAGAGTCATGCAGCGTCAACGGTGGCTGATCAGCAGCAATATTCTTCAGAGGCTCGTAGACCTCTCCGTTACGCTGATCATGCAATACCGCATGGCGATGAGAGAACGTACCCCGGCCAACATCCTGGCCTGTGATACGAACAGGGAAACCTTCAGCCAAAATAGAAGCGTAGGCCAGTGATTCAGCCATCCCCCAGTTAAGCTCCATCGCACCGACAGCCATACGCTTACGGTCATCATAGATTTTTTGAACCTGACGCTGAACCTGGAAGCCTTCGGGCACTTCGCAGATTTTAGTGCCAAGCTCTTGAAGCAGTTTATTGTCAACACGAGTATCGCAATCAAAAGACCATTCCAGTCCCAGGTATGGCGCCCAGTCAACGAATAACTCCTGTTGAGGCTCCATCACCAGTGAGTGCGTTACGTGCTTACCGTCTTCAAGATCTTTACGATAGTTTTGCTCAAGCTGCTTACACTGCTCGGCAGTAACTACACCTTCAGAAATCAATTGTTGCGCATAAAGCTCGCGAGTCGATTTCTGAACTTTGATCTGTTTGTACATTAGCGGCTGTGTGCCAGACGGCTCATCCGCTTCGTTGTGACCACGGCGGCGATAGCACACCAGGTCGATGACAACATCTTTCTTAAATTCAGTACGGTAATCAACTGCCAGCTGCGTAACGAAACGCACCGCTTCAGGATCATCGCCATTGACATGGAAAATTGGCGCCTGAACCATCTTAGCAACATCAGTACAGTATTCAGAGGAGCGAGAGTCTTCCAGTTTGTTGGTGGTAAAACCAACCTGATTATTAACCACCAGATGGATAGTACCGCCGGTTTTATAGGCACGGGTCTGTGACATCTGGAAAGTTTCCATTACCACACCCTGACCTGCAAACGCCTGGTCACCATGGATGTTAACCGGTAAAACCGTTGTACCAACCGGATCATTACGGCGATCCTGACGGGCACGTACAGAGCCTTCAACTACCGGGGCAGATATCTCAAGGTGAGACGGGTTAAACGCCATCGCCAGATGAACTTCGCCACCGCCTGTCATCACGTTAGATGAAAAGCCCTGGTGATACTTTACGTCACCTGACGTTTCCAGAGTTTTCTTACCTTCAAACTCACCGAACAGTTCAGCTGGATTTTTACCGAAAATATTAACCAGGGTGTTCAAACGCCCCCGGTGAGCCATACCGATAACAACCTCGCGTGCACCCTGCTTTCCTGCTCGCTGAACTAACGTGTTCAGAGAAACAATCATCGATTCGCCGCCTTCAAGGCCGAAGCGCTTTGCGCCGGCAAAGCGGGAACCCAGATATTTCTCTAGTCCTTCCGCCGCTGTCAGACGCTCAAGCACCATCATCTTGCGCTCAAGATCAACAACCGGGTGGGAACGAACAGGCTCAAGACGCGACTGAATCCAGCGTTTTTCCTGAGTATCAACAATATGCATATACTCAGCACCTACTGTCGTACAGTAGGTCTTCTTCAGATCGTCAATAATCTCTCTAAGCGTTGCTTCTTCAGCTCCGAAGAACAAAGAACCCAACTGGAAAGTGGTATCAAAGTCAGCTTCCGACAATTCGTGGAAGCGAGGATCCAGATCGGGAATAGCTTCGCGCTGCATAAGGTTCAGCGGGTCAATATTAGCCGCTTGATGCCCACGCACACGATAAGCATTGATCATCCGCAAGACGCGGATCTGTTTTTTCTCATGCTCAGAACTAACACTACTGCCTGCAGCAGGCGCTGCACGACGCTGGTTCTTAGCCAGATAAAGGAAATGTTCCTGTACCGTAGAATGTGGAACATCCTGGGTCAGGTTATCGCCGACTTTGGGGAGTCGATCAAATTCTTCACGCCACTCCTGAGGAATCGCGTTGGGGTCCATCAGATAGGTTTCATATAGCTGCTCGATGTAAGACAAGTTGCCACCGTTAAGATGGGCATTCTTCCACATCAGCTCCATTATGCCTTCTTGCATTCTTGATCACCCTGGCTCAGGGGTACTTTACGAAGTCCAGGATGCACTACGTCCTGTCCAACTGGCCTGTCGGCCGTCCCCTGTTTAGTTACCGTTATTATTTCTCACGTGCATACCCTGATAGAGGTACAGGACATACGGGACGTGATTCTACGCCTTTTCATACGCCGTTCATATATCAATGCAGAGGGAATTCTAAAAAGTTTTAGTCCAATGCGATATAAGCCTTTTGACTAGTACAAAAAAGCCAAAAAAAAACGGCTCCTAATTAGGAGCCGCTTTTTGTGCGAATCAGGTTGCCTGAGAGAGCAACATGTTTCGGATTTTACCGATTGCCTTTGTTGGGTTAAGACCCTTAGGGCAAACGTTGACGCAGTTCATGATCCCATGACAGCGGAATACGCTGAATGGGTCATCTAGATCAGCCAATCGTTCTTCCTGAGCAGTATCACGAGTATCTGCCAGGAACCGGTATGCTTGCAGCAAACCAGAAGGACCGATGAACTTGTCTGGATTCCACCAGAAGGATGGACAAGCCGTAGAACAGCATGCACATAGAATACACTCGTACAAACCATCCAGCTCTGCACGCTCCTCTGGCGATTGCAGACGCTCAATAGCCGGCGCCGGCGTATCGTTGATCAGGAACGGCTTGATCTTCTCATATTGCGCGTAGAACTGGCTCATATCAACAACCAGGTCACGAATAACCGGCAGACCCGGCAAAGGACGCAATACCAACTTGTCACTTACAACCACTTCAGAAAGCGGTGTAACACAAGCCAGACCATTCAGACCGTTCATGTTCATACCATCAGAACCACACACACCTTCACGGCATGAACGACGGTAGCCCATAGTCGGATCTTTATCTTTCAAAAGCTGCAGCAGGTCCAGCACCATGATGTCCTTACCGCCCGGGATATCAATATGGATATCCTGCATATAAGGTGCATCATCAGTCTCAGGATTATAGCGATATACACTTACCAGCATCGTAACAACCCCTTAGTAAGTTCGTATTTTTGGTGGGAACGCTTCAACCGTCTTCGGAGCAAAATTGACCGCACGCTTAGTGATCTCTTTTGTTTCCGGGTGGAACAGTGAGTGGCATAACCAGTTTTCATCGTCACGTTCGGTATAGTCATTACGGGCATGAGCACCGCGACTTTCCGTACGAATCAGAGCGGCGATAGCAGTCGCTTCAGCAACTTCCATCAAGTTCTCTAATTCTAACGCTTCGATTCGAGCAGTATTGAACGCTGAAGACTTGTCTTCAAGATGCAGATTCTCTACACGCTTGCGCAGGTCTTTCAGCATATCCAGACCTTTCTCCATGCTATCGCCTTCGCGGAATACACCGAAGTACAATTGCATAGTTTTCTGCAGATCTCCACGAACCTCAGCAACACTCTCACCGCCGGTGGAGTTATTCAGACGATTCAAACGCGCCATTGCTCGTTCGATATCAGCTTCAGTCGCATCTTCCGCTGCGTAACCTTCAGCCATCTGCTTCTCAATCTGGATACCGGCCGCACGACCAAATACAACCAGGTCAAGCAGAGAGTTACCACCCAGACGGTTAGCACCATGTACAGATACACAAGCGACTTCACCGCAAGCAAACAGACCTTCTATAATCTGATCGTTACCGTCAGCATCACAGCCAATCGCCTGACCACCAACATTGGTAGTAACACCACCCATCTGATAGTGACAAGTCGGAACAACTGGAACAGGCTCTTTAACCGGATCAGCATGCGCAAAGGTTTTGGATAGTTCACAGATACCCGGCAGACGGGACTGCAATACTTCTTCGCCCAGATGATCAAGCTTCAGGAATACATGATCGCCATCTTCACCACAACCACGGCCAGCCAGAATCTCCAGCACCATAGAGCGGGCTACAACGTCACGACCAGCAAGGTCTTTCGCGTTTGGCGCATAACGCTCCATGAAACGCTCGCCATCCTTATTGACCAGATAACCGCCTTCACCACGACAACCTTCAGTAACAAGCACACCCGCACCCGCTATACCGGTTGGGTGGAACTGCCACATCTCCATATCCTGAGCAGGAACACCTGCACGCAGAGACATACCCATACCGTCACCGGTATTGATCAGAGCGTTAGTAGTCGACTGGAATATGCGACCCGCACCGCCGGTCGCTAGAACTGTTGCCTTAGCCTTAACGTAAACAGTCTCGCCAGTTTCGATGCAGATTGCGATAACACCAACAACAGCGCCATCATCATTCTTTACCAGGTCAACGGCATACCATTCATTCATGAACGTAGTACCGGCTTTCATATTCGCCTGGTACAAAGTATGTAATAGAGCGTGACCGGTACGGTCAGCTGCAGCACAAGTACGCGCAGCCTGACCACCTTCACCGAAGTTCTTTGACTGACCGCCAAATGGACGCTGATAAATACGTCCTTCTTCAGTACGGGAAAACGGCATACCCATATGGTCTAGCTCGTATACCGCCTGAGGGCCTACTGTACACATGTACTCGATAGCGTCCTGGTCACCGATATAATCGGAACCCTTAACGGTATCGTACATGTGCCAACGCCAGTCATCATTTGGATCCGCACTCGCTATCGCACAGGTGATACCACCTTGCGCTGACACAGTGTGCGAACGGGTTGGAAATACTTTAGTAATACACGCGGTATTCAGACCACCCTGGGCCAATTGCAGTGCCGCACGCATTCCTGCGCCGCCACCACCAATAACAATACCGTCAAAAGTCAGCGTACGTAGCTTGCTGCTCATCTTACACTCCCCACAGAATCTGAATGCCCCAAACGACGTAAATAAACGTCAGGAGACCACAAGCTGATTGGAACAAGAAGCGAATACCGGTTGGCTTAATATAGTCAGTAGAGATAGACCACATGCCGATCCAGGCGTGTGCCGCCATAGACAGCAAAGCCAGCAGCGTAAAGATACGCATCGCAGTGCATTCGAACAGTTCTTTCCATTGCTGATAGTCCAGTTCTGAACCAAACAGCATATAACCAATCATAAAGACGGTATAAGCAAGCAGCACAACAGCGGAAACACGCTGGATCATCCAGTCGTACAGACCACTTCGGCCAAAACTTGTAATTGAAGTTACCATATCCATACTCCTGCCAGCAGAATAGAAACAGCAGAGACGCCCAGGGTTACCTTGGCTGCCAACTGCGCACATTCCAACTCTTCACAATGACCAAAATCCATCACCAGATGTTTGATACCGGCAAAGAAGTGATACAGCAACGCTGAAACCAATCCCCAGGCAATCAACTTCGCAAAGAAGCTCTCCGTCAGCATCTGAGAAGCAGCATCGAAGCCCTGCTCAGACTCTAGAGACATCCCAAGTGCATATAGCATAAAGAAAGCGCCAAAGAATAACGCCAGTCCTGTTACACGATGCAGAATGGAAGTGATAGCCGAAATCGGCTGTTTGATAGTTCGTAGATCTAAATTTACGGGTCTTTTCTTGTTCACGGCTCTTGTTCACACTTATGTTAAGCCCGGTTGCAGAGCTAAGTTGTTTAAAAGGTAGTGTTCAAAGACAAAGATAAGCACCTCGGTCCAACGCCAACACCCGTCCCGAATGAGGGTGTAAGCTGGAACGAGAGTATACCAGCAAATTGTCGCAATACAATTAATCAACACCCTTTATAAGCCTATTGTCTAGTGCTTTTATTAAACAAAACCCAACTTACAACTAAATGATTATTCAGCTATTTTGGCTTTCCTGATAAATCTAATAATAGAATTGTTGCATTGCGGTATAAGCAGCTTCGATTGAATTGACAAATAATCCTAACTCTCTATAGTGTCTGGGTCCTATTGCGAGCTTAGACTCTTAGATTGTGACTAGAAATTAAGGGCTGCGAGTGCTGCATATATTGGTGAAAACCCTGCAGTAACAAGAGATGACCCGCTATAATTTATAAAGTCATTCAGATAAACAGAAATGATAGGAGCCTATAATGGCTGACAAGAAAGCACGCTTAACAATCGACGGTATTGATGAGGTTTTTGAGCTACCCGTCTACTCCGGCACAATGGGCCCCGATGTTGTTGATGTTAGAGCGCTGACCGGAAAAGGTCTGTTCACTTACGATCCAGGTTTTGTTTCTACTGCAGCCTGCGATTCCTCCATCACTTATATAGATGGCGGCAAAGGTGTATTACTGCACGGCGGCTACCCGATTGAGCAGCTTGCAGAAAATTCGGACTATCTCGAAACTTGCTACCTGTTGTTGAATGGTGAACTACCTACAGCTGAACAGAAGCAAACCTTCGTCAATACCGTTAAGAAGCACACCATGGTTCACGAGCAAATGAACCACTTCTTTAATGGCTTCCGTCGTGATGCTCACCCAATGTCTATCATGGTCGGTGTTGTAGGCGCGCTATCTGCGTTCTATCACGACTCTCTGGACATCGATGATGCTCACCACCGGGAAGTATGTGCATACCGTCTGATCGCTAAGATGCCGACTATCGCAGCCATGTGCTACAAATACAGCATTGGTCAGCCATTCCAGTACCCGCGTAACGATCTGGACTATGCCGATAACTTCCTGCAGATGATGTACGGCAATCCGTGCGAAGATTATGTAACTAATCCAGTACTGGCTAAAGCCATGGATAAGATCTTCCTGCTGCACGCAGACCACGAGCAGAATGCATCGACCTCTACAGTACGTCTCGCCGGCTCATCTGGTGCCAACCCATTCGCTTGTATCGCTTCTGGCATTGCTGCTCTTTGGGGCCCTGCTCACGGTGGCGCAAACGAAGCCGTACTGACTATGCTTAACGAGATTGGCGATGAAGCTAATATCGAAGAGTTCATCGTCCGTGCAAAAGACCCTGATGACTCTTTCCGCCTGATGGGCTTTGGTCACCGGGTTTACCGTAACTTTGACCCACGGGCTAAGGTTATGAAACAAACCTGTGACGAAGTACTGGCAGAGCTGGGGATCGAAAATGATCCACTGCTTAAAATCGCCAAACGTCTTGAGCAGATCGCCCTGGAAGACGAGTATTTCGTCGAGCGTAAGCTGTATCCAAACGTAGACTTCTATTCCGGCATCATCCTGAAGGCAATCGGTATCCCAACCAATATGTTTACCGTTATCTTTGCACTGTCCCGGACTATTGGCTGGATCTCGCATTGGAGTGAGTTCCACAGCAGCCCGAACAAAATTGGTCGTCCACGTCAGTTGTACACTGGACCTACCCAGCGTGATTACCCTACTAAGTAATTACAATTCAAAAAAAGGCCGCTTATAGCGGCCTTTTTTTTACCTGAACTAATTTACCAGCAAAGAACAAATCAGCCTCACCACCCCTCCCTATTAAACACCCCACCCCCCACTTTTACGCGCATATAAATTCAAGTATGAATACTTTTCATGTGTAAAATATCCCATTTTTCCCTGCTACAGCTAATCTAATAAACGGGTGGGGATTAAATCAAACATGACAAGAGGCGCACTAGCATGAAGCTTCCAGCCCCCCTGTACGAGAGTCTGCCCTACTTTTATATTGGCGTCTGCGCCATCTTACTTTTGCTTTCCAACAGCAGTAGCCCTGCCCTTATTACGGCCCTGGCCCTGTATATATTTGGCAGCGCTATCTGGATTAAACGCTCTAACTACCGGCGCATAGACAGACGTGAGCAACGCCTGCTCTTGTCACAAATATCCCGCGGCAGACTTGATGGCTACACCCCCCAATGGCTCTACGAAGAACAACCCTTTATCTACTTGGCAGGCGGCATTGCCTGTATCACACTACTGAACAGCCCTTTAGCCCTGATTAGCGGAATATTACTTTTACTCGCAAGCCTGGTAGTACTCAGAGCAAGAATTAAAAACAGGCATTCTTTTATACACAGGGTATCTAATATATAGCCCGCCTACACACCCTTGCTGATAATTTCCAGCTACAAAAAAGCCGGGCTTAGCCCGGCTTTTTTAATAAGAACAGATAATCAGTCTTCAGAGCTTGATTCAATCTTGTGAATCGACAAATCAGCACCATTAAACTCCTCTTCCTCATCCAGACGAAGACCCATGATCACTTTAATCGCACCATAGATGATTACCCCTCCGATCACGGCTACAGCAATACCCATCAGAGTACCAACAACCTGAGACATCAGGCTAACCCCGCCCAAGCCCCCCAGAGAGCCTGCACCAAAGATACCCGCAGCAATACCACCCCATGCCCCGCACAGACCATGTAATGGCCACACACCCAATACATCATCAATCTTCCAACGATTCTGGACCACTGTAAACATCCAGACAAACAACGCACCGGCAACACCACCAATCATCAGCGCACCAATTGGATGCACAATATCAGAGCCCGCGCAGATCGCTACCAGCCCCGCTAATGGGCCGTTATGAATAAAGCCTGGGTCATTCCTACCCATCAACAAAGAAACAATAATTCCACCAACCATCGCCATCAGGCTATTAACGGCCACCAGACCTGAAATCCCATCCAGAGTCTGTGCAGACATGACGTTAAAACCAAACCAACCGATGCAAAGAATCCATGCGCCTAACGCCAGAAATGGGATATTCGAAGGCGGAAAAGCCACCAGCCTGCCATTTCTGTAGCGCCCTTTTCGGATACCCAACATAATCACAGCAACCAGTCCTAACCAGCCACCGACTCCATGCACCACTACCGAGCCGGCAAAATCATGGAACTGCGCACCAAAAGATGCCTCCAGCCAATCCTGAACACCATAGTTACCATTCCAGATAATACCTTCAAAAAAGGGATACACGAACGCCACGATGAGCGCAGATGCCAATAAAAACGGCCAGAACTGAGCCCGCTCGGCAATACCACCCGATACAATTGCTGGAATGGCCGCTGCGAATGTCATCAGAAAGAAAAACTTAACCAGCTCATACCCATTACCCTGCGCCAGCGTTTCTGCATCCTGAAAGAAAGTTACATCGTAGGCAACCCAGTAACCGATAAAGAAGTAAGCCACCGCTGAGAAGCCGAAATCCGTCATAATCTTAACCAGAGCGTTAACCTGGTTTTTCTGACGTACCGTACCCACCTCAAGAAAGGCAAAACCGGCATGCATTGCGAATACCATAATGGCACCCATCAGAATAAACAGTGTATTTGAACTCTGAACCAGTGTCTCAACGGCGCTATTGACGCTTTCCACGGCGATCTCCTAATTATTCATGCACTCTTTTGATACCGATAAACATAATAAAAGGCTTAAAGGCACACTTATGGTGCAATTTTTATTCGTCATCACAATCAGATATATCTCAGCCTTGTCTTATCACCGGCTATTAAGCTGCGGAGAGAAGTAAGTCCTGATTGCTCTTTAAATGTGCATTATTGTTTAGCAGGTTTTATGCCAATAAGATCTCGCACCAAGCCCATGCACATTTACCGCACCAAAAAAAACCACCTTACGGTGGTTTTAGTCAAACTAAAGCAGTCAGGAAAAGTAACAGCCAAATATCCTAAAGAAGATTGACAGGCGTCATTATTCTTCCGCACTCTGCATTAACGCAGAAATTTCAAAGCACTGATGAATCCTGGCATGACGCTTAAAATCAAGATCGATTGTCTTACGGGTAATATCCACTACCTTAAAGACTTCGGACAACTGCGGATCAATTTTGAAGCGTCGGTAGTTATTAGAGAAAATCAATTTCCCCTCTGGACGTAACAGCCCCATTGCCAACTTAATTAAATCAACATGGTCCCGCTGAATATCCAGAACATCATGCATACGTTTAGAATTTGAAAAGGTCGGCGGATCCATAAAGATTAGATCGTAACTTTGTCCTTTTTGCCCTTTCAGCCATTTAATACAATCTTCCTGAATAAACTGATGCTGCGTCTCAGAGAAGCCATTCAGGGCAAAGTTTTTACGCGCCCAGTTCAGATAGGTCGCTGACATATCGACACTGGTCGTTGAACGGGCACCGCCTTTGGCGGCATGAAGCGATACTGTTGATGTATAACTGAACAGATTAAGAAAGTCTTTCCCCTTAGCCTGCTGCTGTACCTGCAAACGAACAGGCCGGTGATCGAGAAATAAGCCTGTATCGAGATAATCTTCCAAATTCACCAGAATCCGGCAACCGCCTTCATTCACATCGAAATAGTGCTCTGTCTGATCTCGTTTCTCATATTGATTGGTGCCTTGTTGCCGCTTACGCTGCTTCAATACAATTTTTTCTGCAGGAATACCCAACACAGAAGGCAGCACTGCAACGATCTCCTGCAAACGGGCAAACGCTTTTACCACATCGATACTCTTTGGTGCCTGATATTCCTGCACATGAACCCAGTCGTTATAAAGATCGATTGCCGCCGAGTACTCCGGCAGGTCAGCATCGTATAAGCGGTAACAACTTATATTCTCACGCTTTGCCCACTTACCCAGCTGTTTCAGGTTTTTCTTAAGACGGTTAGCCAGCATCTGGGCACCATCACTTAACTCAACTGGCGCAGCGTCAACTTCGTCTGTGGCTTCAACGGCAGGCTGCACTGACTCAGACGGAGTCTCAACTAATAATTCCGAGGCCTTACGCGCTCTTATGTTAAAGATCTGCAGTTGACTCGGTATGGCTCCGTTATACAGTTTATAGGTCTTATCAGACGCTAACTTCATCATCCGGCACAGCTCAGGGTTTCCGGTAAACACCGCTGCCTGCCAGCCTGCAAAGTCTGCTTTTAACCGTTCTCCAAGGTGCTGATAGAGAAAGAACAGTGTCGGTTCATCTCCCAGACGCTCACCATAAGGCGGGTTGGTAATGACCAGCCCCTGCTCATCTGAGGTGGGACGAGACAGCCTGGAAAGATCCCGGCGCTCAAGATGTATAAGCGATTCAATTCCGGCACGTCGGGCATTCTCACGGGCGTGATTTAATACTTTAATATCCGCATCGAAGCCTTCAAAACGACTTTTAGCCTGCTTTAGGCCGGTCTCTCTACGCTCTTTGGCCTCGTCTAATAACGTCTGCCAGATCGTATTATTGTGTTGCGTCCAGTAGGTAAAGCCATAATCCCGGCGAAGCAAACCTGGCGCGATATCCGCAGCCATTAACGCCCCCTCGACCAACAACGTGCCAGAGCCACACATAGGGTCAAGCAATGCCTGACCTTCAGCGGCTTTAGCCGGCCAGCCGCAACGATATAACAGCGCTGCAGCCAGATTTTCTTTCATCGGCGCCTTACCCGCCTCTAACCGGTATCCACGACGGTGCAGGCTATCACCTGACATATCGATAGCGATCGTTGCTTCGCCTCGCTGCAGGTGAACATTGACCCGCAGGTCCGGCTTCTGACGCTCTACCGATGGACGACGACCAGTTTCATCCCGAATCTGATCGACAATCGCATCTTTAACCTTCTGCGCACCAAACCGGCTATGATTGATTCCCTCAGACTGGCCTGTAAAGTCGATCAGCAGAGTTCCTTCCGGACGCATATGCTCCAGCCAGCTAACCTCTCTCACGCCACGATAGAGCTCATCAGCCGTTTCTGCCGGGCAACGCTTTAGCTCCAACAAAATCCGGTTCGCCACCCGCGACCATAAACAAGCTCGATACGCCGCCTCAAGCCCACCGGAGAAATAAACACCGGCCAACGTTTGCTTTGGCGTTTCAACATTCAGGGCCTGTAGCTCATCAAATAGAACAGGCTCTAGCCCTTTAGGGCAGGTAGCAAAGAATTTCATATGCAGGGAATACCTCAATTAAGAACGCGCATCTTAACGGCAAACGCTTTTAAGACCAATGACTAAGATTCGAATTCAAAATAATAGTCTTTAAAGTGAATTTTTTTCACTCCGGTTCGACTGTTTAAAAGATGGATCGCAACCTATTGAAGTCATAACAATTTTTGCAGTTGCGTTAAATATAATTCTATTAAAATTATATCTTCAATATATTTTTTTAATTACACACCCGATTATATTTCCGCCATTGTGAAATTCTGTGAAGTTCATAGTCCAACTGAAAAACTATGAGATATAGCCAATATATCAAATCCAATAAAGCAACATAAACAACAGGAGCAAATGAGTCACAGAAACCAGGTTCGCTGAGAGGCAGGGATGTACTGAAATTACCTAACACTATTTCACTGTTAAACTCGTCACATGCAGCAACCTATCGAAAAATATAAGAACCAGAGAGGCTGTCTTATGAAGAGACAAAAACGTGATCGTTCTTCAGTACTTTTCAACCGCGGTTTTCAAGCCGGGCTCGTCGGAAAATCAAGAGACGAGTGCCCAGTTAATGTTCAAGATCTACGTAGTCACTGGATGAGTGGCTGGCGAGAAGGTCGGGAAGCTCACTGGAATGGTCAATCGGGTGTCTCAGCTATAAATAGTAACCCATCTCTCCATTAATTACGGATCCACTACAGAGTAACGTGTGGATAGAACAAAAAGAAGGCTCCTGAGGGAGCCTTTCTTATGCCTGTAAGTCGTTACTGCCTTACTCAGAAAGCGACGCTTCAACCCTTGTGCTTAAGATCCGCAATGGCTTTAACCGACTCTGTTATCAATTCAGGGCCACGGTAGATAAACCCGGAATAAACCTGAACCAATGAAGCACCTGCTTCTATTTTTTCTGCCGCATCAAAACCATTAGTAATACCGCCTACACCGATAATAGGCAGCGCACCATCTAATTCCCGCGCCAGAATCCGAATAGCCTTAGTAGCAGCGTTACGTACAGGCACTCCACTTAGCCCCCCCGCTTCAGCTGATATAGGCGAGTTTTCAACCCCCTCACGTGACAGCGTGGTATTCGTTGCAATCACACCATCCATTTCATAGGACTTAAGGGCGGATGCAACCAGCCCAAACTCATCTTCATTCATGTCTGGTGCGATTTTTACTGCGACAGGAACATACTTACCATGCAGTTGAGCAAGTTTTGCCTGTTCAGTCTTCAGAGCTGCCAGCAACTCATTGAGAGAATCACCAAACTGCAAGGTGCGGAGTCCCGGTGTATTCGGCGATGAAACATTCACCGTGATATAGGATGCCTTTTCATACACTTTGCGCATGCTGATCAGGTAGTCATCCGTCGCCTGCTCAACCGGAGTATCAAAGTTCTTACCAATGTTGATACCCAGCACGCCATCAAAGCGACTCTTTTCAATATTCGCCAACAGTGTATCCACACCCTGGTTATTAAATCCCATCCGATTGATAATCGCCTGATGCTCAGGGATACGGAACAATCTTGGCTTAGGATTACCGGGCTGGGGACGAGGTGTCACAGTGCCGACTTCAACAAAACCGAATCCAAGTGCCGCCATCCCATCGATTGCGATTCCGTTCTTATCCAGCCCCGCAGCCAGACCGACCGGATTTGGGAACTGAATCCCCATCACTTCAACCGGTGAACTTAACGATTTAGTCGCACAAAGAGAACTCAAACCCAGATTAGCCATCAGGTTGAGACCATTCAGAGACAGGTCGTGAGCCTTTTCTGGATCGAGCTTAAACATCAAAGATCGGGCAGCTTGATAGAGCATGGGATTCCGTTAGTCGAATTAATGTGCGGGCATTATATGCAAAGCAGTCAGCGCTGTAAAAAAATCAGAGCCGCTCTATAGCGTTGAACTTGCCAGAATCGGTGAAACTTATCCGAAAACAGCCATGAATGCCATTATGTAAAAGGTAAGGTTGCAATAAGGATGTAGGAAACTTAATTCGCCGCCCATCCCGGCTAACCGCAATAACTTCATTGACCCGTTGTTGATAATGGGCCAGATACTCTTCTGAAGATAAATTAATATCGACAATAACCTGCTGCATATATATATCTGGACTAAGTTAATAGAAGGAGACAATCCCCGGTGTATGGTCGGCTATCTTACTGACAGCTTCGCCCCAATTCCACCAGTTCTGCGATTGTCACAGTATACATGGCATAATCCGGTCTCTCTGCCACTTTCAGCTCACTAACAAGTTGTTGCCAGCGTAGCAGGGGTTGCTCATGCTGTGTCATCCAGGTCTCCAGGGCATCACCCTCTGATGTATACCGAAGGACTGTCGCAACGATGACTCGCTGTTGATTATCAATATCATCACGAAACGACTCCCGTGCCAGTGATTGCCACTGACTTCCCCGTTCCAGCTTATTCAGCCGAGCGCTTAGCCAGTGAAGTTGTAACACTTCCCCGACCCGAAACATCACTTCAGCAACCCGCTCAACCGGTTGATCATTCGAACCGGCCACATCGATGATACTCAACACCGTATATAAGCACCGGGTACCGGCAATCATCGCCGCTAACTCATCAGGCACTCTGGCATCGACAAAAAGCTCGTAGGCTTCATGCCAGTCCTGTTTTGGCTGTCCACAGAGGTATCCGCCAAACTGACCCGCTATTTCACTGATTGTCGCACGATAAAGTTCAACCTCTTGTAGACAGACCGTGTCATTTTCACTGCGATTCACGACAAACCAACGGGTAGCCCTGCGGACTAGATACTGGAGTTCATTCATCATTGTCAGCTGTATGTTCGCATCTACCTGGTAATCAAGCGCCTCTATTTTCTGCCAAATACTTTGCAGATCAAACACCTCTCGCGCTAACACATATGCACGTGCGATACGGTCAATCTCTGACCGGGTGGATGACCGTAAGCGGTCAACAAATTTAAATCCCATATAATTAACCATATTATTGGCTAACTGAGTGGCTATAATCTCCCTTTTCAATGGATGTTGTTGTAAGAATAATGGATAAGCGTCAACCAGGCGCTGAGGAAAAGCGGTCATCAGTTCCCCTGCAAGAAAAGGAACATCAGGCGCCGGTGAGTTCAATAACAACTGCTTAAGTTCGCCCTTACTATATGAAACAAGTACCGCTATCTCAGGCCGGGTAAGTCCTGCACCAACCGCCTGCCGCTCTGACAAAACCTCATCATCAGGCAGAAACTCCAGCTGACGATTTAGCTGCCCTCGCTGTTCGAGATCCTGAATGTACCGCCGGTTCTCCCCCATTCCGTTAACCGCATGGACCAGCTCCAGGCTGATAGCCTGAACCTGACGATAATTATTCGTCAACACCCTGACACTAATATCATCCGTCATTTCATGGAGCAGCAGGTTGCGTTGCTTCTGTGTAAGATCGCCGTTATCTAATACATCATTAAGCAATATTTTGATATTGACCTCATGATCAGAGCAATCAACCCCCGCCGCATTATCAATAAAATCGGTATTCACGCGGCCGAAATTACTGGCATACTCCATTCTCGCCTGTTGAGTAACACCCAGATTTCCCCCCTCTCCAATCACCCGGCAAAGCAGATCACGGGCATCGACACGCAATCCATCGTTAGCCTTATCACCTACCTCCTCATGGGTTTCGTAACTGGCTTTGATATACGTACCGATACCCCCATTCCACAACAGATCAACCGGAGCACATAACAAGCGCGATATCAGCTCATTGGGGGGTAAACGTTCCTCTTTAATATCAAATGCACGTTTCATTTCAGCGCTAATCAGGACTGATTTAGCACTGCGATTAAACACGCCTCCCCCTGTAGATATCAACTCCTTATCATAATCATTCCAGCCCGATCGGGGGAGTTTGAAAAGCCGCTCACGCTCATGCCAGCTTCGCGCCGTATCTGGAGAGGGGTCGATGAAGATATGCTGGTGATTAAAGGCCGCCTGCAATCGGATATGCTTTGAAAGCAACATCCCATTACCGAACACATCGCCAGACATATCCCCCACACCGATGACATTAAAATCGGTTTCAGCCACATTGACACCCAGCTCCCGGAAATGGCGCTCAACAGAAACCCATGCGCCCTTCGCGGTAATACCCATTTTTTTATGGTCATACCCCTGACTGCCTCCGGAGGCAAACGCATCATCCAGCCAGAAGTGATACTCCGCGGCAATTTCATTAGCAATATCAGAAAAGGTTGCTGTCCCTTTGTCCGCAGCAACAACCAGATAAGGGTCCTCCACATCGTAACGAATCATATTATCTGGCGAAATAACCACGCCATCGGCCAGGTTATCAGTCAGATCAAGCAGCGCACTGATAAATTGCCGGTAACACTCTACTCCCTCACGCTGCGTTTCATCCCGGGTCATCTCCACCTGCAGACGCTTTGCGACAAAGCCACCCTTAGCCCCGACAGGCACAATGACTGAATTTTTCACCTGTTGCGCTTTTACCAGCCCCAGCACCTCTGTACGATAATCTTCATAGCGATCTGACCAGCGTAAACCACCCCTGGCAACCTTTCCTCCCCGCAAATGAACACCTTCAAATCGCGCCGAGAAGACAAATACTTCATACACAGGACAAGGTTGTGGGATATTGGGTATATCTGCCGGATTTAATTTAAGGGCCAGATAAGGTTTGTTCCCTGACGACGCCTTAAACTGATAAAAATTTGTACGCAGAGTGGCTTTAATCACAGCAATAAACTGGCGGATAATTTTATCATCATTCAGCCCCTCAACCTGATCAAGGCTAGCTAAAAGAGGCTGTTCAAGCTCAGCGGTCTCTGCTCCCCCCTCCCGATCAGGATTGAAACGTGCGTCAAAAAAAGCAACCAGTTGTTCAGCGATTTTACTGTGCGCTGTGAGCGTATTATTTATCGCGCTACCCGTCAGCGGAAAGCGTATCTGTTTCAAATAGGCTCCATAGGCGCGTAAAAGATCAACCTGACGCCAGGTCAGGCCTGCCATCAGTACTAATCTATTCAATTTATCATTCGTTACATGACCGCCCCAGATCTGCATAAAGGCGTCCTGAAAAGCCTCTTTCATATCCTGCGGGGCATGCCGTATAGCCATACTGCTCTGCAAACTGAAATCATGAACCCAAACCGTATTCTGATCGCTATTGATGGCATAAGGATGCTCATCAATAACCCGCAAACCCAGATTCTCGAGTATAGGTAATACATCAGACAGAGGTAGCGGCGCTCCCAGGTTGAAAAGTTTGCAATTGAAACTGGCGTCCGGTGTTTCCAACGCACGGTAGAAACTTAATGAGAGTTGATTATCATTGTTCAGCTTCTCCATATGCTGAATATCAACTACCGCAGTACGTGCTGGAAAATCCTCTTTATAGCTAGATGGAAATCCTCGGCCAAAGCGATTGAAGACGACAATTCCCATCTCTTCACCTAACGCCTCGATCAATGAACCATAAAGTTCATCCGACCAGCTTCGGGCAGCCTGACGAACCTTTTGCTGCAACCCTTCCACATCAATCTCGTGTGGAATCGTCTGATTACTGCGTAGAATAAAGTGTGTCCGGGCCAGAATGGACTCTGAAAAATAGGTATTAAACTCCGCGCGATTACAGTTCAACTCAGTAAGCAGGGTCTGCTCAGCCCGTAACCGGAATTCAGTGCTATAGACATCACGAGGCGCATATAACAGGCAGGAAACATACTGCCCAAATGGATCACGTCGTAAGAAAAGGCGAATCTGGCGGCGTTCATGAATATGTAAGATAGCGATTGTTGTTTCATAAAGTTCATCAATACTCGCCTGAAACAGATCATCTCTGGGATGTACTTCAAGAATCTGTTGCAACTCTTTCCAGTCATGCCCATTTTCATGGCGCTCAGACCGGGCCAGAACAGCAGCCACTTTCTCTCTGACAACCGGAATCTGACGAGAGTTACCGATGTACACCTCGGATGTATACAAACCCAGAAAGCGACTTTCGCCCGTCACACGCCCCATCTTATCGAAGCGTTTCAGGATGATGTAATCAGGATAAGCAGGTCGGTGAACGCGGGATTTACTGGGTGACTTAGTAAATGAAAGCAGATCAGGAATCAATGTAAAGGGCGCATTCTCGCGGAGAGAATCATCGACCAATTCAGCCCGGCAATACTCATCACAGTACTTAAGCTGCCCTTTCTGACTACCCATAACCAGCGCTAACGCTTCATCGCCTTTGTTAACCAGTTGATATTCATCGTAACCAAGAAAGGTAAAATGCAACTTCAACCAGCGCACAAACTCCCGTGTTTCAGCCAGCCCCGCAGGCCGCTTGTCTGCTTTAATCTGATCATACATTGATAGCAGTTCATCAATGTTACCGAGCATCGGCTCAAAATCGTTTACGACAACGGCGACCTGATATAAAACATCATCTAAATCCGCTTGCAGATCAATCAGCAGCTCCGGATCCGTATGTCGATCAATCTCCAGTGTAATCAGGGTTTCATGGCGTACGTTCTTCGAGCGACTGGTACTGCTAAGGAAATCAGAGAACAACTTATTGCCGTCTCTTTTCAAACTCAAGACTGAGTTATGAACACCATGAATACCCAGATGACGGCGACTAAGCTCGACACGAATAGAATCCATCGTAAACGGCAGATCATCACTCAATACTTGCACTATCGTATGTGCAGACTGCCATCCATGTTGTTCAAAATCAGGATTAAATACCCTGACCTTTGGCTGTTCAGAGTTATGTTCCTGAAGAAACTCCCAGGCATACAGAGTTGCTCCATAAAGGTCCTCGCTTCGCCAGTGAGCTATATCTTCATCAGTACAAGTAGCATAGAAACAGTCAGCGAAGGCCTGAACCTGCCTCGCTCGTTTACCCGTTAACCGGGTTTTAATCTGATGGGTAAGCGATGCCAGTAATGCCATTCGCGTTTCACGGAGCCCAAGAGCCATATATCCCCCTTACTAAAGGCAGGCAAACGCCTGAATGACGTCCTATCTGAGTATAGTAAAAACAACAGGTTATGATGGCCGAAATATATCTTTTAAGCATATTATTCAGTTATGCTAAGGTTGCTGAAATAAGTAACTGTCACTCATTCAGCCTATTAAGCTAACTATCGGCTGGTGTTATTACTACATAACGTTTTAGCCTTTGCATATTGAGACCGGAAAACCGGAGATAAACCCGCTTATGTCGTTTCTGTTTCATCCAGCCCGTAGCACCCTTGCCGGATTTATTGCACTTATCGCTCTACCGGTTCTAGCTCAGGTCAGTGTCTTTTCAGATCGTTACTCAGTCGCAGAGGGTGAAACACTTCGCCTCACCGTTGAAGTAGATCAAAGAGCATCTGGCCGCCCGGACTTTTCTCCCCTGACCCGTGACTTCCATTTTCTCGGAAGTAAGCAGATGACAGTTTCCAGCTTTGCGAACGGAGAAAATCAATACACGACGCGCTGGCAAATTCTGCTCAGACCAAGACACTCAGGCGAATTGCAGATACCGCCTCTTCAGTTTAATAATGAATTCAGTCAACCTTTATTGATCACTGTCGCCGGGGAAACCGGAGCGGCGGCGATAATCAGTAATGACGCCTATTTAGAGAGTGCCGTTGATGGCTACGAGGTCTATCAGGGCAGCCAGGTTCTCTATAGTCAGCGCCTGTTCCATCTCGACGACCTGCCACCGATGGCTTCTCTCTCGGAACCTTTAATACCCGACACTGAGATTGTGCCGTTAGGTGAGAAACAGCAATACACCCGTGAAATTAACGGTCAGACCTATAAGGTTGTCGAACAAAACTACGCTCTCTTTCCCCAACAAGCAGGACAACTCTCAATACCCGCCGCTCATTTTAGCGCCGGACCAGGCACCCCGGAATTAAACTCAGAGCCTATTTTTATTGATGTACTGCCTCAGCCTAGCCAAAAGATTCGCGGTTACTGGCTTCCATCCAGCAAGCTCTCACTGGAAGATCTGACACAGTCTCCCAACCACCTGACGGTAGGAGAGAGTCAGACTCGCACGTTGAAAATCACAGCGGAGGGCCTATTGGCAGAGCAACTACCGTCTTTGATCTCTCTACGCAATGAACTGGCCACTATCGAGGTGGAAGATGTCCAGCTGGAACAAAAAAACACCGTAAAAGGTATCATCAGCAGTCGGACGGAAACCGTGCGCATCACCCCTGTTGAACGAGGAGAAGTCACTCTTCCGGCGATCACAATTCCCTGGTGGAATCTGACGCTGGATAAAAGTGAAAAGGCCAGTCTGCCCCAGATAGTACTGAGAGTAGAACCGGCCTCTCCAAGAAATGAACCTCTGGCTGATGCTCCTGCACCAGCGGCTGAAACAGATCAGGCGGACAAAGAACGGTCAGTCGATACCACCGCAAACACTGAAACTAACGGCAGCGTACGTCTGCTTGTATGGCTATTAGCATCAGTAGCAATCATAACGTCCCTGGGCTGGCTCTATAGCTTTTCATCTCAACGACGTAAACAACCCGCTCAGAAAAATCAGCAAAGCGAACCGTCACCTCCCACGCAAACCCCTCCGATAAATGACAGTGACAAGCTGAATCAAATATTAAAAGCAGAACAACTGGCTTTCAGTCAGGCTCTGGATGCTTGTAATAATGATACGCCGCTGGAAGCGCGGCTATTGATGCTGGAATGGGCGCGTTTATTCTGGCCACACATCCAGTTTAACAACAGCCTTGACCTGAGTGAGTTAAACAACAGTAAAACACTCGAGCTGCTATTGATCGATATGGAAAGCTACATCAGTGGCTCCGAAGCCGGCCCCTGGTCTGGCGATCTGTTAGCCTCAGCACTGATGCATATCAGGGAAAATCAACTGAAGCCCCAGGCGTAAGTTTTCGCCAGGGTTAGTCTGAGGGTTCAAGTACCTGATGCAGGGCCGATGCCAGATCGGGGAATGCAAACTTATAATTAGCCTCTAATAATCTCTCCGGATAGACCCTCTGACCCCGGATCAGTAGTTCACTGCCATCTCCCAGCAATAACTCCAGCATGGCAGCGGGAACACGAAACCAGGCGGGGCGGTTAATGGCTGAAGCCAATTCCCGGGTAAACTCCTCATTCGTCACCGCACCCGGCGCGGTCAGATTATAGGCCCCGGCAAACTGTAGCTGGGACAACATCATATTGATAATCTCTACCTGATCATCAATATGAATCCAGGACATCCACTGAGTCCCCCGCGCAATAGGCCCTCCAAGACCTAAGCGGAAAGCCGGCAACATCTTTGATAACGCACCACCCTCACCCAATACAATCCCCGTTCTGATTAAACAAACACGCACACCAAACGCCTGCGCTTTAAGTGCCGTCGTTTCCCACTGTTTACACAGCTGATGGGTATAATCATCAACGACTTCGCCCCGTTCATTCAATTCCAGATCATCACTACGACAACCATAATAACCAATAGCAGATCCACTGATCAGCACATCCGGATTACACTCCAAACGTTTAACCAGATCAACCAATGCTGCGGTGGTCTCGATACGGCTTTCAAGTAGCAACTGCTTACGCTCATCGCTCCAGCGTTTGTCTGCAATACCTTCTCCCGCCAGATTGATAATGCCTTCAATATGATCACCGCTATCAATCTGTGACAGATCGGTAATAACCTTTATTGAATCGCCAAATAGCCCTCTCGCTTTGCTCTCAGAACGACTCCAGACCACCAGTTCGTGACTATGCTCCAGTAATCTTGGTACAAGATGACGACCGATAAAGCCAGTCGCGCCACTGATAAGAACTTTCATATCCATCCCCCTAAGCATTGCAATCAAGGCAGTCTGCCTCTATAAACATAGTCCAGTCAGGTATTAACAGGAAAAATTATGTTCACCGGTATTGTTCAAGGCACTGCAAGCGTTATTACGACAGTAATTAAAAATCAGTTCATGCAGTTAACACTAGAGCTGCCTCAAAAGCATTGTGACAATCTTCAAACCGGTGCCAGTATCGCAGTTAATGGTACCTGCCTGACCATAACAGCTTTTACCGCTAATCAGGTCAAGTTTGATTTGATTATGGAGACGCTTAAAGTCACGAATCTGGGCGAATTAAAACCGGGTGATAGTGTCAATTTTGAACGTGCGGCCCGCATTGGTGATGAGATCGGCGGACATATGCTCTCCGGACATATTCACGGTCAGGCCTCTATCATAAACATTGAGCAGCCCGAAGATAACCGTATTATCTGGTTCGAAGCTGAGCCCGACCTGATGAAGTACATTTTACCTAAAGGCTTTGTCGCTCTGAACGGCTGCAGCCTCACTATCGGCGACGTAAAAGAGAACCGGTTTAATGTTTATCTGATACCGGAAACCTTAACTGTCACCACTTTTGGCGCGTCATCTGCTGGCGATAAAATCAACCTGGAAATTGATAGTCAAACACAAGCGGTGGTTGATACCGTAGAACGGTATATGCAGCAACACAGCAGCTGATTCGGGGCTCGGGGCTCGGGGCTCGGGGCTCGGAATTATCAGCCCCAGCACAAACAACAGAATAATTTTCTTACAAATAAATTAACTCTCTGATTACCTCTCTCAAAATAAAAGAAAGCTTTTATCGGGCAACGAACACGTCACGCCTTTTGTGACGTTCGAGCGACGAACAACGGCCCTTATGGCTCTAAACCCTTTATTCTTCTCCCCAACACCCCTAGAGATATAACTTTTGCCGTTATCGCCCGGGGTTATTCTCTCTACTTGACACAGATCAGTCTGTAGCCCGTCTTATCTCTTTAGAATAACCTCCTTATGATTCACTTTCATATTAAAAATAAATATAAGTGTATCGCTTTTAACTAAGTAAGGAGTTTGCCCTTGAGCGCAACACAACCGGCCCAACAGGATCAACGTCAGTTTATTTCCGGTAATGAAGCGGTGGCCCAGGCCGCACGTGATGCCGGGTGTTCAGTTGCATCAGCCTATCCAGGCACTCCTTCGACTGAAATTCTTGAGTTTATTGCCGCATATCCGCAGGTATATACCGAGTGGTCCATTAATGAGAAGGTATCGCTGGAAGTAGCGATCGGGGCCTCTCTGGCTGGCTCTCGCGCGCTATGTGCGATGAAGCATGTAGGTGTCAATGTCGCCTCTGATGCGCTGATGACCCAAACACTGATCGGTGCGGTTGGCGGCTTAGTTCTGGTCGTTGCTGACGACGTTGGGCTCTCCTCTTCTCAGAATGAGCAAGATTCCCGTTACTGGGGCCGGTTTGCCCATTTACCTATCCTTGAACCCTCAGACGCGCAGGAAACTTACGCAATGACAAGACTTGCGTTTGCTCTCTCAGAGCAGTACGAAGTCCCTGTCATTGTCCGGCTTACTACCCGTATCTGTCATGTTAAAGGAGTAGTCACCAGTAGCCCGGCAGAAACCTATGAACCCAAAGGGTTTACCAAGGACCCAGCCCGCTTAGTCATGGTGCCTGGCAATGCGAAAAAACGTATTCCACTGATGATGGCACGGGATCAGGTACTTCGACAGGTTAGTGAAGACCACCCGCTAAACTACACTGAAAATGGCAGTGACCAGTCTGTCGGATTTGTCACCTCAGGAGCTGCATACTTCCACGTCAAAGAGGCCTATCCCGAAGCTCCGGTCTTAAAGCTCGGATTCAGCCACCCCGCTCCCATTGAAAAGATAAGAGCGTTTTCCACCAGCGTCGATAAACTGGTCGTCGTGGAAGAGGTAGAGCCGTTGCTTGAAACCGAATTAAGGGCAGCCGACGTTAACGTTTATGGTAAGGATATTCTGCCCCGCATCGGTGAACTCTCTCCGAGTGTACTGGCCCCCTGCATCAGCAAGCTGATGGGCACACCCTGTAAGGACGAACTGATTCCCGTTGAAGAGCTGTTTCCTCGTCCACCCACGCTATGTGTGGCCTGTCCTCATCTGGGCATCTACTACTGCCTTTCCCATATCAAGAATACAATTATCTCCGGTGATATCGGCTGTTATACGCTGGGCGCAGGCCACCCATGGAACGCCCTTGATACAACTATCAGTATGGGCGCATCCCTCAGCGTTGCTATGGGTATCGACAAAGGCCGCAGTGAAGCTGATAAAAATAAAAATGTACTCGCGGTCATTGGCGATTCAACCTTTATGCATATGGGCATGCAGGGGTTACTGGATATAACTTACAACAAGGGTAATGTGACCGTTCTGCTGCTGGATAACAGGGCTGTGGGTATGACAGGAGGTCAGAACGCTCCCTCTTCAGGCCTGGATATTCATGGCGAAGCAACCATGCAGGTCGATTTCCGAAAGCTCTGTGAAGCGCTGGGCGTTAAGTCAGAACGAATACATGAAGTGAACCCCTATGAGCTGCCAACCCTGTTTAAAGCACTGCGCAGTGAAACCAAAGTGAAAGAGCCGTCGGTCATTATTACGAATCAGCCTTGCGTACTGACTGAACGCTACAGCCAGTTACCCCCTCTGAAAGTGGATGATGATAAATGCACCGGGTGCAGTAACTGTCTCGATGTTGGCTGCCCCGCCATTCTGGTGACCCGTCGAGAGACCGTCATCAAACCCAACGGTAAAGAGAAAGAACTCGCCTTTGTAAACATCGATACTGCCGCCTGTACGGGCTGTGATCTATGT